>NC_008343.2:1732500-2027500 GCF_000014285.2 Granulibacter bethesdensis CGDNIH1 | reverse complement strand
AGCGACTGTTTAGTAAAAACACAGGGCTCTGCGAAGTCGAGAGACGACGTATAGGGTCTGACGCCTGCCCGGTGCCGGAAGGTTAAGAGGAGGTGTGCAAGCACTGAATTGAAGCCCCGGTAAACGGCGGCCGTAACTATAACGGTCCTAAGGTAGCGAAATTCCTTGTCGGGTAAGTTCCGACCTGCACGAATGGCGTAACGACTTCCCCACTGTCTCCGGCATCGGCTCAGCGAAATTGAATTCCCCGTGAAGATGCGGGGTACCCGCGGTCAGACGGAAAGACCCTATGAACCTTTACTGCAGCTTTGCAGTGGCACCAGGAAAATGCTGTGTAGGATAGGTGGGAGGCTTTGAAGCATGGGCGCTAGCTTGTGTGGAGCCAACCTTGAAATACCACCCTGCGTTTTTCTGGTGTCTAACCGAGACCGGTAAGCCCGGTCCGGGACCCTGCATGGCGGGCAGTTTGACTGGGGCGGTCGCCTCCCAAATGGTAACGGAGGCGCGCGATGGTGGGCTCAAGCCGGTCGGACATCGGCTGTTGAGTGCAATGGCATAAGCCCGCCTGACTGCGAGAGCGACAGTTCGAGCAGAGACGAAAGTCGGCCATAGTGATCCGGTGGTCCCGCGTGGAAGGGCCATCGCTCAACGGATAAAAGGTACTCTAGGGATAACAGGCTGATCTCCCCCAAGAGTCCACATCGACGGGGAGGTTTGGCACCTCGATGTCGGCTCATCACATCCTGGGGCTGGAGCAGGTCCCAAGGGTTCGGCTGTTCGCCGATTAAAGTGGTACGTGAGCTGGGTTTAGAACGTCGTGAGACAGTTCGGTCCCTATCTGCCGTGGGTGTTGGAGACTTGAGAGGATCTGTCCCTAGTACGAGAGGACCGGGATGGACGCACCTCTGGTGCACCGGTTGTCGCGCCAGCGGCACAGCCGGGTAGCTATGTGCGGACGGGATAACCGCTGAAAGCATCTAAGCGGGAAACCCACCTCAAAACCAGGTCTCCCTGAGGGCCGTGAAAGACCATCACGTCGATAGGCCAGGTGTATACGTGCGGTAACGCACTCAGCTAACTGGTCCTAATAGCCCGATAGGCTCAAGAACTTCCATCATGCACAGAAGTCATCCACACATGACAAACAGCACATCCTAAAAAACACCAGAACATCCCATCACAACACCACCCAAAAAGGTGGGTTGGACGACCTGGTGGCTATGGCGGGGAAACTACACCCGATCCCATCCCGAACTCGGACGTGAAATGCCCCAGCGCCCATGGTACTGCATCTCAAGATGCGGGAGAGTAGGTCGCCGCCAGGTCTTCCAACCCACCCCTCACGCTACCTACCACCACAAACGCGGGGTGGAGCAGCCCGGTAGCTCGTCAGGCTCATAACCTGAAGGCCGCAGGTTCAAATCCTGCCCCCGCAACCATACTTTCCAATGTCATAACCGCCCGGATCATCCCGAGGCGGATTTTTTGTGTCATTTTTCCGTGAGTTAGCCCTCGCTCAGCGGCTCTCATCGCGTCCCGGTCGAGGCCTCTGGGTGCCACGACGTCGATTTGCCTTTGGGGGTATTTTCGTGGGTATCATCCCGGCCTCGGCAGGAGATACCCCCATGGCCCTCAAGGAGCTCGAAGTCCGCTAAGCCACCAAGCGGGCAAAAGACTATAAACTCACCGACGGCGAAGGCCTCTACCTTCTCGTCCGCCCCAACGGCTCCAAGCTGTGGCGGATGAAGTACCGCTATGGCGGCAAGGAAAAGCTCTTGAGCTTTGGCGCCTATCCCGGCGTGTCGTTGGCGGAGGCGCGGCTGCGCCGCGCCAAGGCCAAAGTGGTGCTGGGCGAGGGGGGCGATCCTGGCGCGGGCAACAAGCCTAGGACGCAGATGACCTTCGAGGAAGCGGCACGCAAATGGCATGGCCACCGCCTCGACGCGCTCGATGCCGGGCATGCCACAAGGCTGCTGACCCGGCTCGAGCGCGATGCCTTTCCGGTGCTTGGCAAGCTTGGCTTGTCTGTCATCACGCCGACCGATGTGCTGGCGATGGTACGGCGGGTCGAGGCGCGCGGCGCGCTCGACGTCAGCCGGCGTTTGAAGCAGCATGTCAGCCAGATCTATCGTTTTGCCATCGCCCATGGCTGGGCCGAGCGGGACCCGGCCGAGCATCTCGGCCAACTGCTCAAGCCCAAACCGCGTACCCGGCATATGCCGCGGATTGGCCGCAGCGAGCTGCCTGCGCTGATCCGGGCGATTGACGGCTATGACGGCGAGGAGACGCCGCGGCGTCGCGCAGTGACCCGGGCGGCGCTGTTGTTCACGCTGCTGACCTGGGTGCGGACCAACGAGACGCGTCATGCCCGCTGGGAGGAGTTCGAGGATCTCGACGGGGCGTCCCCGGTCTGGCGAGTGCCGGCCGAGCGCATGAAGATGGTGCGTGAGCATGTCGTGCCGCTGGCACCCGCGGTTGTCGCGCTCCTTCAGGAGGTGCGGGTCTATAGTTTGGCGGACTATGTCTTTGTCGGTGAGAAGCCCGACCAGCCGATCTCGCAGAACACGATGATCTATGCCTGCTACCGGATGGGCTATCGTGGTCGCCAGACCGTGCATGGTTTTCGTGGGCTGGCCTCGACCTGGGCCAATGAGGCCGAATGCTACCAGCCCGACTGGATCGAGATGGCGCTCGCTCATGTCGAGCGCGATGAGGTGAGGGGGGCGTATAACGCCGCGCTCTATCTTTCCCCGCGCCGGCGCATGCTCGAGGACTGGGCCGGTTTCATCCAAAGCCATCTGAGCGCGGCGCCCGTGGCCGATGAGGCCTTGGCCGTGGCCAAAAGTAGCGGGCAGGGTCGGCTGCTCGAAGCCAGCCCTGCCTGACCGATTATTCGCCTGACAGATGCGCAGCCGCGGCGCTCTTGGCGGCCTTCACGCCCTTCGGCTTGGCTGCGCTTGCGACCTTGGTGCCCGGCTTGCGGCCGAGGCCGATCTTCTTGGCCATCACCCGGCGGCTTTCCGAATAGGTTTCGGACACCATCGGATAGTCGGCCTTGAGGTTATAGCGCTCGCGATACTGCTCGGGCGTCAGGCCGTTGGTGGCGAGGTGGCGGCGCAGCGTCTTGTAGGGCTTGCCGTCGATCATCGAGATGATGTGGTCCTTCGAGGCCAGCGACTTCCGCACCGACACCGCAGGCGTGTATTCGGTGGTGTCGACGGCGTCTGCTGCCGCCGTCTCGCTGCCGCCGGCCAGCTTCAGGATGGCGCTGTGCATGCTGCCGAGAAACGCCGGGACCTGCTCGGCGTCGATGCGGGTATTGGGATTGCCCAGCCAGGCAATGGTCAGTTCGGTGGCGAGTTCGACCGCATGTGCGGCATCGGTGATGGTTTCGTCAGCCATGGTCTATCCAGATGGGAGTGGCAGGAGAGTTGAAACGCTGCGCGTGAGCTGCCCCCTTCTGAGTGGTCCATCGACTATGACAGTCTGGATCAAGGAAGGGACGATGCATGCCTGCCAAGAAGCACAAGCCTGAGGAGATCATCGGGAAGCTGCGTGAGGTCGAGATCATGCTGGGCCAGGGCGGGACGACCGCTGAGGCATGCCGGCGGATCGCGGTCAGCGAGCAGACCTACTACCGCTGGCGCAAGGAGTACGGCGGCTTGAAGACGGATCAGGCGCGTCGGATGAAAGATCTGGAGAAGGAGAACCTGCGGCTGCGGCGTGCGATCTCCGACCTGACACTGGACAAGTTGATTTTACAGGAGGCGGCGCGGGGAAACTTCTGAGCCCCGCGCGACGCCGACGCTGCATCGACCAGGTGCGAGAGGTGCTGGACATATCCGAGCGGCGGGTGTGCCGCGTGCTGGGGCAGCACCGGTCGACACAGCGCAAGGTGCCGTGCGGGGCAGATGACGAAGAGGTGCTGACCGACGACATCGTCGCGCTGGCCAAGCAGTACGGGCGCTACGGCTACCGCCGGGTCACCGCACTGCTGCATGCGGCGGGCTGGTCGGTGAACCATAAACGGGTGGAGCGGATCTGGCGGCGTGAAGGCCTCAAGGTGCCGCAGAAGCAACCTAAACGTGGCCGGCTATGGTTGAACGACGGCTCATGCATCCGGCTGCGACCGGAGTATCCGGGGCATGTGTGGGCGTACGACTTCGTCGAAGCGCGGACGCATGACGGGCGCAAGTTCCGGATACTGACCATCATCGATGAGGCCAGCAGGGAATGCCTGGCACTGGTCGTCGCGCGCCAGCTTCGACACGAAGACGTGCTGGCAGCGCTTGCCGACCTGTTCATCGCGAGGGGTCCGCCCGCGCATATCAGATCGGATAACGGCAGCGAGTTCATCGCTACCGCGGTTCAGAAATGGCTTGGGCAGGTTGGCGTGAAGACGCTGTACATCGCGCCGGGTTCGCCGTGGGAGAATGGCTACAACGAGAGCTTCAACGGCTCGCTGCGCGATGAGCTGCTCAACGGCGAGATTTTCTACAGCCTCGCTGAAGCAAGAGTACTGATCGAGGCGTGGCGCCGTCACTACAACACCGTCCGGCCGCACAGCAGCCTGGGCTACCGGCCGCCCGCACCACAAGCGGCGACACCGCCATTGCCGGCCTCCGGTTCCGCTTCGCTCCACCTACGACCGGCAATGGCGGCGGAGACGACAATGCACTAACTAATAACCCGGACCACCCGATGGGGGCTGCTCACTTGTCGTAACGGATGGTACGTTTGCGGTTTCGCCGTCCGGGAATGACGGGAATGGCTCCGACGTCACGGAGCGAACGGCGCAGCCGGTCGGCATCATAGCCTTTGTCAGCAAGGAGATAACGCATCCGGCCCGCCCGTTCGAGAAGCGCGGGGGCTGCCTTCACGTCGCTGACATTGCCGGCTGTCAGCATCAGGGCATAGGGGCGGCCGATGACATCGGTGAGCGCGTGGACCTTGGTCGTCCATCCGCCGCGTGAGCGACCGATCGCCTGGATCTGGCGCCCCCTTTTCCACCGAAGGCCGCGCGCTGCGCCTTGATGTAGGTGCTGTCGATCGCGGTGCTTTTCGTCACCACGCCAGCATTCACCAGCGCGTCGAGCAGCTTGAGCCAGAAGCCACGGCGCGACCAGCGGTTGAACCGGTTGTAGATCGTCGTGGAGGGCCCGTAATCGGCCGGACAGTCGCACCAGCGACAACCGACCTTTAGCACATGTACGATCCCGGAGATCACCCGCCGGTCGTCCACTCGCCGCGCGCCGGGCTGGTTCTTCGGCAGATGCGGCTCGATCGCCGCCCACGCTTCATCCGACAACCAGAACAGCGCCATGCCTCAATCCTCCTGATCCACCCGACAGTGAATCAGGAAAAACAGCATCCCTCAAGATGCTGATTGGGTTTCGACCCTAGCATTACAGTTGCGTTCTTGATCATGATCTGAATCAATGGGTGACCATGACGAGGGAGGTCGTGGTGACGGGGGCATCGATCGAGGCGACGCTGGAGCTTTGGGCATCATCGCTGCGCGAGGTGAAGGCGCGGATGCGGCCCTTGTTCAGCCAGGCGCGTGTGGCGGCATCGGCGAACAGTTTTCTGGATGGCTTGCTGGGCGACGAGCGCCGCAAGACCGGGTGGATGCGCGCCGAGGCGGCGGGCGATGCAGGACCGTGGCGGCAGCAGGCGATCCTGGGGCGCGGGCGGTGGGATGCGGATGCGCTGCGCGACATCGTGCGCGACTATGCCGTCGAACATCTTGGCACCGATGATGCGGTGCTGGTCATCGACGAGACCGGGTTCCTGAAACAGGGCAAGGCGTCATGCGGCGTGGGGCGCCAGTACACCGGGTCGGCCGGCAAGGTGACCAACTGCCAGATCGGCGTATTCGCCGCTTATGTCTCGCCCAGGGGCCATGCTTTCGTCGACCGGGCACTTTACCTGCCCAAGAGCTGGACGGCCGACCCGGCCCGCCTGGCGGCCGCGCATGTGCCGGAGGGCACGGCATTCGCCACCAAGCCGGCGCTGGCAGTGCAAATGATCGAGCGCGCGATCGCGGCCGACATGCCGTTTGCCTGGGTCTCGGCGGATGCGGTCTACGGCGTCGGCGACATCGAGCAGAGCTTGCGCCGTGCCGGCAAGGGCTATGTGCTGGGCGTGAAGGGCGACCATCGCTTCGGCTCATGGGGCGACAAGCCGGTCGTCGCGGGCACCGCCGCGCAGATCGCGGGCGAACTCGATCCTGCTGCATGGCAGCGTCTGTCCGCAGGTCAGGGCACCAAGGGCGAGCGCTTTCACGACTGGGCCTATTTCGAGCTCGCCGACCTGGACGCCGACGAGTACGTCAATGGCGCAATCGGGACATGGACCAGAGGCCTGTTGATCCGCCGCCACGTCGCCGGTGACGACCTCGCCTTCTTCACCACCTGGTGCCCGGCCGGTACGACCATCGAAACCCTGGTCGGGGTCGAAGGGCATCGCTGGGGCATCGAAGACAGCTTCGAGACGGCGAAGAACGAACTCGGCCTCGACCACAACGAAACCCGCTCCTGGCATGGCTGGCACCGGCACGTCTCGCTCGTCATGCTGGCCTTCGCGATGCTGGCGGCCATCCGCACCCGCGCCAATGCCACGCCCCCAAAAAGACCCTGGACGATACCACGGAGATGATCCGCTGGTCCGTCCAGGAAATCCGCCGTATCGTCATCAGGCTCGCACAGCGGCGCATCGCGCCTCGCCACGTCATCGCATGGTCATGCTGGCGACGCGCCCATCAAGCCGCCGCTCGACGCGCGCATGTCCGATCAAGAACGCAACTGTAATGCTAGGGTCGAAACCCAATCAGCATCTTGAGGGATGCTGTTTTTCCTGATTCACTGTCGGGTGGATCAGGAGGATTGAGGCATGGCGCTGTTCTGGTTGTCGGATGAAGCGTGGGCGGCGATCGAGCCGCATCTGCCGAAGAACCAGCCCGGCGCGCGGCGAGTGGACGACCGGCGGGTGATCTCCGGGATCGTACATGTGCTAAAGGTCGGTTGTCGCTGGTGCGACTGTCCGGCCGATTACGGGCCCTCCACGATGATCTGGCCCCCGTTTCACCGGACGGGTTCAAGCGGTTGCAGAAACCAATGCGCGATGTTCGCGCGGTGAACGCATTTTGAGTCCTGAATGGGGGTGGTTGTCGTTGTAGTCTTCGATCCATCCGGCAAGCGATGTCAACGCGGTGGATGCATCGGGCAGCGGCGAGACGCGGACGTAATCGCGCTTGAGGGTATGGACGAAGGCCTCGGAGATGCCGTTGGACTGCGGGCTGCGGACGGGGGTGAAGCAGGGTTTGAGGCCCAGCTGCCGGGCAAAGGTGCGGGTTTCGCGGGCGGTATAGGCCGAGCCGTTATCGGACAGCATCTCGACCGGCACGGGCGCGCGCATTCCGCCGAAGCGGGTTTCCACGGCCTCCAGCATGATATCGCGCACGTCCGAGCCGCTGATGCCCGCATTGGCGACCGCGCGCCAGGCGATGATCTCGCGGTCATGGGCGTCGATGATGAAGGCGCCGCGCACGACCTCACCGTTCCAGCAGGTGAACTCGAAGCCGTCCGAGCACCAGCGCAGGTTCGAGCGGATCGCCACCACGACGCCGTCATGGCCATAGTCGGCCCGCTCGGTATAGCGCCGCGCCAGCAGCAGGCGGTCCGCCGCCATGATGCGGTAGACGCGCTTGTGGTTGACCAGCGCCAGTCCATCGGCGCGCCGCTGTCGATTGAGGACCGCCGCGATGCGGCGGTAGCCGTAGGTGGGCCGCTGCGCGGCGATCTGGCGGATGCGGGGCAGCAGGTCCGCGTCGTCGGCCTTGGCGTACGGCCCGCGAGTCCGGGTGCGGCCGGTCAGGCGGTCGTACACCGTCGAGCGCCCGACCCCGAGCGTCTTGGCGACCAGGCTCACCGGATAGTCTCCGGCAGCGGCGAGTGCATGAGCAAGCTCGCTTTTTTTGGGCGCGAGCGCTCCAGCGCTTCCTTCAGAATCTCGACCTCCAGCGTCTTGCGGCCGAGCTGGCGCTCCAGTTCGCGGATGCGGGTCTCCATCTCGCGGACCTGGCGATTGCTGGTCACGTCATCGTCGCCGGCGACCGCCACGCTCCCGCCTTCCAGCATCAGTCGCCGCCAGCGGTACAGCAGGTTGGGCGCCACGCCGTTGCGGCGCGCCACCACCGATATGCTCTCGCGACCGTCGAGCGTCTCCTCGACGATCCTCAGCTTCTCAGGCGTGCTCCAGTAACGGCGACGACCGCCGTCGGTGATGATCTCGGACACGGACATAAGCCTATGCTCAGGGGATAGCCCCAAGCCTCCTTCTTAGAGCCCGACCGAAAATTGAGTTGAGCGATTTCAGTCAGTTGTGATTCACCGGGGGTTGCGAAGACCACGGGGATCACATGGGCTGGACCGAAACCGCTCGCCGGAGACATGACAGAAGAGGGCTGCGGTACGCAAGCGACTGCACCGATGGGGAATAGGCGCTGGTTGCTCCGTTTCTGGCCCGAACGACGAAGGTAGGCCGCCCGCGGCTCCACCGGGCACGGGATGTGTGGAACGCGATCCAGTACCTCGCAGCGACGGGGTGCCAGTGGGCGCAGTTGCCCCGGGACTTTCCGCCGTTCACGACGGTGCAGTATCATTTCTACCGGATGCGCGACAGCGGCCTGCTCGATGCGATCAACGCGGTGCTGGTGACCGGGGTGCGGGTCGCGGAGGGCCGCGAGGCCGAACCGACGGCAGGCATCATCGACAGCCAGTCGGTCAAGACCACCGAGGCCGGTGGGCCGCGCGGCTATGACGCCGGCAAAAAGATAAAGGGGCGAAAGCGTCACGTCGCGACCGATACGGCAGGCAATCTGCTCGACGGACTGGTCCGTCCTGCCGACATCCAGGATCGCGATGGCGCGCCGGAACTCATCGCACGCTGCCGGGACGCCTATCCGTCGCTGTCACGCCTCTTTGCCGATGGCGGCTATGCCGGACAGAAGCTGGCGACCGCCATCGAGCATCTCGACCGCCTCGCAATCGAGATCGTCAAGCGCTCCGACGCCCATCGCCCTTCGACTTCGCTCAGGAGAGCCTTCGTCGTCCTGCCCCGCCGATGGGTGATCGAGCGCACCATTGCATGGCTCAATCGATGCCGCCGCCTCGCCAAGGACTGGGAGGCAACCATCGCCTCATCCGAAGCGTGGCTCCTCATCGCTTCCATCAGGCGAATGACCCGACGCATCGCAAAGATCGAATTATGAGTCGGGCTCTTAGCACGCTTTCCCAAAATGCGATCCCGATGGGAAAGCCGTTAGCTTTCCCGCGCCGCGTCCTTTTGCTATGAGGCGGCGTCGAAAATGGCTGGCTTGGTCTGGGTAGGCCCAAGCCCCTCCTGATCGGAGGCTCTGTTCCGGCCCCCGCCGTGAACCCCCGACAGTCCCGGTGCCGAAAGGCATCATCGGGTCTGTCCGGGTTGTCATCGTGACGATGCTCCTTGGCGGATCGCCAAAGGAGTGAGCCATGCCTGTATCCGGTCCCATCCTCGTATTCCTCGCCAACGGCACTCAGGGGAGCGCCGTCGCGCGCGTCGCTCGCGAGCGCGGGCATCTGGCGCGGGGGCTGATACGCAAGCGATCCAGCGACAGTGCCGGCCACGCCGTGATCGGCGATCTGGACGATCCGGTCAGCCTTGCCGCGGCAGCGGAAGGGTGCGCCCACGCCGTGCTTCAGGTGCCGACCGGCGAGCAGCCCACCATGATTCGCCAGGTCGGGAACGCGCTCGATGCGCTACGCCATGCCCGCGTTCGCTCGATCGTCCTGAAGCTGGCGAGCGCCAGTCGCCCCGCTCCCTGCAACGAACCGAGCTTTGTCGCCAACGCCGCGATCGAGGCACTGGTTCGCAGCGCCGGCATCCCCGTCGCCATCGTGCGCCCGACCATGTACCTCGACAACCTCCTGAAGCCGTCCGCCCGCGCCGATATAGCGGAGCGCGGCGTCTTCTCCCCGCCGATCGCGAGCGAGCAGCGGATTGCATGGACCAGCGCCGACGACTGCGCGCTGGCTGCGATCGTGCTGCTGGAGCAGGATCGCTTTGGCGGCGATCACCTCGTGAGTGGACCGGAGAGCGTCACGGGCGACGAGCTGGAGTCGCGCCTCTCGGCCGCGCTGGGCAAGCCGATCAGCTATCATGCCGAGCCGCTGGACGTGTTCGAGCGTGACGTAGACGTGGCGATGGGCCTTGGCATGGGCCGGCGCATCGCATCCAAGTTCCGCTACTTCCGCGAACATCCCGACGAAGCCGACCAGATACTCGCCACGGTGCAGGACCCGAAGGGGCTGCCGGGCTTCACCCCGACCAGCATTAAGGCTTGGGCGCGGCAGAGACGCCAGCTTTTCCAATAAAAACTGGGTCATCGCGTTCTCGAAACATCATTCGGTGAGTTTCGAGAACACGATCCCTATTCCCGTTTCACCATCCCAAACGAGACGGTGCCGGCAGTCTCGTTCGCCGTTCCCAATGGGGACTGCCTCAGGCGTCCTGATTGAAAACGGGCGGATCAAAGTGGCTTCAACGCCAATGTCGCAATGAACGTCGGCAGATAATCGTCGATGACGAAGCGCGACGCTGGCGCACGGGCCTCTGCAAAGCCTGCGATCCTAAAGCCCGCCTCGGTCTGGCCACCAATCTGATCGGTCAGGCTGTGGCCGAAAACCAGCGTTTCACCGCGCTCGACTTTCGCATCCAGTTGGCCGGGTTCCATGTCCTGCGTGTCAGCGTAGGGTATCATGTGCATTGGGCGAATGAGCCCTTGCTCCCGCCATTGGGGATCGCGGTCGCCGACGAAGACGACCGGGTTATAGAAACTGGCCAGCAGCCGGCCGCCCTTGCGAAGGGTCCGGTAACATTCCTTCCAGACAGGCCGAACGTCGGGCACATATAGGTTTGAAATGGGGTGGAAGATAACGTCGAAGGACTCGTCCGAGAACGCCGACAGGTCGCGCATATCTCCCTGGATCGTGGACAAGGCCAACCCATCCCTCGCTGCCACCCTACGGTCCTGTTCCAACTGCCCTTCCGAAGCATCGAGGACGGTAACATTCGCGCCCGCCGCAGCAAGTATGGGGGCTTGCTGACCGCCAGCGGACGCCAGGCAAAGGATGTTGCGGCCCGCCACTTGGCCCAGCCAATCCTCGGGCATATCGGCCGGGATCAATCGTACCGACCAATCGCCTTGCAGGGCTGCCGCAATGGTCTGCGGCGACGCCGGACGGGACCATTCGCAATCCTGCGCTGCGAGATTGTCCCAAGCTGCTTGATTATACGCGACAATGTTATCCGGCGAACTATTTGAGAATGTCATGATGATGCCTGTAAAACGCTCACTCTGACGCAGTCGATCATGCGAGGCCGATGCGGAACAGAACGTGAGGGAATGACATAAAACCAAGTCATGTCTGCGCCGTTTAAGCGCAGGCTCAACAGGGATCGCGCGATGCGATCGACCGAGATGACTTCGTTACAGGACCACTGTCAGGGCACTCCAGTATCACAGAACAGATAAGCGCGGACTGTCTGAAAAGCAAATTGCTCGAATGGCGGGTGTCTCGATACTCGATCCCAATGGGAATGCGTCGGTCGTCTCGCGGCCCGTTCCCAATTGGGAAGGGTGTTGCCTTGGTCGATCCCTCAGAGCCCGACTCATAATTCGATCTTTGCGATGCGTCGGGTCATTCGCCTGATGGAAGCGATGAGGAGCCACGCTTCGGATGAGGCGATGGTTGCCTCCCAGTCCTTGGCGAGGCGGCGGCATCGATTGAGCCATGCAATGGTGCGCTCGATCACCCATCGGCGGGGCAGGACGACGAAGGCTCTCCTGAGCGAAGTCGAAGGGCGATGGGCGTCGGAGCGCTTGACGATCTCGATTGCGAGGCGGTCGAGATGCTCGATGGCGGTCGCCAGCTTCTGTCCGGCATAGCCGCCATCGGCAAAGAGGCGTGACAGCGACGGATAGGCGTCCCGGCAGCGTGCGATGAGTTCCGGCGCGCCATCGCGATCCTGGATGTCGGCAGGACGGACCAGTCCGTCGAGCAGATTGCCTGCCGTATCGGTCGCGACGTGACGCTTTCGCCCCTTTATCTTTTTGCCGGCGTCATAGCCGCGCGGCCCACCGGCCTCGGTGGTCTTGACCGACTGGCTGTCGATGATGCCTGCCGTCGGTTCGGCCTCGCGGCCCTCCGCGACCCGCACCCCGGTCACCAGCACCGCGTTGATCGCATCGAGCAGGCCGCTGTCGCGCATCCGGTAGAAATGATACTGCACCGTCGTGAACGGCGGAAAGTCCCGGGGCAACTGCGCCCACTGGCACCCCGTCGCTGCGAGGTACTGGATCGCGTTCCACACATCCCGTGCCCGGTGGAGCCGCGGGCGGCCTACCTTCGTCGTTCGGGCCAGAAACGGAGCAACCAGCGCCTATTCCCCATCGGTGCAGTCGCTTGCGTACCGCAGCCCTCTTCTGTCATGTCTCCGGCGAGCGGTTTCGGTCCAGCCCATGTGATCCCCGTGGTCTTCGCAACCCCCGGTGAATCACAACTGACTGAAATCGCTCAACTCAATTTTCGGTCGGGCTCTCAGAACCGGTTCCCAACAAGCTGCCGCACGGTGCCGTTATCCATCTCCACGGCAGCATCCGACTGATCACGCCCGAGAATGTGCGAGAGAGCCTCGTTCTCGGCGAAGCTGAGGAGCCCCTAGAGGCTGTTATGAACCTATCACACTACGAATATTGCTTTTTTGTTTGATGCTGCCGACGGAGGGTGCCTTGTCGGTGTGACCGGGGCTCTCTGATGACCGGTCGATCAACATCATTATAAAGCACATAGCTCAACCGTAGTATTTCGATGCCCAGCCCCACACGTTGTACCAGTATTCACGACATTACCGGTCCATAACAGCCTCTAGTTTTCTAGACGCCTTCCGCTTTAAAAACCTGCTGCCGTTCGAACGCGACGGGCGACAGCATCCCGTTCCTGACCTGCTTGCGTACAGGGTTGTAGAACATCTCGACGTAATCGAACACGTCCTGCCGGGCTTCCTCACGGGTTTTATAGGTGCGGCGCCGGATACGCTCGCGCTTGAGCGAGGAGAAGAAGCTCTCGGCGACGGCATTGTCATGGCAGTTGCCGCGTCGGCTCATCGAGTGCTCAAGATCGTGAGCCCGGATGAAGGCCGCCCACTCCATGCTGGTGAACTGCGAGCCTTGGTCGGAGTGGATCAGCACCCGCTGCTTCGGCTTGCGCCGCCATACCGCCATGTGCAGCGCCTGCAGCACCACATCGGTGGTCTGTCGGCTCTGCATCGACCAGCCCACCACGCGGCGGGAATACAGGTCGATCACGCAGGCCCGGTCTGGCGCAGCGACGTCGAACTGGCGGTCCAGCGTGTTGTCGACCGCCAGGGACGGCTTGCCGCCATGGCTCCAAGGCCGGCGCTTATAGCCGATCTGCGCCTTGATGCCCGCCAATCTGGTCAATCTGGCAACCCGGTTCGGGCAGCAGGTTTCGCCGTGATCCAGCAGGTCGTCGTGCAGCTTGCGGTAGCCATAGACCTTGCCACTGTCTCTCCAGGCCCGCCGCCGCAGCTCCGTTTGCCGGGCATCTTCCCGAGCCCGCCGGCTCAGCGGGCTCTTGGGCCAAGCATAGAAACCGCTGGGCTGCACGGCGAGGCAGCGGCACATGGCCCGCACGCCGAAGCGATCACGATGCTCGGCAATGAACGCGTATCTCACTTTGCATCCCGAGCGAAATACGCGGTGGCTTTTTTTTAGGATGTCGCGCTCCTCGGTTACCCGAGCCAACTCGCGCTTCAGCTGGCGGATCTCGGCATCCTTGCCGACATCGCCGGATACGACCTGCGCCAGCTGCCGCTTCCACGCATACAGCGAGTGCGCACTGACCCCGAGCCGCTGCGAGACCTCCGCTACCCGATACCCGCGCTCGGTGATCTGGGCCACCGCGTCACGCTTGAAGGCATCACTGAAATTCGGCTTCCCCATCATCGCCTCCTGTCCTCAAAATTAGGATCCAAGGCGTCCAGAAATCTAGGGGCTCCTCACAAGGCGATTGGCGCGACCGGCTCGCTCGACACCGAGGAGCTGCTGGAGGCGGAACTCGCGAAGTATCAGTTGATCCGTGACACGCTTCGTGGCTGGCTCGCGGCCGCCGAGGTCAGGGTAGAACGCGACTGGCAGCAGCTCCTTATGAAGTTCCTGCTGCTGATCTTCCCGAAGTACGTCGCGATACTCGAGAACGTGCAGATCGCCGACGTGTACTCCACACCGGGTCGAGCGCGCAGGCGCTTCATCGACATTGCGCTGGTGGACGCCGCCGGGAACCTAGACGTCATCGAGATCAAGCGGCCTCGTGGGGGCCTGCTGGCGGGTGGCGACTACCGCGAGAACGGCTTTCCGAGCCGGGAGCTCTCCGGGACGATCATGCAGGCGGAGAAGTACTTGTTCCACCTGTCTAAGTGGGGGCTGGACGGCGAGCGTGTGCTGACGGAGCGGTACGCCGCGAAGCTGCCTCCCGGGATGTCGATACGGGTTACGAACCCGAAGGCCATCGTGATCCTCGGGCGGGATCCGACGGGTGGGGTCGGTGGCGAGCAGGCGGTGGATCTCGAGGTGGTCAGGCGGAAGTACGCGAACGTGATGGACATCATGTCCTATGACGACCTTCTGCGCCGCCTCGACAACGTCATCGCCTCGCTTCGCAGCCGGATCGACGAAGAGACTGACATCTGAGCGCGTGAAGGGTCAAAACCGAGCGGTTCTGACACCAGAAAGCCGCGCCAAGGCGAGATGAGCGAACGGCAGAAATTACGCCTGCAAAAAATGGGGCTTCCAATGTCTGCATCCTGGTCGCCAGGACGGAAGGGAAGAGCGGCAGCTCCCGACCAACATACGTCGTCTGTATGCCGTGGTGGGAACGTCGGCTCAATCCAGAACCCGTCATTCACTGCGGCCAGCCCTGCGAACTGGGATACGTCCTAGTCTAGGTCACTCGCCGATCGATAGCGAGTATTGAAGGACAACAGCCGTCACTATGCCAACAAAGAACCGGATTACCTGAGCAGCGCTTCTGGACGTGCGGCGGAAGCGCCGCCTTACGCCGGAACTCACCATTCGCCATGCGACATCCAGGTTCAGCCGACCATTAGCGCATGAGATCGTCGGCAAAGCGGCGGAGCAGCTTGCGCAGTTCGTCCAATTCCGCATCCGTCCAAGACGCCAAGATGCGATTGGCGAGCCGTTCGCGCGCCGCATTCAGCGCAACGATCATGTCGAGCCCCTTGGCGCTGACTATCGCCTCACGCACACGCTTGTCCGTCGCCGATGGTCGGCGTTCGACAAGGCCCAGATCCTCCAGTTTCGCCATCTGACGGCTGACCGTCGTATGATCCCGACCGGTGCGATCCGCCAGGTCGACGACCCCAATCGGTCCATATCGCCAGATCCGCCCAAGCAGGGGGAACAGCGCCCGGTCGAGCGCGATGCCCGCCTCCTCGATCAGCCGGTCATCGCGGCGGGGGCGGTTCATCTCGTCAACCAGATCGATGACGGCGCTGTGCAGGTCGCGCAGAATTTCGCTGTCGTGTGTATTATTCACGCTTTTGGTTGCTTCGTGGGTTGTGTCCATATATGTGCATATTGCACATTTATTCGTGGAGAGGGCAATTATATGTGCATATTGCACATTTATTCGTGGAGAGGGCAATGTCGTACGACACCGACGTCCTGATCATTGGCGCAGGGGCCGCAGGCCTCACCCTGGCCATCGATCTCGCGCGCCGCGGCGTGGCCTTCATGCTCGTCGAGCAAAACGAGCAGCCGTTCGGCGGCTCCCGGGGCAAGGGGATCCAGCCCAGGACGCTGGAGGTGTTCGAGGATCTCGGCTTTGTTGATCGGCTTGCTGCAATGGGGGCGCCCTATCCCCCGATGCGGGAATATCGTCCAGACGGAAGCACGCATGACACGTCGCTGACCGGAGACGCCATGCCGACCCCGGCCGAACCCTACGCCGCGCCGTTGATGGTGCCCCAGTTCGTAACCGAAGCCGTCATGCGGGAGCGGCTGGCCGAACTCGGACACAGGCCCGCATTCGGCCGGAAACTTTTAGAGTTCGACCAGGATGCCGATGGCGTCACCGCGCGAATCGCGGATGCCGCTGGCGACCATGTCATTCGCGCCCGCTATCTGGTTGGCACGGACGGCGGTCGCAGTGTCGTGCGCCATGCACTCGGCATCGGGTTTTCCGGAAAGACGCTCGGCATCCGCGCATTCGTCGCCGATGTGCAATTGGAGGGACTCGATCGGACCGCATGGCATCGGTTTCAGCACGGCAACGGCGCGACGCAGGTGATGATCTGTCCGCTCGCCGGGACGGACCTCTTCCAGCTTCAGGGGCCGGTGCCTCTGGAGGGGGAGGTCGACCTGTCGCCCGCTGGCCTGACCGCACTGGTCGCGGCGCGGAGCGGCATGCCGTGGATTGTCATCCGTTCGGTCCAGTGGTCGTCGATCTATGCGATGAACGCGCGCTTGGCGGACCAATATCGGAACGGGCGTGTCTTCCTCGCCGGTGACGCTGCGCACATCCATCCCCCCACCGGCGGCCAGGGTCTCAACACCAGCGTACAGGACGCCTATAATCTCGGCTGGAAGCTGGCGGCAGTTCTTGCACACGCGCCGGTGGCTTTGCTCGACAGCTACGAGGAGGAACGCCGCCCGATCGCGGCGAACATGCTCGGGCTGTCGACCCGCCTGCTCGGCGAAGCACAGCAGGGGCCGATGCGTCGCAACCGCGAGGTCAGGCAGCTCGATCTCGGCTATCGTGGCTCGTCGCTGTCTGTCGCGGCATCACAGACCGGCACGAGGCTCCAACCCGGCGATCGTGCGCCGGACGCACCGTGCCGCGGCCGCGCTGGCCAGCCGACACGGCTATTCACCGTGTTTCAGGGGCCGCAATGGACGCTGCTCGGCTTTGACGCCGGGGCGCGGCCAGTCGCTCGTCCGGGCCTTCGCATGGTGCTGATCGGTGATCGAGGCGACCTCTTGGACGATGGCGGTCATATCGCCGACGCCTATGGATTGCGCGCCGACGAATGGGCGCTCATCCGGCCGGATGGCTATTTGGCCGGGGTGTTTGGCACCCACGAACGCCAGAACGGGCTCGAACGCTATCTGGACGGCGTTCTCCCCGCCAAATTGCGATGACGCGCATCAGCGTCATCTGCCATCACTCGCTATCCCACCGATACGGCGGTTTCGAGAGCCATTATGATGAAGCGGGCATCACGACTGGAGCATGGATATGAGCGATCAAGAAACCGGCGTGATGGTGCAACGCCGTATCATCCCCTTTCCGTCCTCGATCAGCGCAGAGGCGCGCGCCAGTCTGGAACGGCTGGTGAACGCGGATGGCGTTCCGTTGAACGCGCTCTACACCATGCCCTCGCCCGACGATCATGCTGGCTGGATGAGGGTCAAGGCCGCTGCGGACGGACATTATGCGGCCGCCATGAAGGAACTGGCCGGCACGCTGCGCGCGGGCGTGGAGACGATCCGAACCTGTGATGCCACCATTCATGTCGCGACGCCCGATACCGTGACCGCGCCGGACTGCGCCTATCTGGACTTCCATGGCGGCGCACTGGTGTTCGGGGGCGGCGATGCCTGCCGCGCGCAGGCGCGGATGCAGGCGGATCGGCACGGGGCGCTATGTTACGGCGTCGATTACAGGATGCCGCCCGAACATCCCTATCCCGCAGCGCTAGACGATGCCGTGGCGGCGTATCGCCATGTGCTCGAATACCATGCGCCGTCACGCATCGTCGTCGGCGGACGATCGGCAGGCGGCAATCTGGCGGTTGCGATGCTCCTGCGCGCAAAGGATGAAGGGCTTGCCCTACCCACAGGGTTGGTTCTCTTATCGCCGCAGGTCGATCTGACCGAGTCCGGCGACAGTTTCCAGATCAACCAGATGGTCGATGTCGTGCTGCCCAGCTCGCTGATACAAAACAACCAACTGTACGCCGGTGGTGCTGACCTGTCGCACCCCTATCTCTCGCCCTTGTTCGGTGATCTCAGCGACTTCCCGCCGACCTTCCTTCAGTCGGGTACACGGGACCTCTTTTTGTCCAATACGGTCCGCATGCACCGCGCGTTGCGCCGGGCGGGTGTGGATGCCGAACTCCATGTCTTCGAGGCGATGCCGCATGGCGGGTTTCAGGGAAGCACACCGGAAGACCATGAGTTGGCCGGTGAAATGTCGCGGTTTGTCGCCGCTCGTTGGCGGTGACCCGCTTTGCCGGTTGTGTCCCACGGGGTGGTGTAGCTGAGGGGTGGCCATCGGCGATCTTCGGATAGGTTTGGGTTGCGACACTCAACCGACGGAGACCCCGATGACCGACGATACGATGAACCTGCAGGCGCTGGTGGGAAAGAGCGCGGATGCGGATTTCCTGCGCGAGATGATCGGCTTTGCCGCGCAGCGTTTAATGGACCTGGAGGTCGGCAGCCTGACCGGCGCGGGCTATGGCGAGAAGAGCAGCGATCGGCTTGCCCAGCGCAATGGCTATCGCGAACGAGACTGGGAAACCCGCGCCGGTACGGTCGAGCTGCGCATCCCCCGTTTGCGGACCGGCAGTTACTTCCCGGCCTTCCTCGAACCCCGGCGCCTCGCCGAGAAGGCGCTGACTGCGGTCGTGCAGGAGGCGTACATCCAGGGCATCTCGACGCGCTCGGTCGATGATCTGGTCAAGGCGATGGGGATGAGCGGTATTACCAAGAGCCAGGTTAGCCGGCTGTGCGAGGAGATCGACGTGCGCGTGAAGGCGTTCCTCGACCGGCCCATCGAGGGCGACTGGCCGTATGTCTGGGTCGACGCCACGTACCTGAAGGTGCGGCAGGCCGGGCGCATCGTCTCGGTCGCGGTGACCATCGCGGTCGGCGTGAACGGCGACGGGCGGCGCGAGGTACTGGGTATGGCGATCGGCGCGTCCGAGGCTGAGACGTTCTGGACCGACTTCCTGCGCAGCCTTGCCCGGCGGGGCCTGCGCGGCGTGAAGCTCGTGATCTCGGACGCGCACGAAGGCATCAAGGCCGCCGTCTCGCGCGTGTTCAGCGCGACCTGGCAGCGTTGCCGGGTCCACTTCGCCCGCAACGCCATGGCGCACGCCGGCAAGAGCGGGCGCCGTGTCGTCTCCGCCTTCATCGCCACGGCATATGCGCAGGAAACACCGGAGGCCGCCAGGAACCAGTGGCGTAAGGTCGCCGACCAATTGCGCCCCAGCGTCCCCAAGCTCGCCCGGATGATGGATACCGCCGAGGAGGATGTGCTGGCCTACATGTCGTTCCCGCCGCAGCATCGCACCAAGCTGCACAGCACGAACCCGCTCGAACGCCTGAACGGCGAGATCAAGCGGCGCACCGGCGTGGTCGGCATCTTCCCCAACGAGGATGCCATCACCCGTCTCGTCGGTGCCCTGCTGCTCGAGCAGAACGACGAATGGGCAGTCCAGCGCGGGCGCTACATGACGCTGGAAAGCGTCGCGCAATTGAGCGATGATCCCACCGTCTCGCTGCCCGACATGGCAGCCTGAACACCCCGGCCTGACCGGAGATCAATGCGGCTACGCCGCCAAAGCTACACCACCCCGTGGGACACAACCGCTTTGCCGGGACCCGATTCCGGTGGGGAAACCGCATGCCGAGATGAGCGACTGGTAATTCTTTAAAAGTGCCAGGGCCATGCTGAATGGCCGACTTGGATCAAACCAGACGTATCGCTCCCCCAGCGCGGAACGGCGGGTTTGTCCCAGAATCCATCATTCCCCAGTTGCTCGTCGAAAGGTCGGCCGGACATGAACGGATGTCTGATGTTGGGGAGCGTGCAAGGACGTTTAAACGTCGCATTGTGGGTCGTTGCCGCCTCCGGGTTGTGCTCTCCGGATCAATCGTCATGTGCGTCCAGTAGCATGCGCAGCTTTTCAGCATCTTTCGGCGTGGCGGGATTGTAGATGATCATTCCCAGCTCCGGCCGGCCTTCCACAGCGAATGACGAGTAATCCATCGCGAGCAGTCCTGCATTGGGGTGACGGATTCGCTTCACCCCTTCGCCATGAGCGATCACGTCGTTGTCCTGCCACAATGCAACGAACTCGGGGCTGACCGCGCTGAGGTCTGCTACCAGCCTCGTGACCTCGGCGCTGGTGCTTGCATTTACCCGCGCTACGTCCGCGCGAAAGGCGCCGACGACGAAGCGCGCGATGCTTTCCCAATCTTTGTTCCGGCTGCGGACATGCTTGCTGCCGAACATCAGGCGAAGGATGTTACGATCTTCGCGCGGCAGCTTGGAATAGTCGGTCAGGAGTACCGTCGCTGCGTGGTTCCAGCCAACCACATCCCACATCGCCGTCTTGATGATCGCCGGGCTCAGCACCATCCCGTCAAGCACGCGTTGCAGCCGGGGGGTGATGCCATCGACCGGCTGATAGCGCGCCTCGGGAAGGCGACCCAGGCCTAGCATGTACAGATGCTCACGTTCCGGCTCGGTCAACATCAGGCCCTTGGCGATCCGGTTGAGAACGTCTGCGGATGGCGCACCGCCGCGCCCCTGCTCCAGCCAGGTATACCATGTCGGACTGATATTGGCCCGGCTCGCCACTTCCTCACGACGCAACCCAGGAGTGCGTCGCCGACCGCCGCCAAACCCGAATGCCGCCGGATCGAGGCGGGTGCGGCGATCACGCAAATAGATGCCGAGCTGGTTAGGCGCTTCGCTGGCCATCATCGATCCTGTTGCAGCTTATACCACGATAAGCTCACTACTTTAACAGGGTTCAGCGAACGGCGATACACCGCTCAGACAACAAGGAGATAGCTCATGCGGGTGTTCCTGACCGGCGCGACCGGCTTCATCGGTTCGCATATCATTCCCGAACTGCTCGACCGTGGCCATCAGGTGCTCGGTCTCACGCGATCCGACGCAGGCGCACGTCAGCTTGAAGCAGCCGGTGTCGATGTCCATCGCGGTAATCTGGAAATGCCCGAGACGCTTGCACGAGCCGTCTTGGAGGCCGATGCGGTGATCCACTGCGCGTTCGACCATGATTTCGCGAACTTCGTCGAGAACACCAAGAAGGACGAGCGCAACATCGCGGCCATGGGAGAGGCGCTGGAGGGAACGAGAAAGCCGATCCTGATCACTTCGGGGGTCGGCATCGGCACCCCGCTGAATGGCGGGCCAGCGACAGAAGACGTGCTGAACCCGCACCACGCCAATCCGCGCATCGCGACGGAACTCGCAGGCGCGGCACTCATGGCGCGACGCATTGATGTGCGTACGATCCGATTGCCCCAAGTGCACGACACTACCAGGGCCGGGCTGATCACGCCGCTGACCGCCGAAGCACGTCGGGCGGGGGCGGTGGCTTATGTCGGCGAGGGGCAAGCGCGCTGGTCCGCCGCGCACGTCAGCGACGTGGCGAAGCTCTACGTGCTAGCCCTCGAAAAGGGCGAACCGGGCGCACGTTACCATGCCTCGGCGGAGGAGGGCGTCACCGCGCGCGCCATTGCCGAGGCGATCGGCAAGGGCAGCGGGCTACCAGTGCGCTCCGTCGCGGCGGACGAGGTCGAACATTATTTCGGTTGGATGAGCCCCTTTGTGAGCCTCGACATGACGGCGTCGAATGCCTGGACGCGCGCAAGGATCGGGTGGGTGCCGACCGGGCCCGATCTCCTCACCGATCTTGCCGCGATGGACTATTCAGTGATCACCGCGGCGTGATCCACTACCGTTGCTCGCTGGCTGGTGGGGTCACCACCGAGCCAGTCAGCAATGCCATGAACGCATGGTGCGTGGCATTGCTGGCCCGTTAACGCATGAGCCAGCAGCCGAATTGCAAACCCACGAGAGGTTTTGAAGGTCGCCTTATAGGTCTGTCACGGCGCGAACGCCCTGCCTCCGCAGCCAGTCGGCGTACCAGCTGGGCCAGGGGGGCGGTCGGTGAGCCCGGATGGCCTATGCCGAAGCCATGGCCACCGCATGTTGCGGCAGATGATTGGCCGGCCACCCTCGCGCACCAGATTTGGGTTCATTGTAAGGGGAAATCAGGCTCCGCTAAGGCGATTGTCGAAGTTGCGCGGCTGATATTTTCAGGACCACCCCTGGGTGGCCAAAGGCCGGCTTGATAATGCTCACGCCGCAACTCGTTGCGCTCCCCTAAGCTGGAGAAGCCCCACAAATGCGTGATCCGCAGGTCTCCGTCCAAGGCGTATAGGGCAGTGACGAGGTGTTCGGTGTAGCGGCGGGCGGGCCCGACGGCCTCTTCCCAGCCGGCGAGCGTCGGTGAAAGGCCGCCGGGTACGAGATGGTAGGTCCGGAATTCGAAGATACCGCCATAGTGTCTTGCCACGGGATCGTCAGACGCGCTCCAGTGGACGCACTGCCGAATGGATCATCGCTGCGTAGCGCTCGCTTCCTTTCCAGGCCAAGTTCCTGCGCATCGGAGAACGAACGCAACACGATGAGATCGCCGATCCCCCCATGTTCGGTCGTCTACATGCCCAAGGTCGATCCGGTTAGTGCGTCAGCCAGCCAGGCCCGCGCGCCCTGTTTGCTATCTCGCGCTGCGAAGACCGAACCAGAGAGCGTAGCGATCTCAAATAACATGTCCCCTCCCAGGCGCCTTTGAACCCAATCCGGCCGCTGGATAGATCGGCAGGATATCCCCAAACCGGCAGCTTCACCAACTTGCAGCAGTCCGGCTTCTCCGTGCCCGAAGGACCGTTTTGGGCAAATACAATCGGGAACAGGTTTCCGGAAAACGGCTCAATGTGAACGCATCGGAGACCGATCCTACCTTTACTGTCCCGCTGCGCCTTTCCAATCACAAAATCCCGATGATTGCCCCCGCCGCCCATCTGCTACAAACCTGCAGTAGACAGGTGAGGCAGGCGATGACGGGCGTACAGCACGACGGGCATATCAGTACGGTGGAAGAACTAGCGGCGCTGTATGGCGCCGTCGCACCGCCCTCGGTCATCAAGGAGGTGGATCATATCCATCCGATCTATCGCCCCTTCATCGAGGCTGCGCCCTTTGCCGTTCTGGCGACGGCGGGGTCGGGCGGACTGGACGCTACCCCACGCGGCGACCCGGCAGGTTTCGTCCACATTGAAGACGCCAAGACCCTGATCCTGCCCGACCGGCGCGGAAACAACCGCATCGACAGCCTGCGGAACATCATCGGCGATCCGCGTGTGGCATTGCTGTTCATGGTGCCGGGCATCGGCGAGACGCTGCGGGTGAACGGGACCGCCGAAATACTGGCAAGCCCGGATCAGCTCGCCGCTTTCGCGGTGGCAGGGCAAGCGCCCAAGTCGATACTTCGCATCACAGTGACCAGCGTCTTCTTTCAGTGCAGCCGCGCCGTGATCCGCGCCGGATTGTGGAAGCAGGAGAGTATGGTCGCGCGTGACAGTCTGCCCAGTGCTGGGGCCATCCTGCGAACGCTATCGCAAGCGGCGATCGACGGGGACGCTTATGACCGAGCATTACCGCAGCGGATTGCCGACACCCTATACTGAGATACTGACGCCGGTGCGCTCTCTCGAAACGCGATGCCTCGGCCGTCTCGCTGTCAGTCCCCAAATGGGAAGCTTCGCGAGAAGGTCGGCTTCAAGCATGCCGCCGTCGCTGTTGCCGCAAGCTCGCGGTCATCATGCACGCCATGCTGCGCTCCAGCGAACTATTCACTAGGAGCGCCGCTACCGCCTGATCCAAGGCCTCGGCAGCGCCAATGGCGTGGCGAGGCGTCCCTGCTGGGACGAAGGCTGGTCCATTCCGCTTCGGACGTTGCACCGCGAACCCCGGTTCGATGCGTGCGGAACGAACATCGGAAGGACCACCTGGGAAGCCCCATGATACGGCGGCTCATGTCGACCGTGAAGACGACCGTGACCTAGCAAACAACGTCCGTACACAAAGGTGCTTGCAAACCCCGCTATTAGACGACGTCTGAGGTTCAGAAGCGACGAAAACGGCGCGAATGACCGGATGTGGGTCCTCCCAGTCGCGAACTGCCAAACGGCTTCCAACCCGTCGGGTACTATATGGCTCGGAACGTCGCGCGGACGTGCTCTACGAACGTTTCGGCGTTCTCCATTGCCGCAAAATGCCCACCGCTCGCGGCCTCTCCAAAATAGCGTAGATCGGCAAAGCGCGCCTCAGCCCATCGGCGGGACAGCCGCACCTGCTCACCGGGGAACATGCTGATACCGGCTGGCAGCGGCACGGGTGAACTCGGCATCCCTTGCCTCATTTCTCGCGCGGCTTCCCAATAGAAGCGAGCCGAACTGGGCCCCGCGTTCGGCAACCAATACAGCATGATGTCGTCGATCAGATGGTCGAGCAGAATGACCCGTTCGGGTTGCCCATCGCAGTCAGATACGTCCTGAAAGAGCGCATAAATCCAGCTCGCCAGTCCAACGGGCGAGTCTGCAAGCGCGAAGGCAAGCGACTGCGGTCGTGTGCATTGCAGCTTCATATACCCCGAATAGTCGCGGTCGTAGCGCGCCGCATCATCCAGCATCTGCTGCTCCGCCGGCGTCGCATTCGCCCGTTCCTCGGGTGTCGGCTGGGTCATCACCATGTTGAGGTGGATGCCGGCGAGACCGGGCATACGCATATGCGCCAGCGCCGTGGTGACTGCAGCACCCCAGTCTCCGCCTTGCGCCATCCAGCGATCGCCATAGCCGAGCCGCTGCATCAGCACGCCCCACGCTGAAGCGGTGCGGCCGACGCCCCAACCCGGCTCGGTTGGTTTATCGGAGAAGCCGAAGCCGGGCAGCGCTGGAATAACGAGGTGGAAGGCGTCTGACGCGTCGCCGCCATGCGCGTACGGGTCGCTGAGCGGGCCAATCACGTCGCGGAACTCGAGCACCGATCCCGGCCATCCGTGCGTCAGGAGCAGCGGTGTGGCATCCGATACAGGGGACCGAACATGCAGGAAGTGGATGCCGAGCCCATCGATCACCGTGCGGCTGCTGCCCCAGCCATTGAGCAGCTTTTCCGTGGCACGCCAGTCGTAACCGTCCTGCCATCGCTGCGCGAGCGCGCGGATGCGGTTCGATTGCGGACCCTGCGACCCGTCCTGCACCGTGTCGGCATCGGGCCAGCGGGTGCGGGCGAGGCGATCGACCAGATCGTCGAGGTCGGCTTGGGGAATGCGAATAGAAAACGGCTGGACGGCGTTGCTCATGATAAGACTCCGGAATGAGCGATCAGAGTGTCGGGGCAAGGATGGCTTCGACGCGCGTCCAGTCGGTCTTGCCGTAACGATCATTGTCGAGGGGTGAGAGCTTGCCCCGCCCGCTCGACATGTCCCGAACATATTGCATGCCCTGCCAAGCTGGGAACGGCGCATCGGTGCGTGGCGACAGTGCGCGCGCAACGCGGATCAGCTTGGAGAGACGCCCAAGCCCACCCGCGCGGAACGGTTTCCAGCGGCGACCATCAAGCCGCGTCATCAGTATCGACAGGTCGCGTGGGGATACGACGTCGCCGGCGATACGCAGGAAACGGGGCGCTTCGGTATCGAGTGCCACGTCGGCGGCATAGTCCGCGACATCGTCCTTCGTCGTGAAGTCGAGCGGCTGGTCGGCGTCCCCCCAGTAGAGGATGCGCCGAAAGCGCGGCAGCACAATCGGCGCCTCACCGGTCAGCAGGTCGGCGAAGGCGCCGTTGAGGATCGAGGTTGCGCGGATCGGCGCTGCATCGACACGCGCCATGAAGCGGCGTCGGAGGTCCATGTTGCGATTGTCGCCGGGGCGGGTCTTCGTGAAATCGAGCGAGAAGTCCGACGAGATGAAACGGGGTACGCCTGCCGCGACCGCCGCATCGAGAAGACGGCCTTGAAGATCGAGAATGACCGGTTCCAGTCCGTTCAGGACTGAGACGATGCATCCTGCACCCGCCAGCGCATCCGACAGCGCAGCGTGATCGGCAAAATTGACCGGAACCGGCGTTCCGCCCCGCGCACGCACGGCATCTTGCGCCGCAGTTGGCGTCCCGCTGCGGACCAGCGCCCGCACTTCCACGCCACGCCGAACCAGAGCAGACAGCACACGTCCACCGAGATCGCCCGTCGCACCCGCAAGCGCGATCGTCCGCTGCGCGAACCCGCCGTCATCGCGGCCGTTCACGTCCTGATGCGTCATCCCCGCCATCATCAAACCCTTCGCAAGAAACTGAACTATACCGTTCAGTTTTATCTAACGGACGCATGGCCTATATGGTTGCGTGATGCAAACGCTTACCGACCCGAAGCCCGGTTCAGCCAAACGACGACGCGGTGGTCGACCGTCCGCCGACCAGGCCGGCGACGTCGATCGCCGGATCCTCGATGCCGCCACGGACCTGTTTCTGCGGATGGGATATGACGCGACGAGCTGTGATCAAGTCGTGGCTCAGGCGGGGGCGGGGAAGGCGAGTCTCTACGCCCGTTATGCTAATAAGGAGGCGCTGTTCGCGGCCGTGGTGCGGCGGATGGTGGATCACACGCTGGTGCCGTCAGGCGCGGTGCCGTGGCATCTGTCCGTCCAAGACCGGCTGCGCGCGGTGGGGCATAGCCTGCTGGAGCATGCGTTGACGCCCGAGGCGGTCGCGCTGATGCGTGTTGTTGTCACCACCGCGCACCGGATGCCCGATCTTGCCCGGCTGGTGGACCGGATCGGTCGCGATGGCGGCGTGACGTGCGTTGCTCAGGCGATTGCTGGAACCAACGCGGTGCCCGACCGGATCGCGCAAGCATCGGATGTTGCGGACCGGTTCATCGACATGGTTTTCGTGCCCCACCAGATGCGCGCACTGATTGGCGACGATCGCGCTCAACTCAATGCGACCGCAGCACGTCGCATCGACGATGCGATCGATCTGCTCACACGCGCGGGGTTATTAAATACAGTCGACGCGGTTTAGGTCGCCTCGATCCGTATTTTTTTATATGCCATCCTTATAAGAACGCTGCCGAGCCATCGGGTAGGAAGGTGTTTGCCACATCACCTTCCGCGGACATGAATAAATAACTGAAGTTGGGAAGCGGAAAACGACCTGCCAATGACCGCAAGTGGGTCATTTTACAAAATTCCTACTGTTTTTGATGCCGTTCGCCTCAGCATCCCATTCCTACGAAATCGAGGAATGGGATGCCAGTTAATTCACAAAACCCTGTCCGATGTCAGCACTGGTTGACATTGAGGCCGTTGATGACGCTATTGTAGGTCTGGAGCAGCGTTTCGGCGTCTTCTACCGCCCTCGGCTTCATCATTTGGAACGAGGCGCCATTCCTGCGATCCTTGGCATAGGTGCCGTCCTCGGTACGCTGGATGATATCGCGTCCCGCTGCGAGATAGGCATTGGCGTGCAGCATAAAGCTCGCGCATGCCGTCTTGTCCTTCTCGCGGACCTTGTTGTCGAACTGGACGGCCATGGTATTAAACTGGTCCAGGGACGCTTTGAATGCTGCCTTCTGGTCGCCCAATCCCTTGCCATTGAGTACGCCGGAGGCATGATCCATGCTTTCCTTGAGATAATAGACGGTGCCCTTGCGATAATAGTCCAGGGTATCCTTCTTCGTTGCCTCGAACGCGGCCTTGATGCGCGCGCGGTCCGCGGCGTCGATGGCTTTTGCATAGGTAGCCTGGGCCGATGCAACATTGTCCAAGGCGGTAAGCAGCGCTGGCTGGAGTTCCCGGCCATGGGCGCCGTTGTCGCTCACATAGGTCTTGGCCTCAATATAGTTCGCCATGTCGCGATAGAGCGGCGCAATCTTGGCAAGCGCTTGGCTATAGGTTCGCGCCGCCCCGTCGAGTTCCGGCATGGCGGGCTTCATGGCCAATGCCTTGTCCAACTGCACTTTGATTCGGTCGATGCCCGGATCGGACGGAAAGAAAAGTTTTGTCAGGTCCTTGCCGCTGTCGAAAACCGGTTTGATGGAGCGCTGATAGGTGGCCACTATGTCGGCAAAGGGCGTGCGCGCCGTATTGGCCGCTTCGACATAGGCATTGTATTTCTGCATCTCGTTCTGGTCGGCAGCCGCTGTCACCGCGCTTGAATTTCCCTCTCCCTTGCTTCCGCACGCAGAAAGCGCGAGCACGCAAGCGGGAAGAGCCATGGAGCGAAGCAGTATCCTGAACACAAAAACGACCTCAGTTTGGTTGATGCCAACAGGCGGTTCCAAGTCTTTGGTTGGAAAGACTTTCGGACCGCGGCGCTCCCTATGCCCCCCTTGGGTACGCCTTTCAAATTTGGGAATTTTTATAACCGCACTGATGGGTAGAGTTTTGTGCTCCATCCAAGCGGATCTGCTGTTCTTCGATTGCGATCACTATCTCGTAGCATAGTGATGGTCAGCGCCTGGCTACACCGATGAGAGCGGTTGAAGGGATGGGCAGGATCATTCGATCACCAGCCATGTCTCGCACCTCAGCAACGACGGCGGCCCTCTCGGTATCACTCAAGCTGATCCAGTCGGGGGACATACCGAACAAGGTATCGGGCTCGGCAAGTGCGCTGACATCGAGCGCATAGTCGCGGGTGACATGTTGGATCTGGGGATCCTGATATCCCGCGGCGATGAGTTCGCGGGCAAAATCGCTCGGGTCGCTCAACGCCTTGACCGCATTCGGCATGGTCATGCCGTCGCGCCCGGGAAACAGCTTGCGACGGATCTGGCCGAGCAGGAGAAAGGTTGCCGCCCCGCCATCCTGCCAAGTCGTGACCACGCCGTGGCCACCCCGCCGCGTTACTCGTGCCATTTCCGATAGACCCTTGCGCCAGTCAGGAAACATGATGACGCCGAAGATCGAGAAGACCGCATCAAAGAGGCCGTCTTCCAGAGTCAGGGCCTGTCCATCCATGACGCATGCTTCGACATTGGGCAGGTTCGCAGCAGCGATGCGTGCCACCATGCCGGGGGAGAAGTCGGTTGCAAGCACGCGTGCGCCGGTACGTGCCGCTGCCAACGTCAGCGCGCCAGTCCCGGCCGCCACGTCCAGCACGTGGCTTTCTGATGTCAGAGCGACCTTTGCGAGTGCCGCCTCGGCATAAAGGGACGTGAATGGATGCGCCGTTTTCTCATAATGCTGGGCGGCTGTGTCCCAATGATCTGGGTTTTCATAGGCAGGCATAATCGACGCTCCACGAATCATGTAACTTGATAAGTATCGTGATATGGAGCCCTTGCCAATCTCGATGGCGCCGTGAAGGATCACATCGTGCGTAACGACAGCCGCCTTTCGCGAATGCTCCATGTGCTGCTCCACATGGCGCGTCATGAGGGACCAATGACCTCCGAGGCGCTCGCCCGCATGCTGGGTACCAACCCGGTCGTGGTACGGCGCACGATGGCTGGTCTTCGGGATGCAGGGTATGTGCGGTCGGAAAAGGGCCATGGCGGCGGCTGGGTGATCGCGCAGCCCTTGAAGAATGTTTCGTTGCTGGACGTACACCGCGCGGTTGGCGGACCCCGCCTGTTCGCTATCGGCCATGAGAACGCCAATGCCGACTGCGCTGTCGAGAAAGCCGTTAATACTGCGCTGGAGGGTGTGCTCCGTGACGCCGAGGCGCTCCTGGTGGCGCGCCTCGATTCCGTCAGCCTGGCCGAACTGGCGCGCGATTTCGACGCACACTGCGATGCGGCTAGCTAGAAAGCCGCATCCTCACCCGATCTGATCATATCGATTACCGCGCGCAGGGCCGGTGCCATCTGCCGTTGCTGGGGGTAACACAAATAATAGCCGGGAAAGGGAACCGACCACTCCGCCAGCAGCGGAACGAGGGCACCTTGCGCAAAAGCGTCGACGACAGACTCCTCCTTGAGGAAGGCGATCCCGATGCCAGCAAGCGCGGCGTCCACCATCACGGCGCGGCTGCTGGTGATCAACGGCCCTTCGACCGCCACCGAGAACCAGTGGCCCTTCTCGAAAAACTCCCATGCATAGGGGCCGGGCTGCCCCGGCCAGCGCCAGCGGATGCAACGATGCTGGAGCAGGTCCTTTGGCGTTTGCGGAACGCCGTGCTCGGCCAGGTATGCGGGCGCGGCGACAGCCAGCTGGCGAATATCCTCGCCTAGCCGAAGTGCGACCATGTCGCGTTCGATCACCTCGCCGATACGGATTGCGGCATCATAGCCGCTGCCGACGATGTCGACGACCGTGTCATCAATCGTGAGATCGAGCGTGATGTCGGGGAACGCGCGCGCCAGCCTCGGAAGGATCGGCACTACGAACCTGTCTGCGGCAGCATGGAAGCAGTGCAGGCGGACTGTACCGGCCGGCAGCTTCGCGGCAGTACGCGCCTGCTCCAGGGCGCCCGTCAGGCTGTCGATCGCGGGTGCGATATCACCGAGCAGCGCGGCGCCAGCCTCGGTCAACGACACGCTGCGGGTGGTGCGATGGAGCAGGCGGATGCCTAGCCGCTCCTCCAGGCCGCGGATCAACTGGCTCAGCGCCGAGGACGATACCCCCAACTGCTCGGCCGCCCGGCTGAAACTCCGTTGCTCGGCGACGGCTGCAAAGGCGCGCAAGGCACCGAACTCGCTGGGATGGATCATAGGGGGCATCTCAGCATTGTGAAGCTGACCTTACAAGCCTGGGTAGCAAATGGTCGATTATCCGCTTGGAGTGAAGCGCTACATCTGGCGGTGAAGGAGAACAGCTATGAAGACATGGTTCATCACGGGTATTTCCCGCGGCCTCGGCAAGGCGCTCGCGCAGGCAGCGCTCGCTCGAGGCGACACCGTCGTCGGCACGGTGCGCGAGGCTGCGCCGGATTTGGAAGTGGGTCATGGTACGCTGCATGTCCTGACCGTCGATCTCACCGATGCGGCGGCGATCGCGCCGGCTGTAAGTGCGGCCTTCGACATGGTTGGCCACATCGACGTGCTGGTCAACAACGCCGGCTATGGCCTGCTCGGGGCGATCGAGGAAGCGACGGACGCCGAGTTTCAACGGCTGTTCGCGGTCAACGTCTTTGCACCCTTTGCCATCATCCGCGCCGCGCTTCCCGTCTTGCGGCGGCAGGGCAGCGGTCACATCCTGAACATCACCTCGATCGCAGGCCGTGCGCCAGCGGGATCGTCCGGCCTCTATTCGGCGACCAAATCCGCGCTCGAAGGCCTGACACAGAGCCTAGCCCAGGAAGTCGCGCCTTTCGGTCTCAAGGCCACGGCCATCGCACCCGGTGCCTTTCGTACCGACTTTCTCAGTGGTCATTCGATCCGCCGCAGTCAGGGCAGCGAGCAGTATGCCGAAAGCGTCGGGAGCGGAATCGCACGGCTCGACGCGATGGCCGGGCGCCAGATCGGCGATCCGGACAAGGCAGCTGCGGCGATCCTCGAACTGGTCGACACGCCCAATCCGCCGCTTCATCTGCTGCTTGGGAGCGACGCGCTGCGACGTGCCCGAGAGAAGCTCGACGTGGTGATCGACGAGATGGATCGCTGGGAAAGCGTAACGCGTTCGACCGATTATGAGGAAGATGCCTGAGCGGCCGGGCCTGAGCAGCTATCACCTTAAACGAAGGGGCCACCCAGCGGTGCAAGACCAACCCGCCCAAGGTCCGTCTACGGGAACAGGGGAGGGGGCGCTTTGACGCAATGCTTGGGCCCCGTCAGCATTGGTTGCGGCGCAGCTGCGATCCGGCGCGCGTCATGAGGAGCGCAACGACATGACCAACCAGAAGAGCGGCATTATGGTCCAGGGCCGTTTGATACCGTTTCCCTCATCGATAAGCCAGGAAGCTCGCGCCAGTCTCGAACGACTGGTGAATGACGATGGCGTCCCGATCAACGCGCTCTACTCGATGCCACCGCCGGACGATCATGCGGGTTGGATGAAGATCAAGGGGGCAGCGGACGGGCATTACGCGGCGGCAGTGAAAGGGCTGGCCGGTACGTTGCGTGCCAGCGCCGAGACGCTTTGCATCAGTGAGACCACGATCCATGTCGCGACGCCCGAGACCATATCGGTGCCGGATGGCGCCTATGTGGATTTCCATGGCGGAGCGTTCGTGTTTGGTGGCGGCGAGGCGTGTCGCGTGCAGGCGCGGATGCAGGCGGATCGGCTTGGGGCGCTCAGCTACGGCGTCGATTACAGGATGCCGCCCGAGTATCCCTATCCGGCGGCATTGGATGACGCGATGGGGGCGTATCGCTACGTGCTGGAACGGCATGCACCGTCGCGTATCGTCGTGGGCGGGCGATCGGCGGGCGGCAACCTTGCTGTCGCGATGCTCCTGCGCGCGAAGGACGAAGGACTGCCCATGCCCGCCGGCATGGTTCTCCTGTCTCCAGAGGTCGATCTGACCGAGTCCGGCGACAGTTTCCAGGTTAATCAGATGGTGGATGTCGTGCTGCCCGGATCATTGATGCGGAACAACGCGCTGTATGCCGGTGGGGCAGACCTGTCGCATCCTTATCTCTCGCCATTGTTCGGAGATTTAAAAGGCCTGCCACCGGCCTTCCTTCAATCCGGCACGCGAGACCTCTTCCTGTCCAACGCTGTACGGATGCACCGTGCACTGCGCCAAGCGGATGTGGATGCCGAACTGCATGTCTTTGAAGGGATGCCGCACGGAGGATTTCAAGGGAATACCCCGGAGGACGACGACTTGGCGGCCGAGATAGCCCGGTTCGTTAAAGCTCGCTGGCAGTGACGTACTCTTCAAAATTGTACCCAATGAAAACAGCGATGCATTCGGTTTCAATGCGACTTGATGCCTCATAGTCGAGCCGCCGCTGCTTGGACCATTTGTCGCAGATTTTTACCGCCTCGGCGCCTTCAGACCTAGCTGGGGGTATCGATGGGGGTGCTGGCCCGTAGCGCAACAGGAATAGGCAGATGATTCATATAGATAGGTGTTAGCGTGGGTGCAAAATTATCCTGCCCCCGCAACCATCTCAAATCAACATACTAATATAATACACAAAACCGATCCCCAATTCCTAAAGGGGACCGGCTGTACATGCGTTCAAGCAAAATACGCGGCAGAAATCGCTGACGTATCAGTGCTTACCAATAATATTTATGTGGCCTTCTGGTTCCGGTGTAAGAAAAAACAGCCTCAACAGGATCAATGGAACCTCTGGTAATGAGACGGCCAATGGCCTTGTCTTTACGACGAGCCGGGCAGATATCATGCAGATGGCTGTACCAGTTGGGAGATTCAGAGGCATCACGTGATCCTCCATACCCACAGCGATCCAGGCGATTGGCCCATCGATGATTACGACCATACTTCAGGCTGTGATGATAGGTGCGAGACATGGGAGTTTCCCTCCATGACGCACGGAGTCATTTCCGAGCGTACCTACATCGTGCGCACTCCGTTATTGGAAATGATGATTTTCATAATGTTCTCCGACAGGATTGATAAACGCTTGCCCTCCTTGACTGCCCAACCAGCGTATGTTCGGCAATATAAAGGTGCTCGGCTGCGTTAGTCGTTTTTATCGATGTGAAAAATAGGCAGACTCCATCTGGGACAGGATTTTTTCTTCCTGCAACTTGAGAATGGTCCTGTCGATCTGATAACGCATAGGGAAACCGGGCCGCATGACGAAGCCGAGATTTTCCGGACGTAGTGTAGCGCCTGTTACGATCAGTGATTGGGTGGGGTTCTGTTGGATATAATAATCGAGCTGTGATGCATCTCCCAGAATGGCGGATGTTTTGCCCTGGATCAGTTCATCTACAGCATCGGACAGGAGCGTATATCCGTGAACGTTCAGGCCGGTATCCAAGGCAAAAGTCATGGCGATGCTGCCTTTCATCGCACTGACCGGGCGATGGCCTAGTTCAGTGATATTGTCCACGCGCTGATTGATTTCTGAAGCCGTCATCACGCTGGTAATGCTGGATGTGACATAGGCCACAATGCCAACGCCACAGAGCAGCCAGATGGCGGCAATGATCCGTGCACCGGCTCGCTCTGGCACGGTGCCGGACGTTTGATTGCCGGTCAGCATCGCCATCATATCATAGAAGGCGCCCGACAGAGAGGAACTCCAGTGGGGTGATGAATCCTTCAACACATGCCGGTGCATGATGGCTGTGATCAGTGTCGCCACCAGGATCGCCAGAAAAATCAACAAATAGTTACGCAGATGGCCGGAAGCAGCCAGTTCGCTCAGAAGTCTGGAAAGGCCGGTACTATTGTGTTTGACGATCATCATCCGCAGCCCGGTCTGAAACCAGGGCTGGCTGAAGATCACTTTCTCCATACGCTGGCTGCTGATTGTCAGGCCGACCGTACCGACATCGATCTCCCCGCGCTCAAGAGCGGAGAGAAGATCGGCTATCGTTTCATAGCGGTGATAATGGGTGATCCAGCCCTGCATCTGTGACGTCTTGTCCCATAGATCAATGGCCAGCCCGGCCGGATGATCATTCTTCTGATGCGGCAGCACGAAAGGCGGATCGATAAAATAGCCTGCATTGATTACACCATGCTCGGCGGTATTTTTATCCGCTGCCATAGCATGGGCAGGAGGGAGGACGACTCCCATCAAGCCTGCCTGAGCCAGTATGGAGAACAGAAGGAAACAGAGCCTAAACACAGAACGGAGAGGGCGTCTGAAAGCGTTAGAAAAAAACGGTGTCATGGGCCTATGAATAACCGGGATGCCGCGTTCTGTACCTTACGGCGATATGAAAAATGATGGATCGGTGTGCGGGAGTGATAATTGCCGATCGCCATCATCATATTTCCGCCTGATGCATTCAGATGATCTCGGAGGATGGCTCCTGCCGCTGCGATATTGAAACAGGGATCCATCAGCAGCCTGACCCGTGTGGCCTGAACGGAAAGACCGGTAAAATGGGCAATCGGCTCTATCCAACTGGTATTGATCTGCATCAGACCGAGATCTTCTGTCCCGTTCGCATTGCGATGCACAACTCCGACCGCCCCTTTTTCCACCGCCTGAATTGATGGCAGTACACGGGGCGGAAGGTGGTAGTAAGATGCAGTCGATGCCATACAGGCAATATAGGGTATGCTCACGTCAGGTTGATCTTTGGTGGAGTATCCTGTGAAGATGAGGGAGGAAACATCATATGACAGCTAAACGCAATCAGTTTACATTCGTAATAGCTGGAATGCGGTTTCGCCTGTTTCCTTGGAGCCAGAGTGGTCAATTTCAGGCCCGTTCTTCTGCGGATGCGGGTTTTACCCTGATCGAGATGCTGGTTGTCATCGCCATTCTGGGAATTCTGGTGGGATTGGCTGCTCCGGCCGTGTTGCGCCAACTGGGAGGCGCACGCCAGTCTGTGGCAAGGCAGGCCGTGCAACGCATTGGCTCAGTCCTTGATCTCTACAGGCTGGATATGGGCAGCTATCCTTCGACGTCCGACGGCCTGGGTGCTCTTGTCAATCGGCCGGCCGCGGATGCCGATGCGTGGAATGGCCCCTATCTTAAGGATCGCAGATTGCCACAGGACCCCTGGAATCATCCATTCCTGTATCGGTCACCTTCAGCGCGGGAGGAAATGCCGTATGATCTGTGCTCTCGTGGTGAGAAGAATGTGTCGGGCGATGTTCCTGCGCCCGGCATGATCTGCAACGAATGACAAGACATTCAGGGGCAGATCCCCGGCTTGTGCTTCAGCGCCCTTTAACAACCCTTTCGGCGGCGCGGGATAAGGGCACCCGGCGCCAGTCCAGCATCGTGACGATGCCTTTGTCCGGATTCAGCTGCACTGTTGCCACGCGCGCGGCGGCCTCCCGACCATCTGCTTTCCGGATAATCAGTACTGCGACAGTCACGGCGATATGATCACTGCTGCGTATATCGGCGGGACTGGAGGCTGATGGCAGCCTGATCCCATCCACCTTCGTGGCACGGAGCAGTGCATGCATAACCAGCGGATCAGAAGCCCCGGTATCCGGTATATCAGGCTGATAGAGAGACAGATGGGGGCGCAATCGGTCCAGCAGGGCAGGAGTCATTCCAGGTAATGACAACAGGCCATCCAGTGACGTGAAATAGTGACCCGCTACGGCCTCCATTGTGCTGGAGGTAGCAAGCCGGGCCAGATCCGCCTGTTCCTCCGTTGTCATCAGGGCAGGGGGAGTGCGCCAGAGCACGATATTGCGGGCCACCATCGCTGCCGTGGCCGACCTTATCCCTGTTGCCTCCATCAGATATTGCAGGGCGAGCACGGAGGCCGTGTTAGGGTTTATTTTATCTTTTTCTGGTTCGATCCGGATAACGGCCTGAGCATCCGCTAGTGCCCAACGATAAAGGGCCGCCTTGATCGGCCATTGACCGGCTGCAAGACGAAAAATGGCGTCCTGCACGGCCCCATCTGCTTCCGCATCGGCCTGTTCCGCGGCGACCAGAGCCGTAGAGAGTCTCAATTCACTTTGCCCGGTGGCAACAATACGGCTGCTGATGATCGTCAGCGGCACAATGCCCCACAGCACAATCAGCAATGCAAAGCCACGATCGCGGCCTGATCTGGTCAGGCCAGTTGCTGTCCGATCTTTTCGCGGCCGCTTCAGCGTTCCAGCCCCAGCGAGTGTCTTACATGGCGGTTCGGATCGGCGGAGCCGGTAGGGCGCAGATGATTCAGCTCCTGCGGGACAAGGGCGGCATCACGCAGATTCTGCCTCAGATCTTCGGTCAGGGCACGCGCATCCCGCTGGTCATGAATGACATGGGGCGTGACCAGAATCAGAAGTTCGGTGCGGCTACGATTATTATTCTGCTGCCCGAACACACTACCGAGTACCGGCACGTCTTTCAGGAACGGCACACCGCCATTGGCGCGGGAGTTATTATCGCGGATCAACCCGGCCAGCCCGACAGTCTGTCCATCCTGCACCACGACGCGGGACTGTACGCTACGCTGCTGGAAAGCGGGGGAGGAAATGCCGTTAGTGTTGATACTGGTATCAACATCGCTGACTTCCTGTGAAATATCGAGCGTGACCAGACCGCTGTTATTGACGCGGGGCGTTACGTTCAGGATCACGCCGGTTTGCTGATAGCTGACCGCGTTGATGATGGCTGATTGCCCGATTGTCGCCTGTGACTGGGCTGTCAGATAAGGTACCAGCGCTCCTACCTGAAGCCTTGCAGGTTCGTTATCCAGCACCATCAGCTCCGGCGAGGAGAGAACCTGCACCTTGGTGACGGATTGCAGCAGCGTCATGGCCAACTGGGAGCTGCTGCTGCCGGTCAGCAGGAAGCCGTTGGAAAATCCCGGTATCGCCGCGGCAAGAAGACCGCCAGTACTGGCCGTCGCGGCTGTCGCTGCCGCGGTTTGCATGGCGCTGTTGAGGCCACCTTCACGGAAAAAGAATTGTGTACCATATCGCAGGGTATCGTTCAGCGCGACTTCGGCAATGATAGCGTCAATCCGCACCTGAAGTGGCAGAATGTCGATTTTACGGAGCATGGTCTCAATCGGGCCATACTCGCTTTCCGTTGCGAAGATCAGAACGGCATTATTCTGCGTATTCGGCACGATGCGCAGTGTATTAGGATCGGTACCCGCATCATCCATATTGCCGGCAGAGCCACCGCCCGCACCGGTCAGGGAGCCGAGCAGGGGGTTGCTGCTGCCCGATTGTGGTTGTGAGGCATCTCCCGTATTGCCGGCCTGCGGTAATCCGCCATTGCCGCCGGGGGTCATGGAGGAGGTTCCTCCTGTCATGCCGCCATTGATTCCACCGGCCCCTCCCTGTGCGGCGGAGGATTGTGACTGGCCCGCGGGACGTGTGGTGTTGCGTGGTGTTGGCTGGGCAGTCACGCGCCCCGGCGTGAAGGCTTGTTGCAGGACATAGGCGACATCGTTGCTGCGGCCATTTTGAAGGTAATAGACATGCCAGCTTCGGGTTGATTGCCGCCGCCTTTGCCCGACCATCGTATCGATCCGTCGCAAATCCTCGATCTGTCTTGCACTGCGGGCGACGGCCAGAACGGCATTGATCCGGTCCATCGGCAATATCCGTACTACGCCGGCCAGTGCGCCTCCCTGCTGACTGGAGGCGGCGGTCTGAAGAGCCTGTGCGTATTCCTTGGCCCCTCCGGCATCGGCGGGGAAAAGTGCAAAGGACTGTCCGGCCAGCATATCCACATCAAAAGCCTGGATCAGTCCGATCATGACTTCCCGCGCCTGTGGATCGCCGGAAACCAGCACGGCATTTCGCCCGGCATCGGCTGCGATTTTCGCGCCATTCTGTGCATAAGGCTGTAATGTTTTGGCCAGTTGCTCGGCCGAGGCGTAGCGTAGCGGTACGATGGTGGCCCCGCCATTCAGAATCGCTTCACCATTTTGTCCAGCGGAGGCTGTGATGCCCGCAGCGGCACCGATGGGCAGAACACGATACAGCCCTTCTGTCTGTACGACCGCCGCTCCGTTCTGGTTCAGCAGAACCTGAAGCGTCGGCAGGAGGGCCGTAGCACTGAGCGGCTGGGATGTATGAAAAGTCGCCGTGCCATGCACGGATGGGTCGATAGTATAGTTTACCTTGAGCAGGCCGCCCAAAATCTGGGCGCTGACATCACGGATATCGGTATCCGTGAAATTGAGAGTTATGTTGTTGCCACCGGCCTCTGCCATATGGCTGCCTGACGCTGTGCCGGACTGGATCGGAACCCGTCCATAGCTGATCTGCCCGTGTGGCGGAAGGCTGGGTGCCAGGGTGGTATTAACCTGTCTTGCGGCAATGCCAGCATCGCGGGTCAGAGGTGGCAAGGGTTCCAGTTGCGGCGGTTCGTCTTTTCCGCAACTTGCCAAGAAGACAGGCATGCACAGGCAAAGGGACTGCAAGGATACAGCAGCCGAAAAGGAAAAGGCCCGTGAGAAAACGTGTTTACCCGTGGGTGTCATGAATATTCCGGCAAGCCGTTTCAGGGGCCGGTTTATGGTAATCCGTCAGAGAAAACCGCCACTGCCTCAAGATAGGATATCAAGGTGGTCATGGATATGACGTGCGGCTTTATCAGTGGAGAACCGGGTAAGCAAGTCACTTTTACTGCCTTGCAAGGTCCGGCCTCCACTATAAAAAGCACACGTTATAAGCTGAGGATCATCAGGACGCTATCATGCGACAGAGGAACTGCGCTGACGGGTAACGGCAATAGCAGTGGATGTCATCGCGTTGTCAGCGAAGTCATTCAGCAGCACGAGCGGCTGGCGCGGCAGGAAACGACCGCCCGCTACGCCCCGGACCCAGGGGATCGTTGCAGCATCAAACACGGGCTTGGTGGCTAGCAGTGGTGAGGAGGCATCTCCATCTCCCAGAATAGCTGCGGCTGCGCCTGATTTCGTGTTGGTGGCGGTACCTTGAAGCTGCAGCACGGTGTAATCCGCACTGGACTGTCCGCCAGCATTCATATTGTTGAGCGCACCCAAAATAGAGGCAGGGCAGGTGGTCCCATAAGCACCATCGCTGTAGGAATCATATCGAGTGACGGTTCGGTAGGAGCCGCTTTGATACAATACGATCAGGCGTTTGTTGGCTGAGATCAGGGAAGCATAGGAAGAGCCGAACGCAGTTTTATCACCGCTCTTGATCCCCGCCCCATATTGCGACAGTGCGGAAGACAGTGCGGAATCCAGCGTGCCCTGTGAAGGGATCATGGCATCGTTGTAAAGACCCTGTGAATTGATGTGCAGGACTACGATTTCAGAGGGGTTGGCTTTCAACCAGTTCAAAACATCTGCCAGGAAGGTAGTATAGGAACCGCCTGGGATCATGTTATGTTGGTGAAACAGGCCAAGTGCCTGTTCTGACGCACCTGCCGGAAAAATATAACCGGGGCGGAAATCGAAATACCGGATCCCCAGATTCAGCATTGTGGCCGTATCATCTTTTTGAGTCACGGCCAGATTGCGGATCACACGGGACAGGGTGCTTTGGGGCAGTGCGCGCAGGAACCCGGTGCCTCCAAGGCTTAGCAATTGGCGACCAACCGGAGAAATATTATTCAGCAGAGAATTCAGCAGAGCATCCAGGCGACGGTTATTGGCGAACAGATCGCCAAGACGCGGCATCCCATTCATGCCGGCATCATGAGCACCCGGCAGCACGAATACACCGAAAGGCTGTGAAGCAAGCCGGGGTGTGGCGTTTACCAGATCCCCCATCCACGTATTATAACGATCCGTCAGATACATGTAGAACTGATATGCATGCGATAGATCGCTGCATGCAGGGGGGGAAACGCCTCCGTCGAATGCGTTCAGGATCGTGTCGCTGATTGCCGCATTGTAAAAACCGTAGCTGAGGCTGAAATTGCCGCCTGTGATTGACCGCTGGGAGGCCAGCATGGATCCCAGATCGGTGCTGCTCAGGCGATCCCCGAACGGAGCGATTTCGGTATTGCTGCGCTTGATCTGGTTGCCTGCAATCTGTGCGAACCAGTTGACCGATTTTGTCTGAAAAGCAGCGGTCAGTCCCGTTACGCTAAGCTGAGCGGTACGGCTATCGAATACCCCAGGATTTTGAACGGTATAATTTTGTGTTCCTGCATTCACGCCGATGGTGCGGAATGCTGCAGACAGGGCGGAATCCAGAAAAGTCGTGATCTGGGCATTGACAGTATAGGTGGGATAAAAAATGGATCTGAGCCAGCTGGTAAAGCTCCATGCGTCGGCTTCTTCAGCGATGGCCAGCCCGGCCACAGAAGCTGCTGTTCCACCGGCGATGCCTTTGAGCAGATTACGTTTTGTTATTGATGTGGGGATACGAGGATCATTGTGCATGTGATACAGCCATATAAAATTATTTCGTCATTAATATTTTGAGCTATTAATGATTGAAATAAAAAATGTGAATTTTCTGAATGAAACCGTAAAATTTTTCTTTTGGATTTTCAATAAAATTTTTTAAAATCCTATTCCCTGGCGTTCCTCGCTGTATAAAATCTGCAGTTTTCACTCTCCTGTCCGCTGGGTTCCGAGTAATCGCCGTCGCATCTCATCGATGATGGCTGGGGATGGCTGTTCATCCGGTTGTGACGTAAGGGGTTGGTTCGACCCGGAGGATTGCGGGGCGGTCGTGGTGCTTTGGGAGGGAGTGGTGACCGCGTTATCGGCGGCACGCTGCGGGTGTAATGTCATGGTTCCCACCGGCCCACTCAGCGTGACTGTTCCTGCTTCGATGCTGGTCACTGTATAGCCTTCGATGCTCCCGCCTGCGCTGATGGCGATGGAGTGAGGTTCTCCCGCGAAAATCGCCTTGCGGTCACCTGGGCCGGTGATAATGCCGGTCAGGCGAGGCAAATTGATATGACCCGTTTCTGAACTTGGCAGCGGGCGTCGCCGTGGTGCGAACAGGGGCCGTGCAAGAATGACTTTGACTGCTTCCTCCGACGTAAAGGCGGGAAGGGGCGGGGTGGCAGCGGTGGTTTTTGGGGCAACAGTGCCCGGTTCGGCTCCCACGTGGGATGCCTCTGGTGCAAAAGCCAGTTTGAAGATGACCCCGATCAGGAGACAGCACAGGAAAAGAGGCAGCAACAGGCGGCTGATTGTCATGGCTGCGCCTGATGGGAGGAGGGGACAACAGCCAGTGCGGATACGGTCATGGTCATGTCGATGGGGGGTGAGTACCCAATGTCGCCAGGCTTGATCGCACCTGCAATGGAAGCGTGCATCTGTATTTCATCAGCAATGATCTGAGGGGAAGCCTCGCCAAGGCCGGCAATCAAGGCGATGATGGCGGGCCAGCTTCCTCGTACGGACAGGCGAAGGCTGATTTTCCGGTAGGTGCCGAGAGTGTCTGCGGGCAATGTTTCCACACTCAGCAGGGAAACGCCAGTTTGCTGGCTCAGTGCCCGCACGCTTTCCTGAATCTGGGCCGCATTGGCCGCATCGTTCGGGCTTTGCAGAAAGGCGGTATTCGCTGCATTTCCACGCTGCATGAGCGTGCGGGTTTTTTGTAGGGCAGGCAGGGATGCAACAGCCCCCTGCATATGTGCCAGCAGCGTAGTGCGATCCTCGATCCTGTACTGTCGTGCTGCGTACCAGCCCAGCAGCGGTGAGATGATGCCCAGCCATGTCACAACCACAGCCAACAGGGCAAGCCCGAAGGCACAGAACTGGCCTGCCCGGCCGGTAGGAAGTTTAAAGCTGTCGTTTGTGCCTGCCTGTGCCAGAAAACCCCTGATCATGGTCTTGCCTCCGGTCTTATATCCAGCCGGATGGCGAACAGGTCGGTTTTCTCATCCGGACTACGCATCACCGGAGCGGTAAAGGCCGCGTTGCGGATGAAAGGATTGTTGCTGAAGGATGCCATCAATTGGGCGGCTGCTCCTGACTGGCCGCTGATGGTGATGGCGCGGCGGGACAGGGTCAAATCGCTGATGAAACTGTCATCCGGCAGGGCATCGGTCAGAATTTTCAGCATGCCGAGTACATCTCCGCTGCGGCCGCCTCCTTCGGCCAGAGCCGCCTGTTTTGCCTGTTCCGCGGTATTGGTGCGGCGCAGGGCAGACGCTGCCTGTGCTTCTGGTTTGAGGCTGGCGATGGTCTTATCCAGCCGTCCCAGTGTCATCGATTGATGGATGAAAGGGGTTGCCACTGTGAGGATCAGCAGAGCGGCGCATCCTGCCCATGCCCATCGTGCCGCAATAGCATAGCGTCCCCTGTTCCGCTCCCGAATGTCGGCATTACGGATCGGAAACAGGATTGTTTCCGCCTCTACCTGACGGGGGAAGAAGCCGAGGCTATTCAGCCACGAAAGATGCGGTGGAAGCCAGGAGGAGGGGAGCAGATGCAAACGAATGGTCAGTTTCTGCTGCGCCTGATCGCGTGACAGGATGTCGTAGGTCCACAGCACAGTGTCAGCTGTAAAGGGTGTCAGGCGGTCCATTTCATGGGCCAGTACCTGGTCGAGCCATTCTTCGGCTGTCGTCGACAGGGTTACTGTGCGCATCAGGGGCAATATCCCGACGCTGTGCAGAACCGGAGTGGCCCGTTGTTGCCACTGGTCGAGAATACTGCGCAGGACGGCAAGCTCGGCGGCCTGTGTCGTGCGATAAATGCCCAGATTCTGCACGCGTGTACCCCGGATGAGGGATAGGGTAACACGGGGAGAAAGAAGGGGATCATCCTGTTCCACAATGGAAAGACGAAGCAAATTTTCGTGTCGCCCGGCCAGTGTCAGCAGACGTGCGCGGACCCTGGCAGGCAGGCAGGCAGCAAGATGCGTGCCCCACCATGTGAAAAAAGCGCCGATTTTGTCCGATAGCGGCTTCAGAGCCGTCCGGATGGGCGCCAGCAGGCGCGTGATGTGGGATGCTCCTGGAGCAAATGAAATCGTCATGGACGTTCCGTATCAATACGCGGCGCGATGATCAGAACCTGCTCCTTCTGGGTCAGGGAGCGGCGCAGGCTGAGGCGGATCAGGGATGGAATGGCAGGCCCTTCCCAGCGGCCGGACCAGTGACCCTGATCATCCTGATAGGCAATGGCCAGTGCCTGAACCGGCGCCAGCAGCGTGGCCTCCTGCCAGTGTAACGGATGCCGTGGGGTGCCGTTGATATGGCGTGTCCATCGCAGGGTCAGCGCATTATCCCGTACCAGCAGAACCATGTCGGCAAGAGTGGAGTCGGGGCTGGATGGATCATCCTCGCTGCCCGGCATCAGGGCGATGAAGAATAACATTCGATTGTCCCCGTGCGGCCAGGGAAGGGGATTGCTGTCATCGGTCGGCAGGCCGGGACGCATCGTACGCAGCAAGCTGCGCAGGGCGCGATCTGCGCCTTCCAGCGCGGGGCCACCTGCCTGCATCGCGTCCTGATGCTGCTGTGCCAGAAAACCGAAACGGGTGCCTTCGGTCAGCCCCACGATCAGAAAGCCCAGCACCACCAGCGCCACCAGAACTTCCAGCAGCGTAAATCCGGCATTCTCTTGCCTTCGATCGCCTGATCGCATCATCGCACCCCCGCCATTTGCCGGGTCACCAATGTGACGAGGGGCGGCATGCCATCTGTGCTGCTGACGGAGGAAGACCAGACCGAGACAGTGATTTCCGACAGCCACAGCGGCATTTGCAATCTCGGCGCCTGCATCAGCGGTCTCACCACGACACGCCAATGCATGGCGTTACGGTCCTCACCCTCCCATATATGGGTACGGGCCAGCGTTGCGGGCGCGGCATGGATCGTCTCATCCAGATGATTGCGCGCTATAACCAGAGCCAGCCTCATTTCCTCCGCCCGCCGGGCAGAGCGCAGGCCGATCAGACTGCCATCAAAAATTTCACTCAGCGCCAGAGCCAGAATGATGAAAGCGATCAGCGTTTCCAGCAGGGTGAAACCGCTCTCCCGGCCAGTGCCGTGTCCAGCTGTGGAGACATTACGGCACGACATTGACGGTGCCGGTCAATGGATTGGTCCGCACGTTGATAGAGGTAGACCCCGCACTGACAACAAGCCCGTCACCCTTCGCGCCGCCATGAGGCAGAAACAGCAATGTGACCTGGGTATCGTCACCCTGCTTTGCTGCTTCACTGTCTTGCGAGAGGCGATGCAGTGTGACGCCGCGCAGCTGTACAGGCATCGCGTTGTCCCGTTGCAGCGTGGCATGGTCCAGGTTGGCGGTGACCCTGACTGTATGACCTGACCAGATTGCCTGGCTGCGGGCGAGGCGAAATTCGATGGCGATGGCGCGTGCCGCATCCCGGGCTTTCAGTCCCTCCGGTATCCGTGTGCCGTATAACAGGGCAATCCCCGTCCCGACCCCCAGAATGGCCAGCACCACGAGCATTTCCAGCAGGGTAAATCCTGCTTGCCGACGGCCTGAATTGGAAGTCGCCTTTTTCATTGCGCGGCCAGATCGTTCAGGCTGAGCATAGCCATCAGCACGGAGCTGACAATTCCGGCGACCATTGCCCCCATGGCAACGGTGATGGAGGGTGTGACCAGCGACACGGCTCGCTGCATCCGGATGCGGAACGTATCTTCATGAATATCGGCAGCGCGCAGACAGAGCGGGCCGAGCCGGGCGCTTTCCTCACCCAGCCGCAAAAGCGCAATGGTACGGGCCGGGAACACGTTCTGTTCAGCGAGAGCATTGGCGAAGGAGCCCCCCTCACTGGCATTTTGCGCTGCCAGTCGTACAGCGTCGACGGCAGCGCGATTACCGAGGGTTTCACGAGCGATCCCGAGCGCATTGATGAGCGGCACGCCATTGACCAGCAGGCTGCCGAGCGTGCGTGTCAGCCTTGCGGCCAGCAATTCCCGCCAGATAGCCCCGATCAGCGGCAGGCGCAGGCCGAACCGATCCGCGACCAGACGCGGCCCGTCCCGTCGCAGCAGCCACCACACCCCTGTCAGCACCCCAAGCATGAGCATCAGCACTGTCGGCAGCCAGACGGACAGATTCCGGCTCAGCCCGAGCAGGAAACGGGTCGAGGCCGGCATCGCCGCCATGTTCTGCTCAAACAGAGGGGCAAATTCCGGCAGCACCTGTGTCAGCAGCAGGAGGACGGCACCGGTTGCGGTGACCAGCAGCAGCGCGGGGTAAATCAGGGCAGAGACCAGCGCGGCATTCATAGTCTGCTGTCGTTCCAGATAGGCTGCCAGCCGGTCCAGCGTGGCGGCCAGACTGCCTCCCGCCTCCCCCGCGCGGACCATACCGGTATAAAGGGGGGGAAACGCGCGGGGATGCTCAGCCATGGCATCGGCCAGCGGGCTGCCATCCCGCACCCGGTTCCGGACGGCTTCGATCAGGCGGACGGACTCCCGCCGTGCGCTGTGCTCTCCCACGAAGCGGAGCGCACGGTCCAGATCCTGTCCAGTTTCCAGCATGATGGAGAGTTCACGGGTGATGCGTGTCAGCTCCGCCTGCTTCATGCCGGTAATCGGACGGCGCAGGCGCTGCATCAGCGTGTTCAGCCTCAGCGGGGCAATCTCAAGTGGTACAAGGCCTCGCCCATGGAGGGCTGTTTCGGCTTCAGGCACGCTGGCGGCATACAGGGTTCCCTGAGTGATCTCTCCCGTGGTCGACAGGGCGGTGAACCGGAAGGCTATACCTCCTGTAGGGCTACCTGAATAATGCGCGGACTCACTCACAACGCGTCCTCACCATGGTGCAGGCAGCGTGTGATCTCCTCCAGCGAGGTTTCTCCGGCCAGTACGGCATCCAGCCCGGCCTCGAACATGGTGCGCATGCCGGCGGCGCGGGCTGCTTCCTCAATCTCGGCCTCCCCGGCGCGGGCATAGATCAACCGGTCAATCGCAGCATCGGGTTCCAGAAACTCCGCAACGGCCATCCGACCGCGATAGCCGGTCTGGCGGCAGGCCGGGCATCCAACGGGGTGCCATAAATGGGGCGTTTGCCCGGCAGGAGCGTGCTCGTCCAGTCGGAAGCGCTCGATCAGCGCCGATGGGGCCGGGGTCGATGTTTTGCAGGCCGGGCAGAGCACACGCACCAGACGCTGGGCCAGCACACCGCGCAACACGGCGGTCAGCAGGTAATCTTCCAGCCCCATATCGCGCAGCCGGGTTACGGTTGCGGCGGCGGAATTGGTATGCAGGGTGGACAGCACCAGATGTCCCGTCAGCGCCGCCTGTGCCGAGATCTGTGCGGTTTCGAGGTCGCGCACCTCGCCGACCATGATGACATCGGGATCTTGCCGCAGGATGGCACGCAGCAGTGCCGCGAAACTCAGGCCGATCTGGGGCTTTACCTGTATCTGGTTGATGCCCCGGAGCTGATATTCCACCGGGTCTTCGATGGTGACGATCTTGCGGGTCGGGCTGTTGAGACTGTTCAGCCCGGCATAAAGCGTCGTGGTCTTGCCGCTGCCGGTGGGGCCGGTGACCAGAACGATGCCATTCGGCATGGACAGACAACGTTCCAGCTTTTCCCGCACTGTCGCGCGCAGACCCAGACGATTGAATTCGAAAGCGACGGCGCTGCGGTCCAGAATACGCATCACCACTGTTTCGCCATACAGGGAAGGCACGGTGGAGACACGGAAATCGACCTCCTGCCCGCGTACGGCCAGCTTCAGCCGTCCATCCTGCGGCAGTCGGCGTTCGGCGATGTCCAGCCGGGCCATGATCTTGATACGGGATGTGATCGCCGCGGCCGAGCCGCCGCGCGCGGAGACGCCTTCCGCCTCATGCAGCACACCGTCATAGCGGTAGCGGATTGCGATCCGGTCTTCGAACGGCTCGATATGGATGTCGCTGGCACCGGTTTCGACTGCCCGGCTGATGATCTGGTTGACCAGCCTGATCACCGGCGCATCGCTGGACAGATCGCGCAGTCTCTCCGTGTCGTCGGCCCATCCGTCACTGTTTGGTTCCGCCTCGTTACCAGTATCCTGAAGTGCGTCTGTTTCAGGGTAAAGACGTTGCAGCGCGGTCTCCACCATGATCGGCACGGCGATGCCGATGCGCACAGGCCTGCCCAGCGCTGCTGCCACGGAGTCGCATGCAAATTGATCCAGCGGATCAGCCATGGCGAGGGTCACTGTGCCGTCCGTTGCGATAGAAACCGGTAGAATGCGGGAGGTACGCAGGAAACGCCGCGGCAATGTGCCGGCAAAAAGCGGAGTATCAGGAAAATCAGCCTCCTGAAGCAGGGGAGCATTCAGCAGGGCCGCATAAGCCTCGGCCAGATCACGCTCGGTCACGAGACCGAGACGCTGCATCACGACGTCGCGCCGCTCCCCGGTTTCGCGCGCCAGAGAGGTGGCACGGCTGACTGATGCAGAATCGCAATGGCCCAGGGACAGAAGAAGACTGGTCAGACGATCCTGTATCGCGCCGGTATCGGAGAGACCGACATCGGACTGCCTGAACACCTGAGCCGTATCATGTTGCATGGTCATATCCGCTTCTGCGTCTGTGCAGAAAAACATCAGCGCCGAGCGTATGGCGGCCTGTCAATTCAGAGTTATACGCCCCCTGCTCAATAAACTCGATGATTGCTGAAGCTGGTCATTGAGTCGAGGCGGAACCAGTGCCTGATGCATAAAGATCAATCAAAATCCTTTTCCCGCGCGAGTAATTATATCCGGCCATGGAATATCGCAGATCGGGGCTGAGCCCCTGTGCGGTGGCTGCGGCGAGGAAGGCGTTCCCATCCGGGCGGGCAATGGCGGCAATGGCCTGCTTGTGCTTCGCCAGCCAGGCGGCAGCGCTGGCGGCATCGGGAGCAAAAAACGTGTCGGTTCCGGCCAGGAATCGCAGGCTCGGCTCATTATAGCCTGCGGTCACCAGATCGAGTGGCGCGTGTGCCCCGTAAAGCTCTGCTGTTTCGATCCGGGCGGCCCGAGTGATGGCGGGGCTGAGCCAGAGGGTGCGCAGGGAAGGTAATTCCAGTCCCAGCATGCTCCAGCCGACCAGCGGTGCGCAGATCAGCAGCAGGCGGATATTGCGATAGGGTGTCGCGTCACGCTGACGGCGCGGCAGCAGTCCGGTCCCCAGTGCCAGCAGCATGACCATAGTAAGAAAAGCAGGGATGCCCAGCAGATCCTGCCAGTGCAGTCCCGGCATGATGACGAAGGGCAGGGCGATCGCGGCTCCCCCCAGCAACAGGCAGGAAAGCACGAACAGGATTTTTGCCAGCCATTGCATCCAGCGCGGCACTGCCAGCGTCTCCGCTATGGCTTTGCCGCCCAGCAGGGCGAGGGCAGGCAGCATGGGCAGGATATAATGCGGCAGTTTGGTTGGTACGGCCTCGAAAACGATCCATGACGGGATGATCCAGGCCAGCAGGAAGCGCATCACCGGTTCTGACCGGTGACGCCATGATGCCGGCAGGGCCTGAAGCACCACCAATGATCCGGGAAACAGGGTGATGATCAGCAGCAGGAGATGAAGCCCTGGTGGCGCGCCATGGCTGTCATCACCGCTGCGTACCTTGCTGGCCAGTTCCCCGCCAATCGCCTGCGCAAAGAATTGTCCGTGACTGGCAATGCCGATGGCAATGAACCATGGCAGGATCAGCGCGATGGCCAGCGGCAGCCCCCATCGCCAGCGCAGCGCGGCAAGCCAACGCGTCTGCCCCGGAATGCGGCGATCGGTAATCAGCAGGGTCAGCACCGTCAGGGCGCTGACCATCGGGGTGATCGGTCCCTTGATCAGAATCCCCGCGGCCATGGCGATCCAGAACAGCGCGGCCTGAACCGACCCGAATCTGGTATCCTGATCGCCTTGTCTGGCGACCAGATAGGCACGCCCGAGCAGCCCTTGCGCAGCGAGTGTCGCGGCCAGCAGGGCGGCATCGGTTTTCGCCATATGCGTTTCGACCAGCAGAATGACCGAGGCGCCCAGAATCCACGCACCGAGGAAAGCCCCCTTTCGTCCGACCAGCCTGATTCCAAAGCCGTATGTCATCCACACGGCCAGCAATCCGCCCAGCAGGGAGGGAAGGCGGTAGGGCCAGATCGGATTTTCCTGCGCCAGCCCGGCCTGTTGAGCAGCTTTCGCAAAGGGCACCTGCAGCCAGTAAATGCCGATCGGCTTGCGGTTACGCGGTTCGGTGCCGTTCATGATGGTGACGTAATCACCGGTTTCGATCATCTGCCGGCTGGCCTGTGCGAAGCGGCTTTCGTCGCGGTCGGAGGGTGGCAGGGTGAAAAAACCCGGTATCCACGCGATCAGGCAGAACAGGGTCAGGAACAGGATCTGGCGCATAGACTACGAATTACCACACCTGCCACGCCGCACCACCCCGAGGTGGCCTGCGATCAAGGGGGTGTGATAAGGGACATGCGTATCGCGTGCTTGCCGGAAAGGGCCGGGCCGCGCAAAAAGCCATGATGACAATTCGTTCTCCTTCTTCTTCCCGTCGCCCATCGGCTCCCCCCGTCGCTATGGACCCGACCAGAGATGCTGCCTGCCGTCTGTTGAATGCGGTGCTGGAGCAGCACCGTTCGTTGGAAGAGGCGCTGAATGCCCTGCCGCCGATGGAGCCGCGCGACCGTGCTGCCGCCCATCGTCTCGCTGCGGCGACGTTGCGCCGTCTCGGCACCATTGATGCCGTGCTGGAGCCGTTTTTAAGACGGGAGCCGCCTGCGCCGGTGCGGGACATCCTGCGTCTGGGCGCAGCCGGGTTGCTGTTTCTGGACACGCCCCCCCATGCTGCGGTCGGGACGGCGGTTGATCTGGCGCGTCAGCTGCGGCTGGCACCTTTCACCGGCCTGATCAATGCGGTGCTGCGCAAGGTGGCAACGGGTGGGCAGGAGATGCTGAACGGGTTGGACTCCCCCCGGCTGGACACGCCCGGCTGGCTGTGGACCGCGTGGGGCCGCGATGCCCGCGCCATTGCTCTGGCGCATCAGACGGAGGCTCCGCTCGATCTGACCTTGCGTCCCGGGATCACGCCACCTGCCGAGGGGATTTTACTCCCGAACGGCACAATAAGGCTGCCCCCCGGTACCCGCGTCAGCATTCTGCCGGGCTTTGAGGAGGGAGCATTCTGGGTTCAGGATGCGGCTGCTTCCTTGCCGGCGCGCCTGCTGGCGGCGCGGGAAGGGGAGAAGATTGTCGATCTGTGCGCCGCACCGGGTGGCAAGACCGCACAACTCGCCATGAGCGGGGCGGAGGTGATCGCGGTGGAGCGTGAAGCGGTGCGTGTGCCGCGCCTGCGTGAAAACCTGGCCCGGCTGCGTCTGGATGTGCAGGTGGCGGTGGCTGATGCGGCGGAATGGACTCCGCCGGCCGGTTTCGTGCCGGATGCCATCCTGCTGGATGCGCCATGCAGTGCCACCGGAACCATCCGCCGTCATCCTGATGTGCCGCATCTGAAGCGTCAGCGGGATATCACCGCGCTGACGGCGCAACAGGACCGCCTGCTGGCTGCAGCCCTTGCCATGCTGCGTCCCGGCGGTCGCCTGATCTATGCGGTCTGCTCCATGCAGCCGGAAGAAGGCCGCCAACGGATCGAGCATGCGCTGAAAACGCTTCCGTCCGTGACTTTGTCGCCCTTCACGGTGGAGGAACTGGCCTTCCTGCCGGGGGCGCGCACGGCGGAAGGATATTTGCGCACCCATCCGGGACTTGCGTTTGCCGGACCGGAAGGCTCACCCCCGATAACAGGGATGGACGGGTTTTTTGCTGCACGCCTGACGGTGCGATAGAGACCGGATCGGTCAGCGAGGGCGCGTGGTGGAAAGATCAAACTTTACGTAGGTCCGAACCGGTCGGTTGTGTTGATGGCACTGCCGTCGTTACAAGCAGATATGCGCGCCAGTCACCGATTCGAATCGATTTCATGAGTCCGCCTCCTCCCGCCTCCCGATGGGTCAGGGGTGCGCGCCGTGCGGCGGCGCGGCTGCCGACATTGCGCCTGAGCCGTGCGCCCGATGCACCGCTTGTCATGGTCCGTGATCTGTGGCCGGGCGATGCGACACGCGGGGCAAGATTGCTGCGGGGCGAATACGAACACTCCGGTATAATCCGCAGCCTTCAGCCCGGCGCATGGGGGGATAGCGCCGGCACTGCCGAGTTGCGGGCAGCCATTCACGGATTCTCCTGGCTGCGGGATCTTCGTGCGCTCGGTACTGATGGTGCGCGCCTGAAGGCACGGAGCATGGTGGCTGACTGGATCGGTGCTTCCGCACTCGACAACATCGCCACGCGCCCTGATGTAACAGGGGCCAGGGTGATGGCCTGGTTGGGGCATTACGATTTTTTTGCAGCTTCCGCGGATGACAATTTCCGTCAGCGTATGATGGCGCGACTGGTGGCGGATGCGCGGGCGCTGGCGTTCGAAATCCCCCCCGAAACCGCCGATGCACGCGCCTTGACCGTGTTAAAGGGGCTGCTTGCCGCTGCTATCGCGCTGCCGGACAAAGGGAGCTATCTGGCGCGGGTGCTGAAATGGCTGCCGAAGGAACTGGACCGCCAGATTCTGCCCGATGGCAGCCATGTCGAGCGTTCTCCGTCCGCACATTACGCCGCGTTGCGTGATCTGGTGGAAATGCGCGGATTGCTGCAAAGCGCACGCGTGCCGGTGCCGAATATTTTGCTGCTGGCGATCGAGCGTCTGGGACCGGCCTTGCGGGTTCTGCGACATGGCGACGGCGGCCTGGCGCTGTTCAATGGCAGCCGGGAAGAGAATGCCAGTCTGATCGATCTTGTGCTGGCCCAGGCGGGGCGCGGCGCGCGGGCGACCCATGACATGCAGCATGGTGGTTGGCAGAGGCTTCAGGCCGGGCGCTCGGTCGTGATCGTCGATACCGGTCTGCCGGCGCGGCGGGGGCTGGACCGTCATGCGCATGCGGGCACGCTGGCCTTTGAATTTTCGTCCGGGCGCGATCGGATCATCACCAATTGCGGCGCTTTGCCCGCAGGCGGCCCGGAATGGCGGGAGGCAACCCGCGCCACCGCTGCCCATTCGACGCTGGTGATGGCCGATACCAGCTCCTCCGAAGTGACCGCGGATGGTCTGGGCCGTCGTCCCTCCCGCGTAACAGCAGAGCGTCTGGAGTCCGAGGGCGCCATCTGGCTGGAGGCGACCCATGATGGCTGGCGACAAAGCGCCGGTCTGGTGCATCGCCGCCATTTATACATGGCTGCCAACGGCGATGATGTGCGCGGCGAAGATAGTCTGGAAGGCGGTGAGCCGCGCCCCTATGTCCTGCGTTTTCATCTCCATCCGGCGGTGCATGCGATCCGCCAGACCCAGGCCATGGAGAATACGGGGGCAGAGGCCCGGACACAGTCTGTCGAACCGGCTGCGGTCGATGGAGCGGTGTCGGGTGAGGAGGCGATCACTGAAAAGCCGGCCGCCACGTTGCGGGATTCAATCCTGCTGCGTACCCCGCAGGCTGCATGGCTGATGCAGGTGGAGGGCGGCACCATCACGGTGGAAGAAAGCGTCTATCTCGGAGGTCAGATGCCGAGACAGGCCGAACAGGTCGTGATCTCCGTGCCTCCGGACGGCCCGCGCTGCGTCAAATGGGCCATCACCCGCAAGGCAAAAGAATGAGCGTCAGCGCTTGAAGATTCTGGAAATCACCAATGTCGACTTCGCGCTGCGGCATTTCATTCTTCCGGTGATGAGAGCGGCACGGGATCGGGGGCATGAGGTGGTGGGGGCCTGTGCGGATGGTCCGTTACTCTCCGCTGTCCGGGCGGAAGGCTTCCGGGTCGAGACGGTGCCGATGGTGCGGCGTATCTCACCGCAGGCCCAGTGGCGGGCATTTCGTGCTCTGGTGAGACTGATTCGTGCCGAGCAGCCCGATATGGTGCATGCCCATATGCCTATCAGTGGCTTTCTGGCGCGTCTGGCGGCGCGGGCCTGCGGTGTGCCCTGTATTGCCTACACATGCCATGGATTTTTGTTCAATCAGCCATCCCCTCTGCCGCGGCGTATCGTGTCCTGGGTCATGGAGGCGATTGCCGGACGGGTGACGCATGTATTCCTGACCGTTTCCACCGAAGAATCACGGGATGCTCGCCGTCTTTTGATCCATCGCCATGCCATCCCGGTCGGGAATGGGCGCGACCCGGCGGTATTCCGCCCTGATCCTGAAGCGCGCCGACGTATCAGGCAGGCGCTTGGTACACCGATGGATCGACCGGTGGTGATCGTCGTTTCCCGTCTGGTCCGTCACAAGGGGCATCTGGAACTGCTGGAGGCGATGCGCTCGGTTCCGGAGGCCGAGTTATGGGTGGTGGGGGAGCGTCTGTCCTCCGATCACGGGGAGGATCTGGAACCGGCTTTCCAGCAGGCCGCCGCGCCGGATGCGCTGGGGCCGAGGCTGCGCCGCCTGGGATACCGCGAGGATATTCCCGCGCTGCTGGCTGCTGCCGATATCTTCACCCTGCCAAGCTGGTTCGAGGGGCTGCCAATGTCTATCGTCGAGGCGATGCTCTGCGGTCTGCCGGTGGTGGCGACCTCGGTACGGGGCCCGAGAGAACAGGTCGTGGATGGTGAAACCGGTTTCCTGGTGCCGCCCCGCGCAGCGGCCCCTCTGGCGCAGGCTTTGACCAGGCTTGCAACATCCCCCGCCCTGTGTGCCCGGATGGGGATGGCAGGACGACAACGGGCGCTCGATCACTATGTCGAACAGATAGTCATCGGGCGGAGTCTCGATCTGCTGGGCCTGTAAAGAAGCAGGTTAGAGCCTATATCAGGCAGTGGTATGATGGTCTCCATCCTCCGTCCCTGAATCTTTTGTGACCAAAAACGGTAACAGATGCTGGACGGCACGAAGCAGGATGTGAAAAGCTCATATCCGGGCTGGGCTGCTGAGTCGTCCTGCCGGCTAGTTTTCCGGCACTGCAACCCAATATCCAGCTCATCGATGCCGCGCAAAGGAGCCTGCGCGGTGGACCGGATCGGTTTCCGGTCCCTGCCTGCGGCCCCCAGGATCAAGGAGCGTTGCCCATCCATGTTGTCCCGCAACCTTGAGCAGACGCTTCACCGGGCCTTGTCTCTGGCCAGTGAACGTCACCACGAATACGCAACCCTCGAACATCTTCTGCTGGGATTGGCGGAAGACGCCGACGCTGTCGCGGTCCTGCGTGCCTGCGGTGTCGATATAGACAAACTGCGCACGGATCTGACGGAATTTCTGGACAAGGATCTGTCCGGTCTGGCCAGTGAGCGTGCCAGCGATCCAAAACCGACGGCCGGTTTCCAGCGCGTGGTGCAGCGTGCCGCCATTCATGTCCAGTCCTCGGGCCGTGATGAAGTCACCGGCGCCAACGTGCTGGTCGCGCTGTTCAGCGAGCGTGAGAGTCATGCGGTCTATTTCCTGCAACTTCAGGATATGACCCGGCTGGATGCGGTGAATTTTATCAGCCATGGCATCGCCAAGGCGCCCGGCCGTTCACAGACCCGCCCCGTGCAGGGCTCGGCCAGCGGTAGCAATGGCGGGGGTGAACCCTCAGGACCTGAAAGCGAGCGCGAGGAAAAATCGAGCCGCCGTAAGGAGGACGCGCTGTCGACCTATTGCGTTGACCTGAACAAGAAGGCGCGGGCCGGCAAGATCGACCCCCTGATCGGACGTGATACGGAGATCGAGCGTACCATCCAGATCCTGTGCCGCCGTACCAAGAACAACCCGCTCTATGTCGGTGATCCCGGCGTGGGCAAGACGGCCATTGCCGAGGGACTGGCCAAGCGCATCGTTGAAAGCGATGTGCCGGAAGTTCTGCTCAACAGCACCATCTATGCGCTGGATATGGGGGCTCTGCTGGCGGGCACACGCTATCGTGGTGATTTCGAGGAGCGGCTGAAGGCGGTGGTCACCGAGCTGGAAAACCATCCAGGTGCGGTGCTGTTCATCGACGAAATCCATACCGTGATCGGTGCCGGGGCCACCAGTGGCGGGGCAATGGATGCTTCCAACCTGCTGAAACCAGCCCTTGCTTCCGGTGCTTTACGCTGCATCGGCAGCACGACCTATAAGGAATTTCGCAACTACTTTGAAAAAGACCGTGCGCTGGTGCGCCGTTTTCAGAAAATCGACGTCAATGAGCCGTCGGTGGAGGATGCGGTCAAGATTCTGCGCGGGCTGAAGACGAATTACGAGACTCACCACAAGGTCACCTACACCGAAGAAGCCATTCGTGGCGCGGTGGAGTTGGCCGCGAAATACATCCATGATCGCAAGCTGCCGGACAAGGCCATCGACGTGATCGACGAGGTCGGTGCCAGCCGCATGCTGTTGCCGGAGCACAAACGGCGCAAGACGGTGACGTTGCAGGATGTGGAGGACATTGTCGCCCGCATTGCCCGCATCCCACCCAAAAGCGTCAGTGCCGACGATAAGGAAACGCTGCGCACGCTGGAACGCGATCTGAAAGCGATGGTGTTCGGGCAGGATAAAGCAATCGAGGCTCTTTCTGCCGCCATCAAGCTCAGCCGTGCCGGTCTGCGCGATGCCGAGAAGCCGATCGGTAACTATCTGTTCTCCGGACCGACGGGCGTGGGTAAAACCGAGGTGGCGCGTCAGTTGGCGACGACGCTGGGCATAGAGCTGATTCGCTTCGACATGAGCGAATATATGGAGCGTCATAGTATCTCCCGTCTGATCGGTGCGCCGCCGGGCTATGTCGGGTTTGATCAGGGTGGTTTGCTGACGGATGCGATCGACCAGCATCCTCATGCGGTTCTGCTGCTGGATGAGGTCGAGAAAGCGCATCCCGATCTCTACAATATTCTGTTGCAGGTGATGGATCATGGAAAATTGACCGATCACAACGGCAAGATCGTCGATTTCCGTAACGTCATCCTGATTATGACCACTAATGCCGGTGCGTCCGATATGGCGAAAGAGGCCATCGGTTTCGGTCGTGAGGCACGTGTTGGCGAGGATGAGGACGCGGTCAAGCGTCTGTTTACGCCGGAATTCCGCAACCGTCTGGATGCCGTCATTCCATTCGGCAACCTGACCGCGGAAATTGTCGGTCGCGTGGTTGAGAAATTCGTGATGCAGCTCGAAGCCCAGCTGGCGGACCGCAATGTCACGATCGAACTGAACTCCGCCGCGAAGGAATGGCTGGCTGAGCGTGGCTATGACAGGCTGTACGGTGCGCGTCCATTGGCGCGCGTCATTCAGGAATACATCAAGAAGCCGCTGGCCGAGGAATTGTTGTTCGGCAAGCTGGTCAAAGGCGGTTCTGTCAAGGTCACGCTGAAAGACGATGCGCTTGAATTCGATATTGTCGAGGCCAGTGCACCAGCCTTGCCGAGACCGGATGCCAATGATGGCGGTGAGGAATTGGCGGCTGAAACAGCGGATTGATTGGTAAAAGCTGTGCATGAAATAAAAAACCCGGGTCAACAGATCCGGGTTTTTTTGTGCTTTACAGGGAAGTTTGAGAACGATCCAGCCACAGAAGACGAGTGTCTCCGGGGCGGTTGAGACCATAGCAGCTCGCTCTCCGCGAAGTTGGAATTTGAGCCTGTGGCACAAAAAGAAGGCATCTGTGCGCTTAGAAAACAAGCAGAAAGAGGCTTGCAGTGAGACGTGATCTTATGGAGGCCTTAAAATTCTACTGATCACGTGATTGGCATGCATCGTGCTAGGTAACGTATGCGACTAGGGTTCCGGCTGCCTGTGCAGTGACTGGTCCGAGAGTCGCAATCCGGTACCTCCTTTCAGGAAAGGGCTGGACACACGGCGGGATAAAAGCCCGGGAGGTTCAAGCCGAGGGGAACGGTTTCCGTTCCTGTCGGGCAGGCCTCTTTCTTGCCTTCCCGCAGAGCCATCGCTCCCCCCGGATAGACGAAACGTAGATCCGGAGTTCCGAAGATGGCCTTTTCCTTCAAGAACATGACGATTGCCGCCACGGCTCTGGCTTGTGCCGTGACCTTTACCGCCCCCGCAGAGGCAGCCGAAAAAACTGATTTCAGGATTGCATGGACCATTTATGCCGGCTGGATGCCGTGGCCCTATGCGCAAGAGGTTGGGATCGTCAAGAAATGGGCCGATCAATACGGTATCAAGATCACGCTTGTGCAGGTCAATGACTATGTTGAGTCGGTCAATCAATACACGGCTGGCAAGTTCGATGGCGTGACTGTCGCCAATATGGATGCCCTGACCATTCCCGCGGCTGGCGGTGTCGATACAACCGCCCTGCTGGTAGGGGACTATTCCAATGGCAATGACGGGGTGGTTCTGAAAAAGGCGAAATCACTGAAGGACATCAAAGGCCAGAAAATCAATCTGGTGGAGTTGTCCGTTTCTCATTACCTGCTGGCCCGCGCACTGGATTCAGTCAAACTATCAGAAAAGGACGTTAAAACCGTCAATACCTCTGATGCCGATATCGTTGGGGCTGCGGCCAGCCCGAATGTCACCGCCGTGGTGACCTGGAACCCGCAACTTTCGGAGGTGCTGAAGAACCCCGAAATGACCGAGGTTTTCGATTCCAGCAAGATCCCCGGCGAGATTATGGATCTGACCGTGGTCAACAGCCGGACTCTGAAAGACAATCCGAAGCTGGGCAAGGCTCTGGCGGGTGCCTGGTATGAAACCATGGCCCTGATGACCCGGAATGATGAGGCCGGCAAGGCCGCCCGCGCCGAGATGGCCAAACTGTCGGGTACCGATCTGCGTGGTTTCGAATCCCAGTTGAAAACCACTTTCCTGTATGCCGACCCCAAAGCCGCCGCGGCCTTTACGCGCAGCCCGGAGGCTTTCAAGGCCATGGATCTGGTACGGAGCTTCTCGTTCGAACACCACCTGCTGGGCGATGGCGCCCAGAGCAAGGATGCGGTCGGTATCAGCTTCCCCGGCGGCAAGGTGCTGGGCGACACGAACAACGTCAAGCTGCGCTTCGACGACACCTATGAGCAACTGGCGGCTGACGGCAAGCTGTAAGCATCGCCCGCCCCTGACGGAGAATGCTCATGGCGCGACGATTGCTCAACCGGCATCCCGGAAAAATAGCACGGTTCTATCTGGGATTACTGCCCTTCATTGTCCTGATTGTGCTTTATGCCGCCGCGTCAGCGATGCGGCTGGCCGATAATCCTGCCGACAAGCTTCTGCCCAGCTTCACCGCGCTGGGGGAAGGCATCGCGCGGGTGGCCTTCCGGGCCGATCCCCGCACCGGTTCCGTGCTGCTGTGGGCCGATACGGCTGCCAGTCTGATGCGGATCGGCATCGGCCTGACGGTCGCCACGCTCCTGGCGTTGCTGGTGGGTATCGCCAATGGCATCCTTCCTTATGTCAGGGCCGGGTTGTCGCCATTGGTGGCGGTCATTTCCATGATCCCGCCGATGGCGGTGCTCCCCATTCTGTTCATCATCTTCGGGCTGGACGAGTTGTCGAAGGTGGTGCTGATCGTCATCGGCGTGGCGCCATGTCTGATGCGCAACCTTCAGGCCCGCGTGCAGGAAATGCCGGGCGAGCAACTGATCAAGGCACAGACTCTCGGCGCATCGAGCTGGCAGATCATAGTACGAGTGGTTTTGCCGCAGATGCTGCCGCGCCTGATCGAGTCCGTGCGGCTGTCGCTGGGACCGGCCTGGCTGTTCCTGATCTCGGCCGAGGCGATCGCGGCGGATGTGGGCCTGGGTTATCGCATCTTTCTGGTCCGGCGTTACCTCGCCATGGATGTGATCCTGCCTTATGTCGCCTGGATCACCTTTCTGGCTCTGCTGTGTGATCTTGGCCTGCGCCTGCTGAACCGCACCCTGTTTCCATGGCTGGATGCCGGGCGGAGGAGCGCATGACCCACGTTTCCGTCTCCAATGTCTGGAAGGAATATGATGGCCAGGTGATCCTGGAAAAGGTCGATCTGGAAGTCGCATCCCACTCCTTCGTGTCCATTGTCGGCCCGTCCGGCTGCGGCAAATCGACCTTCCTGCGCATGTTGTTGAGTCAGGAAATCCCCAGCCGCGGTGAAATCCGTATCGATGGCGCGCCGCTGCCCCCTGAGCCGACCGAGGAGCGTGGCGTGGTGTTCCAGCGCTATTCCGTGTTCCCGCATCTGACGGTATTGCAGAACGTCGCTTTCGGGCTGGAGATGAAGGCCGCCCCTGTTCTGGGCCGCCTGTTCGGTGCCGGACGCCGTGCTCTGTTCGACCAGTGCCGTGAGATCATCACGGCTGTGGGGCTGGATCATGCGCGGGACAAATACCCGGCCCAGTTATCCGGTGGCATGCAGCAGCGTCTGGCGATTGCCCAGGCTTTGATCAAGAAGCCCAAGGTGCTGCTTCTGGACGAACCCTTCGGAGCGCTGGATCCAGGCATCCGTGCCGACATGCACGAGTTGATGCTGACCCTGTTCGAGGAAACCGGTCTCACTGTCTTCATGGTCACCCATGATCTGAAAGAGGCCTTTCATCTGGGCACCCGGTTGATCGCCTTTGATCACTACCGCACCCGCCCCGAAGAAAGAGGAGTTTATGGGGCGACGATCACCTTCGATCTGCCGCTGGAGCGGACCAGTTCGAAGCAGAAGACCGAAGCCATGAGCGTGTTGAAAAACAGGCTCGGCACCGCTGATGCAAGCGGCGATCACTAACTGATTTCACTCACTGATTTCACTCTGGCCTGCCGGGACGACCCGGCCAGAAGCAAAAGGCCCTGTTCGGCGGGACGACCTGCCGGGGAGACAGAGGATTATGAGTCAGGACGTTCTCTATCGGGATGTGATTCCCGGCGGCAAACACTGGTCCTTCACGCTCAAACGCGGCACCTTGCTGCGCCTGACCGATCTGGAGGGTGGGGCCAATGTCGGCATGCTGTTTTACAATCCCGCCAACCTGCTGGAGCGCTATAATGCGCCCGACAGCCTGAAGTGCCAGCACACCTTCAAGCTGACCCGCGGCAATTGCCTCTATTCCGATATGGGGCGGATTTTCTGCTCGATCATCGAGGATAGTCTGGGCTGGCACGACACGGTCTGCGGCAACAGCACCAGGTCCAGCGTCGCCCATAAATGGCAGCCTGTGGATTACCAGACCGGTCATAATGACTGGACCCAGAATGGCCATGACAGCTTTCTGGTGGAAGGCGCGAAATACGGTCTGGGGCGGCGCGATCTGGCCTCCAACGTGAACTGGTTCAGTAAGGTGGCTGTTGCCGCCGATGGAACTCTTCTTTTCGATGCCACCCATTCCAGACCGGGTGCGCATGTGACGCTGCGCTTCGAGATGGATACGCTTGTTCTGCTGCATACCTGTCCGCATCCGCTTAATCCGTCAGCCAGCTATCCCCGCCACCCGGTGGCCTATGAGCTTTTGCAAGCGGAGCCAGTCGCCGAGGATGATGCCTGCAAACATTTCCGTCCTGAAAATGAACGCGGTTTTGAAAACAATCGAATCTATCACCTGTGTTCTTGCGGATCGGAGGGCTGAACCATGATCAGGGAAAGCAATCTCGCCCCGGAAAACGCCAGCTATCGCAACACGGTCAAGGCCGGTGATTACTGGATGCATGTCGTCAAGGCCGGTCAGAATCTTCGCATTGTCGATCTGGAGGGCAATCAATCCGCCGACACCCTGTTCTTTTCGGCAAAAGATCCGTCTGAACGCTACTCAGCCGAGAATACCGTCCGTGAGCAGGGCAATGTCTATCTGACCACCGGCAGCAAGCTTTATTCCCAGGACGGCAATGTGATGCTGGAAATCACCGCCGATACCGTTGGCCGTCACGATACTCTGGGCGGGGCCTGTGCGACTGAATCCAACACAGTGCGCTATGCTCTGGACAAAAAGACCATGCATGCATGCCGTGATTCCTGGTTGCTGGCGGTGGCCGAGAACGATCATCTGGGCCTGACCAAGCGTGACATCGCCCACAACATCAATTTTTTCATGAATGTGCCGGTCACGCCCGAAGGCGGCCTGACCTTCGAGGATGGGCTGTCGGCACCCGGCAAATATGTCGAGATGATCGCGGCGATGGATGTGATCGTGCTGATCTCGAACTGCCCGCAGCTCAACAACCCCTGCAATGCCTACAACCCCACGCCCATCGAAGTGGTGGTGTGGGACGCGGCCTGACCAAAAGGGGTTTCCCATGTTCGATCATGTTCTGGTGGCCAACCGGGGTGCCATCGCCTGCCGCATTTTCCGCACGCTGAAAAAAATGGGTGTGGGCACGGTGGCCGTCTATTCCGAGGCCGATCGCCATTCCCGTCATCGCCTGATGGCCGATCAGTCGGTCTGCGTCGGTCCTGCACAGGTTTCCGCAAGCTATCTGGATATTGAGGCCATCATCGCCGCCTGCAAACAGACCGGCGCACAGGCGGTGCATCCCGGTTACGGTTTCCTGTCGGAGAATGCCGCTTTCGCCAATCGTCTGGCCGAGGAAGGCATCCGTTTCATCGGGCCGTCCCCGGAGCACATGCGCATCTTCGGGCTGAAGCATACCGCCCGGGAAGCCGCTCAGGCTTGCGGCGTGCCGCTTTTGCCCGGTACCGGTCTGCTGCCAGATTTGCAGGCCGCCCATGAAGCCGCCGGGGAGATCGGCTATCCTGTCATGATCAAGAGCACCGCGGGCGGCGGCGGCATCGGTCTGCAACTCTGCCGCAGCGCCGATGAACTGGGACCGCTGTTCGAAACGGTGCGCCGTCTGTCGGAAAGCAATTTCAAAGATGGCGGCATCTATCTTGAAAAATATGTCGCGCGCGCCCGGCATATCGAGGTGCAGATTTTCGGTGACGGTCAGGGCCATGTCGTGGCGCTTGGCGAACGTGACTGTTCACTGCAACGGCGCAATCAGAAAGTTGTCGAGGAAACACCGGCCCCCAATCTGCCCGCTGCTACCCGTGCCGCCATGATGGATGCGGCCATCAGGCTGGGTCGTCATGTCGCTTATGAATCCGCCGGAACGGTGGAATTCATTTATGATGATGCAGCCGACCAGTTCTATTTTCTGGAAGTGAATACCCGCCTTCAGGTCGAGCACGGCGTGACCGAGCAGGTTACCGGCGTGGATCTGGTGGAATGGATGGTGCGTCAGGCCGCGGGCGAGTTGTCCGTTCCGGAAGCGCCTGAGCCACGGGGGGCCTCGATTCAGGTGCGGCTGTATGCGGAGGATCCCGGTAAGGGGTTTCTGCCCAGTTCGGGCCGTCTGACCCATGTCGCCTTTCCTGCCGATGATGTCCGCGTGGATAGCTGGATCGAAAGCGGCACCGAGGTGACGCCTTATTATGATCCCATGCTGGCCAAGATCATCGTGACCGGTCAGGACCGTGCCGAAACCCTGAGTAAATTACAGGATGCTTTGGCCCATACCAGTGTTTACGGTATCGAGACCAATCTCGATTATCTGGCGGCCATCGCCGCATCCGGGATGCTGTCCTCCGGCAAGGTCAGCACGCGGGCGCTGGGGGATTTTCCCTATCAGCCCTCGACCATCGATGTGCTGGCCCCCGGCGCGCAAAGCAGCCTTCAGGATTGGCCGGGACGTCTTGGCTACTGGGATGTCGGCGTGCCGCCCAGTGGCCCGATGGATGCATTGTCTCACCGGCTGGTCAACCGTCTGCTGGGGAACCCGTCAGAAGCCGCCACTCTGGAAATCACCCTGACTGGTCCCACCCTGCGCTTCAACGCCCCCACGGAGATCGCTCTGGGCGGGGCTGAGATGGACGTGACGCTGGACGGGCAGCCCGTGCCCTTCTGGCAGGCGATCAGGGTCGATGCCGGGCAGGTATTGACCATCGCGGCCGCAAGGCAGGCGGGCAACCGTGCCTATCTGGCGGTCCGTCATGGCTTTGATGCTCCGGTTTATATGGGAAGCCGCGCTACCTTTGCTCTGGGTCGTTTCGGCGGTCACGGCGTTGGCTGTCTGCGTACCGGCGATGTGCTGCGTCTGAACAGAAGCGGTGCCGGTCCCGTCCATGAAGTACCGCTCGATCCGACCCTGCGGCCCGCCCTGACCCGCGAATGGCGGATCGGCGTGTTGATCGGCCCGCACGGTGCTCCGGATTTCTTCACGGAAACCGACATCGCCACCCTGTTCGAGGCCGAGTACGAGGTGCATTTCAACAGCGCGCGCACCGGCGTGCGGCTGATCGGCCCCAAACCCGACTGGGCCCGCACCGATGGGGGTGAGGCCGGGCTGCATCCCTCGAACATCCATGACAACGCCTATGCGGTTGGGGCGCTGGACTTCACCGGCGACATGCCGATCATTCTGGGGCCGGACGGTCCGTCACTGGGTGGCTTCGTCTGCCCGGTCACAGTGGCCTGCGCCGAATTATGGAAAATCGGCCAGTTGAAGCCGGGCGACAAGCTGCGTTTCGTTCGGCTCGATATCGACCAGGCCGATGCTCTGCGTCACGCGCAGGATGCGGCCCTGAAGACCTTGCGTGCTGTGACTGCGCCCGCCTTGGCCCCGCCAGCACCGGAAAGCCCGGTGCTGGCGCGTTTCCGTGAAGGCAACGAAGCCGTGCTGCTGCGTCAGTCGGGCGATGACAATCTGCTGGTGGAGTTCGGGCCGCTTGAACTGGATCTGAGCCTGCGTTTTCAGGCCCATGCCCTGATGGAGCGGCTGAAAGCGGAAAATCTGCCGGGACTGCTGGACCTGACACCGGGTATCCGTTCGCTTCAGGTTCATCTCGATCCCGACCGCCTGCCGATCGGCAGAATGCGTGGATTGCTGGCGGAGGCGATCGCCGATCTGCCGCCGGTCGATCAGATCAGCGTGCCGACCCGCACCATCCATATGCCGCTTTCCTGGGACGATGAATCGACCCGTCTGGCGATCCGCAAATATCAGGAGCTGGTGCGCCCCGACGCACCCTGGTGCCCGTCCAATATCGAGTTCATCCGCCGCATCAACGGGCTGGCCGATGAGCAGGCGGTCAAGGATGTGGTCTACAATGCCCGCTACCTGGTGCTGGGGCTGGGCGATGTCTATCTGGGCGCACCGGTGGCGACACCGCTGGATCCGCGTCACCGTCTGGTGACCACCAAATACAATCCGGCCCGCACCTGGACCCCTGAAAACGCGGTCGGGATCGGTGGGGCCTATATGTGCATCTATGGGATGGAAGGCCCCGGCGGCTATCAGTTCGTTGGACGTACAGTGCAGGTCTGGAACACCCATCGCCAGACCGCCAATTTCAGGGATGGCAAACCCTGGCTGCTGCGCTTCTTCGACCAGATACGCTTCTTCCCCGTCTCGGCACAGGAACTGGCCGAAGCCCGCGATGCCTTCCCCTATGGCGGTTACGCGCTGAAGACGGAAGAATCAGTATTCAGGCTGGCGGATTATCACCGCTTTCTGGCTGAGAATGCTGACAGCATCGCCGCCTTCAAATCCCGCCAGCAAGCCGCCTTCGAGGCCGAGCGTCAGCGTTGGAGGGAGCTTGGGTTGGCAGCCTATGTCTCCGAAGATGATGCGGCTGCCCCGCCTGAGGACGTTTCCGCCTTGCCGCCCGGTATGGCGACCGTGGACTCTCCCATTCCCGGCAATGTCTGGAAAGTGCTGGTTGAAACCGGCCACAAGGTTCAACCCGGACAGGCTGTGGCCATTCTTGAGTCCATGAAAATGGAAATGGAGGTCAAAGCCTCCGTCTCCGGTGTGGTGCGGGACGTGCTGTGCCAGACGGGTAAAACCGTACAGGCCGGGCAGCGTCTGCTGCTGATCGAGGAGGAAGCCTGACATGACGCTGAGCATGACCCTCGAAGGTATTCAGGCGTTTCTGGCGCAAGGCGGCACCATCGAGCAGGTAGTCACCGAGGCTTATGACCGCATCACGCGCTATGGCGACAAGGCGGTATGGATCGCCCTGCGCCCCCGCGAGGAGGTCTTGGCGGAAGCACGTGCCCTGGATGCTTCCCCCGCAACCGGGAAACCACTGTACGGTGTTCCTTTCGCCGTCAAAGACAATATCGACGTGGCCGGTTTGCCATGCTCGGCTGCCTGTCCGGCTTTTACCTATGAACCGGATAGGGACGCGACGGTTGTGGCGCGGCTGCGGGCAGCCGGAGCCATCGTTCTGGGCAAGACCAATCTGGATCAATTCGCCACCGGCCTTGTCGGCACACGCTCTCCCTTCGGGGCACCGCGTTGCGTGTTCGATCAGGATTATATCTCTGGCGGGTCCAGTTCGGGCTCTGCTGTCGCAGTGGCGGCAGGATTGGTGGCTTTCTCGCTGGGGACCGACACGGCTGGGTCCGGTCGGGTACCGGCAGCGTTCAACAATCTGGTCGGGGTGAAACCCACCAAAGGATTGCTCAGCACCAGTGGGGTCGTTCCGGCTTGTCGTTCCCTTGATTGTGTCACCGTCTTTGCTGCTTCGGTGGCGGAGGGAACACTGATCCGTCGGATCGCCGAGGGCTATGATGCGGCAGATCCTTACTCCCGTCCGTCGCAAAAGCGCAGACTGCCGCATGTCGGCCTCAGAGTAGGCGTTCCCCGACAGGATCAGCGGGAATTCTACGGCAATACCGCTTATGCCGCCCTTTATCAGCGTGCGCTGGATGAGATGATCTCCCTCGATGCAGAACTGGTCGAGATCGACTTCGCACCTTTCCGCGATGCTGCCAAACTGCTGTACGGTGGCCCATGGGTTGCGGAAAGGTTGGAGGCTGTCGGTGATCATCTTTCCCGGGCACCGGATTCTTTTGATCCGGTGGTACGGAGCATTGTCGAAACTGCGAAGACACTCTCGGCAGTGGATGCTTTCCGTGGCCAATACGAACTGGCAGCGCTGACTCAACAGGCCAATGCCCAATGGGCCAGGATGGATATACTGCTGCTGCCCACGGCTCCGACCATTCACAAGGTCGAGGCGGTGATGGCTGATCCTGTGCGCCTGAACAGCCAGTTGGGGCATTATACCAATTTCGTTAACCTGCTGGATTGTGCCGCCATTGCAGTGCCGGCGGGTTTCATCGAAACGGGGTTGCCTTTCGGTGTTACTCTGGTGGGGCCGGCTTTCAGCGACGATTCAATGGCCCTGATCGCCGACCGTCTCCATCGCCGACTGGAACCCGGCTATGGACAGGATCGTGCTTCTCTGCCTGATCCTGTGCTGGAGGAGACTAATCCGGAACAGATCGCGCTGGCTGTGGTCGGGGCCCATCTGTCCGGACAGCCGCTGCATTGGCAATTGACGGAACGCAATGCCACTCTGGTGGCACGGACCAGAACGGCGCCAGAGTACCGGCTTTATGCTCTGGCTGAGACCATTCCTCCCAAACCGGGGCTGGTCGCTGATCCGGACTTCACCGGGGATGGCATCGAAATCGAATTATGGAGCATGGATGCGGAAGCGTTCGGCACGTTTACGGCTTTGGTTCCGGCCCCATTGGCCATCGGTACTTTGCGTCTGGCCGATGGAACCTCTGTCAAAGGTTTCGTCTGTGAACCGGCCGGTCTGGTCGGAGCACAGGATATCACCCGCTTTGGCGGATGGCGTGCCTATTTGGCGCAGTAAGCTGTTATCTGATACAGGGCACCAGACAGACCGGCTGTCGCCCGAAGGCTGTTCATCAGACGTGGTGGTATTTCTGTTGTAGACGCCTACTACTATAGAATAAAAAACGCGTGCCATCTGGATCGCTTACTGAGTGGTGTCCGAGCGGTCTTCCAATGCTGCACGTCCTTCATCAAGGGCGGCTTTCTGTTCCTCATTCAGCACGGGCTGTTGCGGGTTAATTTCTTCCAGTGCTTCGATGATCGCCTCTTTCACCAGCAACCGGGCGATTGGTTTACTGTTGGCTGGAATGACGAACCATGGCGCGTCTGTTCTGGCCGTGCCGATGATCGCCTTTTCATAGGCCCGTTGGTAGGCGTTCCAGTATTGCCGTTCCTGTATGTCATCCACACTGAATTTCCAGTGTTTCGTCGGGTCGTCCAACCGGGCGAGCAAGCGCTTGCGCTGCTCTTCCTTCGAGATATGCAGGAAAAATTTGCGTACTACGATGCCCTGACGGCCGAGATAGGATTCGAAATGCCGAATGTCACGCAGACGGTTTTTCCAGAATGGTTTGCCGCGCAGGTCTTCCGGAATGCCGCTTTTATCCAGCAGGTGAGGGTGTACGCGGGTGACCAGTACCTCTTCATAATGGCTGCGATTGAAAATTCCGATCTCCCCGCGCTGTGGCAGCGAGAGTGAAACGCGCCAGAGAAAATCATGATGAATCGCTTCCGGGCCGGGCTGTTTGAAGGATCTGACCTGCACGCCTTGCGGGTTCACGCCGGACATGACGTGGCGGATCGTGCCATCCTTACCGCCGGTATCCATTGCCTGAAACACGCAAAGCAACCCGTATGACTGCGATGAATACAGCCTTTGCTGAAGGTCAGACAGGCATTCTGTCCGCTCCGTCAGGTAATCGGTGATTTCCTGACGGGACAGATCGATCTCCGGCTTACGATCCGGGTCGTGAGCGGCAAGCCTGAATTCCCTGCCATTATCAATCCGGCAGGTTGTGAGGAACTGCCGGACTGTTTCACTGATAGCGTCGCTCATGCTGTGCGCCGGTGCATGGCAAGGGGGCCGGAAGCCTGATCCACAGACATGATCTCCATGCGATTGATGCTCACATGGGGCGGTAACGTCAGCAGCCAGGCCACCGTTTCAGCAATGTCTTCGGACATCAGTGGGCGCATGCCATCGTACACGGCTGTTGCCTTGTCAACGTCCCCGTTGAAGCGGACCTGACTGAATTCTGAGCCAGAAGCGGCACCCGGTTCCAGATTGGTGACACGGATCCCGGTTCCGATCAGGTCGGCACGAAGATTGAGGCTGAACTGTTTTACAAAGGCTTTGGTCGCGCCATAGACGTTGCCGCCAGGATAGGGGTAGGTGCCGGCGATACTGCCGATATTGACTACCAACCCGTCATTCCGCGCCACCATGGCTGGCAGGATCGCGCGGGTCATGTGTATCAGCCCGCGCACATTGGTGGCCACCATCGTATCCCACTGTGCCAGATCGGTCTGATGAGCAGGCTCCAGTCCCAGCGCCAGCCCGGCATTATTAACCAGTACGTCAATCTGCCGCCATTCCTCTGGCAGGGCATCAGGCAGGGCGGCGGTGGCAATGGGATCGGTTACGTCCAAGCGGTAGGGTAGAACAGCTTCCCCCAGTTCAGCTTCCAGTGTCTCCAGCCGATCAACGCGACGGCCTGCGGCAATGACGCGGTGACCGTCCCGGACGGCACGACGGGTGATGGCCTCACCGAAGCCGGATGTGGCACCTGTCACGAGAAGCGTTTTGCTCATGGCCTTTATTATCTCCGTAGTCCGGTCGCTGTCTGTTTAGTGAGGCAGGGCAGGAATCAGCCGGATTGATACCGGGCAGTGATCGGATAATCCATCACTGCTGTCCGGTTGAATCAATTTCCCCGGAGGCATGCGCGTCCATGGAAGCTGATAACGCATCGCCTGACCCTCCGGTTTGGAGGTGGTGGCCGGGCCGTACGTCATGACACGCAGGCTTTCCGGGTCGATCCAGCTGCGTGCGACGCCCCCTGCCAGAATATGGTCGATAAAGGAGGCGCCATGGTGGCAGGGGTCGCGTCGGTTGACCGTCAACAGGGTGAGGGGAGCCACCTGTTCCATCTTTTGCAGCACATCATCACCGGGATGAAGCCAGCGATTGAAATCCCCGAGAATCAGGAAGGGAACGCCCTCCTGTTTTCGTTCTGCGATCCATCCGGTCAGCGGAATGGTCTGGGCTTGTAAGGTTGCGCAGGCTGGCCGCAGACTTTTGGCAAAAGCGTCCCGTCTGCATCCGGCTTTCAGATGTACGGCCAGCAGCCGCAGCCTGCCGCCACCGGAGGACGCTGGCAGATCCACCGTAATATCTGCTCCGCTGCGCAGGTGGTGGGCGGCATGGGGTCCATAGACATCCAGCCCCGACAGATCGGGGTTCGCTGTCACCATCAATCCACGCCGGACTGCAAAACCGACGCGCTGGGCGACCTTATCGCCGCTGAGATGAATCACATAGCGGTCGGGCGGGAACAGACGGCGCAAAATATCCGGGCTGGCCACTTCCTGCACGGCGATAATATCGGCATCCAGCAGGGTCGCATAATGGCTCAGGCGGCTGATATCCTTCTCTGTGCGATGCGGCGCATCCGGAGGCAGCGTCGCCTCGCTGCCAGGCTCAGTCAGCCAGTCCAGGTTCCAAGTCGCAATCTTCAGTCCGCCCGCCAATGGTGTTGTTACCGGAGAAGCCGGTTCTGCCGCTTCTCCCCTGGAAACAAGGGAAACGGTCGTTTGCTCATACAATGCCTTAAGAGAAGGCACCTGTTTGTAGAAAAGCCACGTAACCAGACAGAAACCTGATATCAGAAGCATTCGGAAGTGGAATGAACTATTTTTCATCATTTTCTGACTGAAGTGCCTAAATCACGATCTCATTAAGGCGGGATGGCGAGGGCAAAGCATTTTCTAACCGTGGTGTCATCTTACCACGAGCGCCTGATTCTGGCACGCCCAACGCTTGTTATGACTGTTGAATGATACGGAGGCAGGATGAGTTGTATTTTTGCAACAGTATATGGCACGACACCTGCAATGGAGGAATGCGACACGATTTCTTAAGGAGACTTCCTTCATGCGTCATGCTCTTGCATCCATTTTGCTGGCGTCGGCGAGCATTCTGGCTTCTGGTGCGGCTCAGACAGCCCAGGCGGCTCAGGCGGCAAAGTGGACCGACAGCATCAAACTGGATGCGCAGCTTGATGGCGGCTTTGTCATCAACGGGAATACGCCGGATAATGGCGTCAATTTCGGCCAGCTGTTCACCGATCGCTCCAATCAGGCCACGCTGAACCAAGCGGCCCTGACGCTGCATCGTGACATCGACAGCACCAGCAAAGGGTATGATTTCGGTTTCAACCTGCAGCTTATCTATGGTTCGGATGTGCGTTACCTGCCGTTCCTGGGTGAGTTCAACAAGATGACCAGCGACCGTTACAAGCTGGTGCCGTTGCAGGCCAACGTTGCCGTGCATACGCCGTGGCTGTTTAACGGTGGTATCGACTGGAAAATCGGCCAGTACATCTCTCCAGTCGGGTTTGAAACGATCGACCCGGCAACCACACCTTTCTATACTCACTCCTATACATTCAACTTCGCCGTGCCCTTCCAGCACACCGGCTTCCTCAGCGTGTCGCATGTCTCGCCGATGGTGGATGTCTATTTCGGCGTCAATACGGGTAATTTCACCACCTTCGGCGGTGGTGACAATAACAGCCGCCCCTCTGGTGTGTTCGGGTTCCAGTTAAACAATCTGATGAACGGAAAGCTCAGTATTCTGGCGCTGACCAATATCGGCCCGGAAACCGGCTCTCTTGCCGTTGGTCCTGAGGTGGCCAACAGTGCATTGCGTTTCTTCGACGATATCGTGATCGGGTATAAAGCGTCGGACAAAACAACCCTGACGCTGGAGCTGAATTATCTGCGGGATGAAGTGATCAATGCGGAATCTTTCAGCACGGTCGGCTATTATTCTCATGTCTTTAATGACCATTGGACCTTCAATGCGCGTGCTGAAGTGTTCCGCGACATGGATAACTACTTTATCACTGGTTTCAAGGAAGCCAATGGTGGATGGAAGTCGATCAAGGGCCTGTCTACACCTCTGATTACCTCTCCCGGTCCTGGCACCTATGGCGATTTGACGCTGGGTGTGACCTGGAAGCCGAATCTGCCGAAGCCGATTGCCGGCCTGATGCTCCGTCCTGAAGTGCGCTATGACCGGTCACTGAATGGTGCTGGTTCCTTCGTTTATAGTGACACCAACCCTGTTGGGCATAACGGTCAGTTCCTGTTCGCTGCGGATGCTATTCTGCAGTTCTGATCATTCCGGTCGTTTCGGAAAAGGCGGGCACTCCGGTGCTCGCCTTTTTTATGAAAAAGCTTGTTTAGCCATGCTCTTTCCGAAAAGGGGACAAGGTTGCCAGTGCCTCCATGTCTGCCTCCATGGCCGATTTTTCGGCCGCCAGATAGGAAGCGACGGCATCCGACAGACCACGATGGGCAATCCAGTGTGCGGAGTAAGTGGGAACAGGTAGATAACCGCGCTGGATTTTATGCTCGCCTTGTGCTCCGGCTTCGACACGGCTCAGCCCGTTGGCAATGGCGAAATCAAGGGCGCGATAATAGCATAATTCAAAATGCAGGAACGGGTATGATTCCCGGCAACCCCAGTTCCGCCCGTAAAGAGCATCCTCACCCATCAGATTGAGCGCGGCTCCAGCGAGACCATGATCCGATGACGCCGTCATCAGTATGACAGCATCTCCCAGACGTTCAGAGAGGGCGGTGAAGAATTCCCGGGTCAGATAGGCTCGTCCCCATTTGCGATCCACCGTATCCAGATAAAATGCGTAGAATGCATCCCAGTGCCATGGTTTGATGTCGTTACCGCGTAGCGTTTTGAACACCAGGCCTGCTTCATTGGCATCGCGCCTCTCCCGGCGGAGCTGCTTGCGTTTGCGGGATGATAACGCTCCCAGAAAATCGTCGAAGCTATGATAGCCGTTATTCTGCCAGTGATACTGGGTACCGAGCCGGGACAGAAAGCCTAGCTGTTCAAGCGCCTTTGCTTCTTCTTGTTGGCAGAAGGTGATATGCACGGAAGAGAGTTCCAGTGCCTGACATGTCTGTATCAGTGCTTCACCCAGCATGACGGGCAATAGACCGGGACGATGCAGTAGGCGAGGGCCAGGGACAGGGCTGAAGGGAACGCAGCTTTGCAGTTTGGGATAATATCGGCCCCCCGCCTGCTGGAAGGCTTCGGCCCAGCCCTGATCGAAAACATATTCACCGCGGCTATGTGATTTGGCGTAGAGCGGCACGATCCCCACAATATCACCCGCCGGATCGGCCAGGCTCAGATGCTGGGGGAGCCAGCCATTTCGGGGCGCGACCGAGCCGCTTTCCTCCAGTGCCATGAAAAAATCATGGCTGATGAAAGGATTGCGGCTCCCGGCGCAGGCATTCCATGCGGCGGCAGGGATGGAGGATGCACTGCTATGCAGGCAGGCGGTCAGATCCAGCGACGTTTCCGGCTCCATACGCTCATCCACTTGCGGAGCAGTTCATATGGCATGTTCGTACGCCGTGGAAACGCGTCCTTCCCGGCGCACGATATGAAAGCTGAGCGCAGGTCAGGCGATTTCGAACAGACCTTCAACCTCGACAATAGCATTCCCGGGCAGCGAGGGAACCCCGATCGTGGCACGTGCATGGCGGCCCAGATCGCCGAATACCTCGACCGCCATGTCGGAGGCACCGTTCATGACCAGCGCATGCTGGGTAAATTCAGGGGCGGCAGAGATAAAGCCACCCAGACGCACGACGCGGCGGACACGGTCCAGATCGCCACCGGTGGCGGCTTTCAGATGTACCAGCACGTTGATGAAGCATGTGCGGGCCGCTTCAACGGCATATTCGATGCTCTGTTCCGGCAGGCGCCCGGTATAGGCGATCTTGCCGTCTTTCGCCGGTACCTGCCCCGAAATCACGGCCAGAGAGCCGGTGACGACCCACGGCACATAATTCGCGATGGGGGCCATCGGCTCGGGCAGCACGATGCCGAGATCGGCGAGACGGCGTTCGATGGAATCGGCCATGGTGGTCTCCTCTGGCGATGCACTGTTTTCAGATAGCGTAGCACAGGACTTGTCTGCGTCTCTATGGCCCGCCTGTGCCCTCGTCCAGTGGCGGCCTGAAGTGCGGACCGTCAGCCATTGACCAGCCGAAGCCCGCGCCTGCGGGATCGGGCAGAGACTTTGCGCACGTCATGAGGAAGATCCAGCGGCAGCAGGGGAGAGATGGTATCTTCATCCTCATTCCGCCCTTCGACCACGGGGGCCGGGGTAACGGCCTGATGCGTATAGCTGGCGGCGAGGTGGCGTACGACATAGTCCGGGATGGAGGTCGCGCGATCCACCGACGGATCGCCCTCGACGGTGCCGGCCGGTCCGAAATCGGTCAGGGCCAGTGCCTCCACGAAGCGATCCAGTCTGACGCCATGTTGCAGGCCGATGCTGATGGCCTGTGCCAGACATTCAGTCAGCCCCCGTGCCGTGGGGCTATCCTTGGGCAGAGAGATGGAAATCTCCCCCAGTCGCCCATCTGCATATTCTCCCGTGCGGAGAAACACGGTGTGGCCGCCAACCGTTGCCCGCTGTGTATAGCCGCGCCGGCGTGCGGGCAGATCCTCGGCCTGAGCGGACCGGATCGGCGTGGTGGCGGCATCCTTGTCCGGTTCTGCTGCCGGACGGGCTTCCATCATATGGATGAAGGGTGCAACCGCATCATGCATGGCGATGCGGGCAGGGGTGTCGGCGGAAGGGAACACGCTCTCGCCCCGGATCAGCGCGGCTATGGCATCCTCGGCACGCAGGCCACGGGCCAGCAGCCAGTCCTGCGCGGATTCTGATAATGTGCCTTCGCTGGTCAATGGAGAAAAGCCGGGGGCAATGCCGCTGATACGCACACCCAGCAGGGACTCTACGATCTGCGGCGGCAGAATGGCGGTGGTGGCACGGTGCCTCAACCCGCCGAGCGGTGCGGTCTCGCAAGCCTGTCGTGCGGCTTCCGCCAGACCGGGCAGCGGACAGGAGGCAGGCAGATCGCGGGAGACGACACTGCTGGCGGCCTCTCCACCGCCCAGACTCCGTGCCAGAGTGGCGGAGGCGTGATCGGCACAGGCACGGATGAAGGCGGTCAGACAGCGGGCGGTATCTTGCGCTTCCTGACTGGCATAGGCCAGACCGGCCTTGTCGAGCAGTGCCGCCAGCCCGGTCGGGGTCACAGCGAGGCGGCGGGCGGAAGGAACCGCCAGCGTCAGCGCCAGCACGGCGTCGGAGACCGCCTGCCCCAATGCGGCGACATCCAGACCATCGGTCCGAGTATAGAAAGCAGGCAGATTGATCAGAAAGCTCGGCGGTGTCAGCGCATCTTCCTGCCCGGTCCAGAGCGAAACACCAGCCGTGCCGCGCCGGTCGCGCAGCATGGTGTGCAGGGAGGCCCCCAGCGTTTCATGCAGTCCTTCCCGGCAGGCGGCTTCGTCCAGTGGTGCGATCCAGCGATCAGCGGCCATCATGGCGTCGATACGGTGCCCGAACGGTGTGGGGCGTGCGGCACGGCCACGTTTCGGACGAGGGGAAGCCGCCAGTTCCGTGCACAGCGCCGCCAGAGCCGCAGCGGCCTCGTCAGCCCATGACACCGGTACGCGGATGGCACGCGGATCATCATCCGGGCTGGGCGCGGCCAGTACATCGCGCATGCGGATGCCATGCCAGATGGACTGGCCATGATCGGCATGACCGGCAGCCGGGACAGGGGAAGAAGGGCGCTTGTTCATACCCGTTATAGTAGGTCCGGCTCCGCTCGATCGGGAGTCTGTTTTGCGTTGGATAACGGGGATGAACACAAAATCCTGTGGGTAAGGGTGGGGACATCTTCGGGAATGTCGGGGGAAATTGTCTATGCGGCAACAGAGCGGGAAAGCCCGGTAAAGTCAGTGGACCAGCGCCAGGGAGCAGATTATAAAGACGCCATGAACTTCGACACATGGCTGTTCACAAAGCTCCGTGGCCGTCTGGTCGGCGAGGATTCCGCCGGGAATCGCTATTACGAGGATCGTAAGAAGCGCCCTGACCAGCCGCGCCGTCGTCGTTGGGTCGCCTATAAAGGCGTGCCGGAGGCAACCAAGGTGCCGCCGGAATGGCATGCCTGGCTGCATTTCATCACCGATGAGCCACTGCCGATGACCCATAAACCGTGGGTCCGCCCGCATCGCCCCAATCTGACCGGCACGCCATTGAGCTACCGGCCGCCGGGCCATGATTATAGCGGCGGCCAAAGAGCGCGCAGCAGCGGCGATTATGAGGCCTGGACGCCAGGTTCCTGATCCGGCTGTCCGAGGTGGCCGCCTTGGTTGACGCGGTCTCCCTTGACGGCCATCACCACCTTGATCAGTACAGCGAAGGACGCACCATGCGCCGTCGTGATGCGTTGTGACCGCAAATTGTCTGTCTGGCGTCGGGGAATGACTGCATGGCATCGCGTAACTCAGCCGAAATCATCGTCGGAGCTGCCATTCTGGCAGTGGCCGGAGGATTTCTGACCTATGCCATGGCCAATTCGGGCCGCACTTCCGTCAGTGGCTATCCGCTGACCGCGCAGTTCGAGAATATCACCGGCCTGACTGCCGGATCGGATGTGCGCATGGCCGGGGTCAAGATCGGGACGGTAGAAAAGACCTCCCTTAATTCTAAAACCTTTCAGGCTGTCGTGACCTTGCGGGTTCGTGACGATATCCATCTGCCAAAAGACAGTGCCGCCCAGATTCTGAGCGATGGATTGCTGGGGTCTCAATATCTCGGCCTGTCTCCCGGCGGGGATGAGCAGGTGATTCCGCCGGGTGGACAGATCACCATCACCACGCCCTCGGTCAGTCTGGAGGAGGAGCTGGGCAAATTCGTGTTCAGCGTGGGGGATCTTGTGGCCGAAATTAAAAAGAATCCGGCCATGCAAGGTAATCCCCCGCCGGTAAAGCAGCCTTCGGACCGGAAAGGCGGAGGGGCGATCAAGCCGCTGGAGTAATCATGATCCTGGTCATGTCGGATATGGCCCCGGAAAGGAGAGCCTTCAGTGGCTGTTGATCCTGACCCTGATCCAGTCTCCCAAGCGCTTCCTGATTGGACCGCACCGGACGGGGCGCCAGTCACGTGCGCAGAAAAACGCCGTGTTCTGGCGGAAAATCATAGGGAACTGGCGCAGGTGATGCAGGATGCTTATGAGGATGCCATCCTGATGGGGGTTGACCCCGACATGTTCAGGCGCAGCCTGCTGGATATGGTCCAAGCGTTGAAAAGCCCCCTTCATGACTCGTGACAAACGGATGCGTGCGTACCGGATGGCCGGTTGCATGGTGCTGGTACTCTGCATGGTGGCGGGGGGGCATGCCTATGCCCAGCCGACCTCGTTGCAGGATCGCCGACCCCTTCAGAAATCCCGACCCGGCAGCGCGCCGGTCGATTCCATGCCGCGTTACGATGATCCGAATGATACGGGTTTCAACGCAGGTACGACCGCCAGACCGGTCTCGCCGCCGGTCCCTTCCCCACAGATTGTGCCTCTGCCGGCGGATCCGGAGACGAGGCCCGACAGCCCTTCTTCCTCCGGCGAGGGAGATTTGCCCGATACGCCCGGCTCCCAGCCAGGCACCAAGCCGGATAATCCCACCGATAAAACGCCTGATGGGAATGCGGCTGGTGATGCCCAGCCTCCGGCTGCGGCGGCCAATCCGCTCTCGGCCTATCCCTGGCAGCCGGGCCATAGCGTACAGCTCCAGATTTTGGAAAAGCTGAGTGATCGCGTATCCCGTGTCACCCTCAAGGATGGAGATCGTCATACGATCGGTCATCTGACAGTTGTGATGCGCAACTGCCTGAAACATGCGGCAGAGGCGCCGCAGGATTTTGCCGCATGGCTCGACATCACCGCCGATACGGAGGGTGCACCACGCTTTTCCGGCTGGATGCTGGCAAAGGAGCCATGGGTGGCCGTGTATGAAAGCCCCCTGTACGATGTGCGTGTCATGCGCTGCGACTGATCGGAAGATGACCCGGCCCGGTATGAATCGGGCTTTCTTCAGATGCTGATTTTCACTCGGTATCAGAGGGGACAGACGCAACCCGTGGCTTTCTAAAGGGTTTGTTCAGGTATGATGTCCTTTCCACCTCTGGGCTGTTTTGCACTGTCCCATTCCGTTTCTGATTTTGATCCGCTTCCTCTTTTATCGCGGGCTGCCTTGTTTCTGGATATGGATGGCACCCTGCTGGACATTGCGCCGACACCGGATTCTGTGCAGGTGGAGGCCGGTTTACCCGAGGTGCTGAGCCGTCTGCATGATGATCTGGGCGGTGCCATCGCTGTCGTGACCGGCCGGCCGGTGGAGCAGGTGGAAGCCCTGTTTCCCGGCATTTTCACCGCCATTGCGGGGGAGCATGGGGGTGCGCTGTATCACCGCACAATGCAGACCACGGAGCGTGTGGCACTGGCAGACCTGCCGGTTGAATGGTTGCGGCAGGGTGAAGCTTTGGCGGCGCGTTTGCCGGGGGTTTTGCTGGAACGTAAGCAGCGCGGCTTCGTGCTGCATTTCCGTGCCGTGCCGGAGGCTGGCCCGCAGGTCGAGGCTGGCCTGCGCGGCGTCATGGCTGGTCATGAGGACCGTTTTACCCTGATGGCCGCGCATATGGCGTGGGAAGTGAAGCCGAAAGGGGCTGATAAGGGCACCGCGGTTCAGCATTTGATGCAACACGCCCCTTTCCGGGGCCGTGTGCCGGTTTTTATCGGTGATGACGTGACAGATGAGGATGGAATGGCGGCCTGTCGCGCCATGGGAGGTGCCGGTTTGCGGGTACAGGAAGCCTTCGGCGATGCAGCGGGCGTCCGCGCCTGGTTAAGGGAGGTGGTGCGGTGAGTCGGCTGATTCTGGTTTCCAATCGTGTCCCCCAGCCGAAAGAGCGTGGACAACTGGCCGGTGGCCTGGCCGTCGCATTGAAAGAAGCCATTGCCGGGCATGAAACCCTCTGGTTCGGCTGGTCCGGCAAGACCGTGGATCAACCCGTTCCCGACGTGCATCTGGAAGAAGCCAGGGGCGTTACTTACGCCACACTTGATCTCCAGACTGATGCGTATGAGGGATATTATCGCGGCTTTTCCAACGGGATGCTCTGGCCGCTGCTGCATAGCCGGATTGGACTCGGGGTGTTCAGCCGCTCCGACCTTTCTGCCTATATGGCTGTGAACGATGCTTTTGCGGCAGCGCTGAAACCATTGTTACGCCAGGATGATATCATCTGGATTCATGACTATCATCTCATCCCCCTTGGCGCGGCGCTGCGCAGGTTGGGTGTGAAAGCCCGGATCGGCTTTTTCCTCCACGTCCCTTTTCCTCCGATGGCGGTGTATTCGGCTCTGCCGCAAGGGGATCTGCTGTTACAGGCTTTCGGAGCCTATGATGTGATCGGTCTGCAAACCATCGAGGATGCGGGTCATCTGAATGAATGTCTGGCCATGGCAGGGGTGGCGCGCCGGGCGGATTCTTATCCGATCGGCATTGATCCCGCTGCGTTTGCCGCCACTGCACGTCGCGCCCAGAAAAGTCCGGAAGCGAGACGATTGAGGGAATCCATGGGTGATCGTGCCCTGATTCTGGGGGTGGACCGACTGGATTATTCCAAGGGTATTCCGCATCGCTTCCATGGCTATGCCCAGTTGCTGAAGCGGTTTCCCGAGCATCGTAACAACGTCACCTTTCTTCAGATCACGCCGGTTTCCCGCGGGGATGTCGCGGAGTACCGATCCCTGCGGAAGGAAATGGATGAACTGGTCGGCCGTATCAATGGCGAGCATGCGGAGTTCGACTGGGTACCGGTGCGGTATCTGACCAGAGCGGTGGCGCGCAATGTGCTGGCCGGATTTCACCGGGAAGCCAGGATTGGACTGGTGACGCCGCTGCGCGATGGCATGAATCTGGTCGCGAAAGAATATGTCGCGGCACAGGATGCCGATAATCCGGGCGCGCTGATCCTGTCGCGTTTCGCCGGAGCCGCCTCGGAGATGGAGGGGGCCATCATCATTAACCCCTATGATCCTGACGAAATTGCCGAGGCACTGCATATGGCGCTCGGGCTGGACCGGGAATCACGGCAGGCACGCTGGAAAACGATGATGTCGGCGGTACAGGCTTCCACTGCTGCGGCATGGGCCCACAGCTTTCTGCAGGATCTGGAAAACGCGCCGGCTTAGGGCTTAGGGACAGGCGTCTTCCCTCTGGCCACGAGACTGGGCGCATTGCATATAAGGCGGCATGCAGAAGCCGAGCCTATCCATTCTGGTCATAGACGAGGACCGTATCCGCGCCTCCATCATCGAGACAGGGCTGCGGGAAGGCGGCCATGATCGCGTCACTGTGCTGCATGACGTTGCCGCAGCGGCGGAAACAATTGCGGTTGCTGCGCCGGATGTCATCGTCATTGATCTCGGCAATCCTCAGCGTGATATGTTGGAGGAAATGTTTCGCCTTTCGCGCTCCGTACGCAGGCCGGTGGCGATGTTCGTGGACAGCTCCGACCAGGCTGGCATTGAGGCCGCGGTGGAGGCCGGTGTTTCGGCTTATGTGGTGGATGGCTTGCGGCAGGAACGCATCAAGCCGATTCTGGATATGGCGATCAGTCGTTTCAACGCTTATTCCCGCCTCCAGCGGGAGCTGGATGAGGCGCGGGGTGCGCTGGAAAGCCGTCGTCTGGTAGATAAGGCCAAGGCATTGCTGATGAAAAGCCGGGGATTGAGCGAGGATGCCGCTTATGCCCTGCTGCGCCGGACTGCGATGAACCAGAACCGCAAGATCGCAGATATTGCACACAGTCTGCTGACGGCTATCGATCTGCTCGATCCAGAGGCTGATGAACCGTCTGCCGTTTCAAAGAAAAAAGGGGCGGAGAAATGAGTGCCCTACCAGAGATTGATGCAGGATCCGTGAAGCATCATCAACAGGCCCCATACCGGATGACTGCCGGCTTCATGCCACTGCTGGACAGCGCTATTCTGATTGCTGCGCTGGAATGTGGATTTGCCGATCAGGAAGGCGTCAATCTGACTCTGGTAAGGGAGAATTCCTGGGCGAATATCCGCGACAGGATGGCGGTCGGACATTTTCAGGCGGCGCATATGCTTGCCCCCATGCCGATTGCCTGCAATCTGGGTCTGACACCATGGAACCAGAAGATCATCGTCCCGATGGCGCTGGGACTGGGTGGAAATGCAGTCACCGTCAGCGTTTCCCTGTGGCAGGCAATGCAGGATTCCGGAGTGGCAGCCAGTGGCGGGGATGTGTTCGACCCTGCCATGCAGGGGCGGGCGCTGGCTGCTGTGGTCGCGGATCGGGCGATGCGGGGACAGAAGAAACTCCGTTTCGCCGTCGTGCATGCCTATTCCGGGCATAATATCGAGCTGCGCTACTGGCTGGCAGCCTGTGGGATCATGCCGGACCGCGATATTGAAATCGTGGTTTTGTCGCCTCCTTTGATGGCGGATGCGCTGAGGGGCGGTGGGATCGACGGGTATTGCGTCGGCGAGCCGTGGAACACCGCCTCTGTTGTCGGGGGACATGGTCGGATCATCACCGTCAAGGCGGCTATCTGGCGTTCAAGTCCTGAAAAGGTGCTGGGTGTGCATGCCGGCTGGGCGCGTGAAAATCCTGAGGCTTTGACTGCTTTGTTACGGGCCATGACCAGAGCGGCGTTGTGGTGTGCCGACAGTGATCATCACGCCGATCTGGCCCGGATTCTTGCGCGGGAGACATATGTCGGTCAGCCGGCCATGTGGATGATGGCAGCGCTGGATGGAGAGATCGTGCCCGGCGGTCATGGCAGCCGGGCGGTGTCGGTGCCGGATTTCTTCGTGCCTTTTGCGCGGGCCGCTACATTCCCTTGGAAAAGCCATGCCATGTGGTTTTATGCACAACTGGCGCGCTGGAGCTATCTGGAACACAGCGCGGACAATGCAGTGATTGCCGCCAATACCTATTGTCCCGATCTGTATCGGGCGGCAGTCAGCGGATTGGGCTATCCGCTGCCGGGAGCCAATGCAAAGGTGGAGGGCGCGTTAACCAGGCCCACTCCGGTGGGGGCCAATCTGGCTGGTCTGACACTGGGACCGGACGGTTTCTTCGATGGCGAGCTGTTTGATCCGGATCATATCGAGGATTATATTGCGCGACAAAAGACTAAAATTTAATCAATTGCCTTTTTTTAAAGTTATAAAAGATAAAAATAAGGCATTTTTTGTCTTAAAAATAAAAATAGCGTTGCTTTTAGGCTAAAAACTGCGCGACATGGCAGGCATGGATTTGTATATTGGCTTCAAGACATGTGCTTGGCCAATGAAGGCAGGAAGCGCGGTCAGCGTCTAAAGGCGGACGCATCCAGGCAAAGACGCCGGAGAACGGAGGGGCCGTGTCCTGCTTTGCAGGCGCTGAGTCTTCTCCCTTGAGCGATTTTGTTTCATGGCGCAGCCGCCTGACGATTCCGGCACCATACCTGTCGGCGTAGCGGCTCCGTGATTGGAGAGCCAGATGACCAATGGAACTGCCTCCCTGCTTCCGGCCGAGCCGCGTGACGGTGCTTCGCGTGCGCTCTGGATGTCGACGTTTGCCTTCACCATCTGTTTTGCAGTCTGGACCATTTTCGCCATTATCGGTGTCAAGATCAGGCAGGAACTGCATCTGACCGAAACGCAGTTCGGCCTGCTGCTCGGCACACCCATTCTGACCGGTTCGTTGTCACGCCTGCTGCTGGGCATCTGGGCCAGCCGTTGGGGCGGGCGGGCGGTGTATGTTGCCGTTATGCTGACTGCTGCCGTTGCGACGCTGCTGCTGTCCTTTGCACATAGCTATGAAACTATGCTGCTGGCCGGGCTTGGAATTGGCATTGCCGGTGGTTCTTTCGCGGTGGGCGTGTCCTATGTCTCGCCCTTCTTCTCGCAGATGAAGCAGGGCACAGCACTGGGTATTTTCGGAGCCGGGAATGTCGGTGCGGCGGTCACGAAATTGCTGGCCCCGCTGGTTGTGGCGGGTTGGGGCTGGCGCGCTGTGCCGCCAGTCTGGGCGGTGGCGCTGGTGCTGACGGCGGGGGCTTTCTGGTTTCTTACTTCTGATGAGCCGCAGCGTGCTCAGCGCCGGGGCCGCTTCCGGGATGAATTCGCGCCGCTGCGTCATGTGCAGGTCTGGCGGTTCAGCCTTTATTATTTCTTTGCTTTCGGCGGGTTCGTCGCACTTGCGCTGTGGCTGCCGCGTTATCTGGTCGGCGTGTATGGCATGGATCTGGAAACGGCGGGTCTCGTGGCCGCATGTTATTCCATTCCCGGCAGCGTGTTCCGTGCGTATGGCGGTATTCTGTCTGACCGGATCGGTGCGCGTCGTGTGCTGTATGCGATGTTCGGTGTTGCTGCGCTGGCGACCCTGATCCTGTCCTTTCCTGCCCATGCAGGAGGAGGCGTCGCCGGGATTGGTCCCGTCATCTTCGTGATCGTTGCTTTCGTGCTCGGTTTCGTCATGAGCCTGGGTAAGGCCGCTGTCTACAAGCATGTGCCGAGCTATTATCCGGATTCCGTCGGTGCTGTTGGAGGTATCGTCGGCCTGATCGGTGGTCTGGGCGGATTCATCTTTCCGATCATCTTCGGTTTTCTGAAGGATCAGACAGGATCGTGGCAGAGCTGCTTTATGCTTCTGTTTGTTGTTGTTCTTGTCTCGATGATATGGATGCATGCTGCGATCCGGGCCATGCGCCGTCAGTCGATGATCCTGCAAGCTGCACAATAAGATTTTTGACTGGATCAGAATCATGACTGAAAAACTTGTCATCATCGGCAATGGCATGGCGCCAGGCCGTATGCTGGAACATCTGTTCGAACAGGCTTCGGATCGGTACGAAGTCACTATCTTCAATGCCGAGCCGCGGGTGAATTATGATCGTATCATGCTCTCGCCTGTTCTATCCGGTGAAAAAACCTATGAGCAGATCATTATCCATGGCGATGGCTGGTATATTGATCATGGTATCACCCTCTATAAGGGGCATAAGATCGTCGAGATCGACCGGGCGGCAAAAACCGTTACCTCTGATCATGGTGTTGTGGAATCCTATGATCGTCTGGTGATTGCAACCGGGTCCGTACCATTCATTCCGCCGATCCCTGGTCGTGATCTCGCGGGCGTGCTGACGTATCGCGATCTGGATGATGTGCAGGCGATGATGCTGGCGGCGCAGTCGAAAGCGGGTGTGCTGCCACGGGCGGTCGTACTGGGTGGTGGTCTGCTGGGGCTGGAGGCCGCGGCGGGTCTGCATGCACAGGGCATGGATGTCACGGTACTGCACCTTGCTCCAACGCTGATGGAACGGCAGCTGGACAGCGCTTCCGCCTATCTGCTGCAAAAAGCGATTGAATCAAAAGGTATTCATGTCATCACCGGCGCGAATACCAAAATCTTCAATCATGATGACAGCGGCCATGTACGCTCGGTCACGCTGGCGGACGGGACGGAGCTTCCGGCTGATCTGGTCGTGGTAGCGGCTGGTATCATTCCCAATGCATGGCTGGCGAAGCAGGCCGGGCTGGAAGTCGGGCGTGGGATCAAGGTCGATGCGACTATGCTGACTTCCGATCCTGACATTCTCGCTCTGGGAGAATGTGTCGAGGTCGATGGTCGTACCTATGGTCTGGTGGCACCTCTTTACGATATGGCGCGCGTGGCGGCTGCCGTTCTGGCTGGCCAGCCCACCAGCGGTTTTGTACACAGCGAAACGGCGACGAAGCTGAAAGTCACTGGTGTCGATCTGTTCTCGGTCGGTGATTTTGCCGATGGAGAGGATCGTGAGGAAATCGTTCTGCGCGATGCGGCGGCAGGTGTTTACAAGCGTGTCATTCTCCAGAACGAGCGCATCATCGGCACCGTCCTGTTCGGAGACACCTCCGATGGGGCATGGTTCAACGATCTGCGTAAGAAAGCGGCCAATATCAGCGAGATGCGCGATACGCTGATTTTTGGTCAGGCCTATCAGGGAGGCACCCCGCTGGACCCTACGGCGGCCGTTGCAGCCTTACCGGATGACGCAGAGATCTGCGGCTGCAACGGCGTATGCAAGGGCGTGATTGTGAGCGCCATTCAGACGAAAGGATTGACTACGCTCGACGATGTGCGGGCGCATACGAAAGCATCGGCATCCTGCGGTTCCTGCACCGGTCTGGTGGAGCAGGTGATGACATTGACGCTGGGGGATGCCTATCAGCCTGCGGCGGTACAGCCTGTCTGTGGCTGCACCACGCTGGGGCATGATGATGTGCGCCGCCTGATCCGCGCGAAGGGTCTGAAGACCATCCCCGCCGTGATGCAGGAGCTGGAGTGGAAAACATCCTGCGGCTGCTCCAAATGCCGTCCTGCACTGAATTATTATCTGGTCTGTGAATGGCCTGATGAATATGCCGATGATTACCAGTCACGCTTCGTCAACGAGCGTGTGCATGCCAATATCCAGAAAGACGGTACCTATTCCGTGGTGCCGCGCATGTGGGGCGGCATGACCAGTGCTGCGGAGTTGCGGGCGATTGCCGATGTGGTCGATAAATTTGCTATTCCGGCGGTGAAGGTCACGGGTGGTCAGCGTATCGACATGCTGGGCATTCGTAAGGAAGATCTGCCTGCCGTCTGGTCTGATCTCGGCAAGGCGGGATTTGTCTCCGGCCATGCTTATGCGAAAGGTCTGCGCACGGTCAAAACCTGTGTCGGCTCCGATTGGTGCCGGTTCGGGACACAGGATTCAACCGGTTTCGGTATCCGCATCGAAAAATTCATGTGGGGGTCATGGACGCCTGCCAAAGTGAAGATGGCGGTCTCCGGTTGCCCGCGTAACTGTGCCGAGGCGACCTGCAAGGATGTCGGTGTCATCTGTGTGGATTCCGGATATGAAATCCACTTTGCCGGAGCCGCCGGCCTCGATATCCGTGGCACGGAAGTGCTTGGTCTGGTACCGGATGAAGACGAGGCGTTGGAAGTCATTGTCGCACTGGTGCAGATGTACCGGGAACAGGCGCGTTATCTGGAGCGCATCTACAAATGGACCAGGCGCGTCGGGATTCCTGAAATCCGCAAGCAGGTTCTGGAAGACAAGGAACGGCGTCGTCATTATTTCGAGCGTTTCGTGTTCTCCCAGAAATTCGCCCAGGTCGATCCATGGTCGGAGCGTGTGTCCGGCAAGGACAAGCATGAATTCAAACCGATGGCCTCCATCGGCATAATGAACGCGGCGGAGTAAGCGGTCATGACCTCACCTGAATGGATCGAAATCGGCGGGATCGAGGACGTTCCGCTGCGGGGTGCGCGCTGTGTGCAGACGCCGGTTGGAAAAATCGCCATTGTCCGCACCATGAATAACCGGGTGTTCGCTATTGGCGACACCTGTCCGCATCGCAACGGCCCGCTGAGTGAAGGGATCGTACATGATCATTCGATCACCTGTCCTTTGCACAACTGGGTTTTTTCTCTGGAGACCGGGCAGGCACAGGGTGCGGATGAAGGCAGCGTGCCGGTTTACAAGCTGCGTGAACACGAAGGTCGCCTGTTTCTGTCGGCAGATGCGCTGGCCATGCAGGCGAGTAAAGCCGCATGACCATTGCGCAGCAGGGGGAGGCATCCTTATCACGGAATTCTGTTGCCACGACCTGCCCTTATTGCGGGGTTGGATGCGGCGTGATCGTGGAGCAGGCGGAGGATGGCACACGCAGCGTGCGGGGCGATCCGAAGCATCCGGCGAATTTCGGCCGTCTCTGCTCAAAGGGGTCTGCCCTGATGGAGACGGTGGATCTGGACGGACGTTTGCTGCATCCCATGATCAACGGGCAGCAGGTGGGCTGGAATGAGGCGCTGGACCATGTGGCGCAAGGTTTCTCCCGCGCCATTGCCGAGCATGGTCCGGACAGCGTGGCGTTTTATGTTTCCGGCCAGTTTCTGACGGAAGATTACTATGTCGCCAACAAGCTGATGAAGGGTTTCATCGGTTCGGCGAATATCGACACCAATTCTCGTCTGTGCATGGCGTCTTCCGTGGCCGGGCATCGCCGTGCCTTCGGGACGGATACTGTGCCTGGACTGTATGAGGATCTGGAATGCGCGGATCTGGTGGTGCTGACCGGCTCCAACCTGGCCTGGTGTCACCCGGTGCTTTACCAGCGTCTGGCGGCGGCAAAGGCGGCACGGCCGGAGATGCGCGTGGTGCTGATTGATCCGCGCCGTACCATGACGGCGGATATTGCCGATCTGCATCTGCCGATCCGTCCTGATGGCGATACGGCGCTGTTTGCCGGTCTGCTGGCCTGGCTGGCCGCGGCAGGGCAGGTGAATGAGAGCTATGTCACGCGCCATACCTCCGGCTTTGCCGAGGCGCTGGCAGCGGCCTCCGCACTGGATCGCGATATGCTGGATCAGATGACGGGGCTGGAGGCCGCGGAGAGGGAGGCATTCTACACCCTGTTCACCACGACCGGGAAAACGGTGACGGTGTATAGCCAGGGCGTCAACCAGTCCTCCTGCGGCACTGACAAAGTGAGTGCCATCATCAATTGTCATCTGGCGACAGGGCGTATTGGCCGTCCCGGCATGGGTCCGTTCTCTGTCACCGGCCAGCCCAATGCGATGGGCGGGCGGGAGGTTGGCGGCCTGGCCAACATGCTGGCCGCGCATATGGAGATCGAGAATCCCGAGCATCGCGCTCTGGTCGGGCTGTTCTGGAATGCCCCCCGCATGCCGGAGAAAGCAGGGCTGAAAGCGGTCGATCTGTTCCACGCCGTGGCGGATGGCCGCATCAAGGCCCTGTGGATCATGGCCACCAACCCGGTGGATTCCATGCCGGATGCGGATGCGGTGCAGAAAGCCATTGCGGCCTGTCCCTTCGTCGTTGTCTCCGACGTGCTGGCGAGCACGGATACGATGCGCCACGCTCATGTAGCGCTGCCTGCGCTGGCATGGGGGGAGAAGGACGGCACCGTCACCAATTCCGAGCGCCGCATCTCCCGCCAGCGTGCTTTCCTGCCAGCCCCGGCCGAAGCGCGGGCAGATTGGCGCATCCTGTGTGATGTGGCGGCACGGATGGGGTTTGCAGAGGCTTTTTCCTACAGCAATGCCGCCGAAATTTTCGCCGAGCATGCCGCCCTGTCGGCACTGGGGAATGAGGGGCGGCGGGATTTCGATATCGGTGCGTTGGCCACTATCGGCAATGCGGATTTTGAGGCGCTGAAACCGGTCTTATGGCCTGCTTTGAAGGAAAACTCTTCCTTCAGAACAGTGGGGCAGGATGGTCGCTTCTTCGCCGATGGCCGTTTCTTTACCGAGGATCGCAAGGCCCGCTTCATCGCCGTCACGCCCTCTCTTCCGGTGCAAACGGATGCCGCGTGGCCACTGGTGCTGAATACCGGCCGTATCCGCGATCAGTGGCACACCATGACACGTACCGGCAAAAGCCCGCGCCTCTCTCAGCATCTGGCCGAGCCGTTCGTCGAAATCCATCCTGACGATGCGGCTCCGCTCGGTATCGCGGCGGCTGATCTGGTCTCTGTCCGGACCGCACTGGGCCGTATCGTGGTGAGGGCCTTACTGTCGCCACGGCAAAGAAAGGGAATGCTGTTCGTGCCGATGCACTGGACCGACCAGTTCGCTTCATGCGCCCGCGTGGATGCTCTGGTGCCGGACCTGATTGATCCGGTCTCCGGCCAGCCTGCCTCCAAGAATGTTGCGGCGCGGATCGAGCCTTATGCGCCGGCCTGTTATGGTTTCGCAGTGCTTCAGCAGCCTCCGGACTGGGAACAGATCGGACATGCGCCTGATTACTGGGCCATCAGCCGCTGTACGGGTGGATGGAGGCTGGAATGTGCCTTTACCGAGGCTCCGGCAGATATGGCAGGCTTTGCCGCTTCTCTTATCGGCAGAGCGCATGAAGACGGAGAAAACCTGTCCTATGTCGATGCCAGAACCGGTCAGGCCCGCTATGCCGCGTTTAACGGGGCACGCCTGACCGGTGCGCTCTATGTGGATCAGCAGCCTGTGGGTGTAGCGCGAGGCTGGGCGGCGGAGCAGTTGGAGGCAGATTTTACCGATCCCCTGCGCCGCTTCATCGTCATTGCAGGCAGGCCCGGCAAAGGCAGTGTGGATCGTGGCGCTATCGTCTGCTCCTGCTTTGGTGTGGGTGCCACACAGATCAAGACGGCGATCGCCGGCGGATGCCACACGGTGGACTCCGTTGGTCAGGCGCTTCAGGCGGGTACCAATTGCGGTTCCTGCCGGGCGGAGATCCGCATCCTGATCGAACGCCACGCAGCAGGCACGCCTGCAACGGTCGCTGCATAATCGCATTGCAGTCGTGCGAAAGGCCGGGAGGAGACTTCCGGCTTCCTTGCTTGCTGACCGAACCGTTCAGTTCTATGTCTGACGCAGTTTTGTTCGATCAAGTGCGTGAGGATGGCAATCCATGCCCGATGACGTGAACACGGCGTCAGACAGCCCGGCCCGGCAGGGTGGTTCCAATGCGCAACCCCAGGGGAGCCAACCCCAGGGCAGCCAGCCGCAGGGCCGCGCCACGAAAAAGCGCTCTCCCCTGGTGAGGGTGATTCTGATTCTGGCATTGCTGGGGATTGTCGCGGGCGGTGTGTATTACTGGTACACCCATCGCGATCTCGAAAGCACGGATGATGCTTACACATCAGGCCGGGCGGTGATGATCTCGCCGCAGGTGGCCGGTTATGTGGTCGATCTGAATGTTCGCGATAACCAGTTCGTTCATAAGGGTGAGGTGCTGGTCAGGCTCGATCCCCGGCCCTATCGGGCGGCGGTCGAAGTGGCGGAAGGTCAGTTGGCCATGGTTCGCGCCCAGCATGCGGCCACGCATTATCAGTTGGAGATTGCGAAGAAAAACTTCCCGGCCCAGCTGGATGCCGCGAAGGCGCAGAAGCAGCAGGCCGAGGCTCAGCTTTTTCGGGCGCAGACCGATTACCGGCGTCAGCACAGCGTGGCCCGCGCTGCGACGACACAGGAGGCGATTGATGCCTCCACCGCGTCGCTGCGTGCGGCGCAGGCCCAGCTTGCCTCGGCTCAGGCGGCGATCGAGCAGGCCATGCCGGTTGAGGCCAATATCAATGAAACCGGGCAGAGAGTGGATCAGCTGGCAGGTCAGATCAGGCAGGCTGAAGGGCAACTGGAACAGGCAAAGCTGAATCTTGAATACGCCACCATCGTTGCACCGCAGGATGGATGGGTGACGAAGCGGAATGTCGAGAAAGGCAATTTCCTCCAGACTGGCACACAGATCATGTCGCTGGTCTCACCGGAAATCTGGGTTGTGGCCAATTTCAAGGAAACGCAGCTCACCCGTATGCGGCCCGGCCAGAAAGTCCATATCAGCATTGATGCCTATCCATGGCTGAATCTGAAAGGCCATGTCGACAGCATCCAGCAGGGATCAGGCTCCCGCTTCACGGCCTTCCCGGCGGAGAACGCGACCGGCAATTTCGTGAAAATCGTGCAGCGCGTGCCGGTCAAGATCCGCATTGACCGCGGGATTGACCCATCCTTGCCAATTCCGCTGGGTCTGTCGGTAGAGCCGGTGGTGGATCTGTCCAGCACGCCGGAGAACAGCCCGCCCTTGCCCGAGAAAGCCCGTCCGGTCGGTCATATCCCGCCGGGCAATGCTGCTCCGGTGACGGCCCCCGTCAAGGTGCCGGAAGCACCATGAGCGGGGCGGCTGTAGCGGATCAGGCCGCAGGCTGGAAACCGCGTGCCAATCCGTGGCTGATTGCTATCGCCGTGACTTTGGCAGCGTTCATGGAGGTGCTGGATACCACCATCGTCAATGTCGCCCTGCCGCATATTGCCGGGGCGATGTCGGCCTCCAACGATGAAAGCACGTGGACGCTGACCTCCTACCTCGTGGCGAACAGCATCGTGTTGCCGATTTCAGGGTGGTTTGCGCGCATCATCGGGCGCAAACGATATTTCCTGATCTGCATTGCCATGTTCACGTTGGCGAGTTTTTTATGCGGTATTGCCGGCTCTCTGTGGCAGTTGATCCTGTTCCGGCTGATTCAGGGATTTTTTGGCGGTGGCCTTCAGCCCAGTCAGCAATCCATCGTGCTCGACACGTTTGAGCCTGCCAAACGCGGAGCGGCATTCGGTGTGGTGGCCATTGCAACAGTTCTGGCCCCTGTCATGGGGCCGACCGTTGGCGGGTGGTTGACGGATAATTTCTCCTGGCAATGGATTTTCCTGATTAACGTGCCGGTCGGCATTTTTACCTTCTTCGCTGTTGCGGCGCTGGTTGAAGATCCTCCCTGGCTGGAGCGTGAACAGAAAGGAGAACGCAGCGTCGATTATATCGGTCTGTCGCTCATCACGATCGGCTTCGGCTGCTTGCAGGTGGTGATGGATCGTGGAGAGGATCTCGACTGGTTCGGATCCGGGTTCATCCGGCTTTTCTCCTTGCTGGCTTTTCTCGGGCTGGTGGGGACGGTGTTCTGGCTGCTGCATGCCAAGAACCCGGTGGTGAATATCCGGGTGATGGCGGACCGGAATTTCGCGATCGGCTGTCTGACCATCTTCCTGATGGCGATGGTGCTGTATTCCAGTGCCGTGCTGCTGCCGCAACTGGTGCAGACCAGGCTTGGTTATACCGCCACATGGGCCGGTCTGATGCTGATGCCTGGGGCGCTGGTGGTGCCTATCCTGATCCCGTTTGTCGGGCGGATCATGAAATATGTGCAGACGCGCTTCGTCATCATGCTGGGCTTTGCCCTGCTGGGTCTGGCGTTGGTTTATTCGCACCATATCGCGCCGGACATCGATTTCCGGACGCTGATGATGATGCGGGCAGCCCAGACAGTCGGTCTGGCTTTCCTGTTCGTACCGATCAGTACTGTAACCTATATCACCCTGCCGAAAGAGCAGAATGCGGATGGCGCCGCATTGTTCACCATGTTCCGCAATCTCGCAGGCTCGATCGGTATTTCTGCCGCAACGGCGCTGGTGACCGAGCGTAGCCAGGTGCGGATGGCGCATCTTCAGCCGCATATGACACCGCTGGAGCAGCCTTATGTCGACTATCTTCAGCATGTGCAGCAGGGGCTGGTGAATCTCGGCACCAATGCGGGGGAGGCAATGCAGCAGGCCGCCGGTATTGCTTACCAGACTCTTCAGCAGCAGGCGGCGATTCTGGCGTATATGGATATTTTCGGTATGACCGCGATCCTGTCCTTTGCGACCATTCCGGTGTGTTTCCTCTTTTCCTCCACCAAGGGCGGTGGTGGTATGCCGGGACACTGAAGCGGGAAAGAAAAAGGCGGGGGATGATCCTCCGCCTTTTTCATTTGATCAGGGCCAGCGGACTTCCGGCGGCATGCTCATCAGGATCGCCTCGGTATTTCCACCGGTGCGCAGGCCGAACAGCGTGCCGCGATCATGCAGCAGGTTGAACTCCACATAGCGGCCGCGTCTGACCAGCTGGTGATGGCGCTCGGCCTCGGTCCATGGGCGCTCCATCCGGCGGCGCACGATGGCGGGATAGACATTCAGAAACGCCTCCCCGACATCGCGGGTAAAGTGGAAGTCTTCCTCGGCATTGCCGGTGTTGTGGTGATCGAAGAAAATACCGCCTACACCACGTGGCTCCCCCCGGTGCGGCAGGAAGAAATATTCGTCGCACCATTGCTTGAATTTCGGATACAGCGCCGGGTCATGCGCATCGCAGGCAGCGCGATAGGAAGCGTGGAAGCTTTCCCGGTCTTCCGCCGTTTCCGGTGTGTCCAGAAACATCGGCGTCAGATCGCCGCCACCGCCGAACCAGCCTTTGGTCGTTACCAGCATGCGGGTGTTCATGTGCACTGCCGGCACATGCGGGCTGCGCATATGCGCCACCAGACTGATCCCGCTGGCCCAGAAACGCGGATCATGCTCCGCGCCCGGAATCTGGCGTCGGAAATCCTCACTGAACTCTCCCCAGACGGTAGAGACGTTCACACCGACTTTCTCGAACACGCGGCCGCGCATGACACTCATCACCCCACCCCCGCCGGGGCTCCCATCAGAGGTAGGGCGGTCCCAGGGCTGCCGCTCGAACCGGCCCGGCGGCAGATCGCCGAACGGGGCGGCGGGGGGCAGATCATCCTCGATGGCTTCAAACGCGGCACAGATCCGGTCACGCAGGGATTCGAACCAGAGCCTTGCCGCCGATTTCAGATGTTCGTGGGGGGGGGCTGTAACGGTATCGGTCATGCTGGCAGCGTCCTCATATGCTCTGGATAATAGGCATCCGGCCTTCTTGCTCCCAAAGGGGTCGCATGGCGGAGAGCCGGCGGCAAGACGGTAGAATCACCTACGCAGGAGGAACTCTGCCCAGATTCTGAGCCACCACCCATTGTCTGCCCCCCTGTCGACAGAAGAGAATTTTTGCCGTGTGCGGTTGATTCCAGCGGCCTTTGCCCCCTAACACGAGGCGCACCGTGGCGGATACGCCCGGTATTACATCCTGCGGGACGGGGGGCATTATTATGGCAGAGCGTATTCAGCCGGTTATCGGCATCATCGGCGGCTCCGGGCTGTATGACATTGACGGTCTGGAGAACAAGGAATGGCGCCGGGTGGAGACCCCCTGGGGGCTGCCTTCGGATGATCTTCTGTTCGGCACTCTGGATGGCGTGCAATGCGTGTTCCTGCCCCGTCATGGCCGCGGGCATCGCCTCTCGCCGAGCCATCTGAACTACCGTGCCAATATAGATGCGATGAAGCGCGCCGGTTGTACCGATATTCTGTCTCTGTCCGCGGTCGGGAGCCTGAAAAAGAAGCTGCCGCCCGGACATTTTGTGATCGTCGATCAATTCATTGATCGCAGCTTTGCCCGTGAAAAAAGCTTTTTCGGTGATGGCTGTGTGGCCCATGTCTCTGTGGCTGATCCGGTCTGCCCGCGTATCGGCGATGTGGTGGAGCAGGCGGCAAAGCGCCTTTCGCTGCCTTATGCGCGTGGCGGCACCTATCTGGTCATGGAAGGGCCGCAATTCTCTACGCGGGCAGAGAGCGAGCTGTACCGGTCCTGGGGATGCAGCGTGATCGGCATGACCAACATGCCGGAAGCCAAACTCGCCCGTGAGGCGGAGATGTGTTACGCCACTGTCGCGATGGTGACCGATTATGATTGCTGGCATGAGGATCATGATCATGTCACGGTCGATGCGGTGATCCGTGTTCTGCGCGGCAATGCCGAAAAGGCGCGTGCGCTGGTGCAGGCGGTGGTGCCGGTGCTGGGGCAGGAGCGTGGGCCGTGTGAAGCCGGATGTGACCGTGCGCTGGATTTCGCGATCACCACACCGGAAGATCATCGGGATCCCGCCCTGATGGCAAAGCTGGATGCCGTCGCGGGTCGCATGCTCCGCGCTGCCTGAGCCGGAGACTGTTCGGAAAACTGGAAAAGGCCGGGGTGTATGCCCGGCCTTTTTTGTATGAAAATTACTTGCTGGCAGGTGGGGTTCTGGGGGTGCTTCCTGTTTCGTCATTGCCACCCTGTTTCAGGGAAGCCAGAGCAGCACGAAGCAGGGCCGGATTATCGGTCAGAGCTTTTTTCACCATCTTGTTGATAGTGGCCTGATCGGGAGCAGCTGCATTCCGCCGTGCATTTTGCGCATTCACGCTCTTCAGGATGTCTTCCTTGATGCTGGCTGCAAAATGCGAGACCTCCGAGTTCATGGCGGATCGAGGATCAACCATGTCCTGACTCATACTCCGGTGCTCACTGTTCAATGTTTCCATTTGGTGAGAAAGGCTGGAAATTTCATTATGCAGACTGTCGTAATTGGAAGACACCTCTCTCCTCAGATTGGAAATGGACTCAGATGTCTGATGGGACAGATCATCAACGCTCCGCTGGACAGATGCCAGATCACTATGGCTGACGGTGTCCTCTGCCCGCGCTATGCCCGGCAGGATGGGGAGCGATGAAAATGCTGCGGCTGCAAATGCCGCGAGACTGCGTGACGATATACGCATGGGTCATCCTGTTGAAAACGAAACGATGTGTTGTGCCTTCGTTTCATTTCGCCAGTATGTATGCCCTTACGGCAAAAACATGTCGGAGGCAGGGCGTGTTCATGGCAGCCCATCTATGATGCCGATGGCACCGCGCTGTTCGGAAGATGAACGGGCGCAGTGCCAATGCGGCAATCAGTCAAGCCGTCAGATCCGGCCCATCAGCAGCAGGATAATGACAACCAGCAGCACCAACCCCAGTCCTCCGGAAGGGAAGTAACCCCAGCCGGAGCTGTAGCCCCATGTCGGCAGCGCACCGACGAGAAGCAGGATCAGGATGATGAGGAGAATGGTGCTCATGGCGCGTATGTTCTTCCTTTTGCAGCCTGTTGGATCGTAATGACGACCGGATGTTGTGACGGGGATCCGTCATGCCTCAACGTAATGCCGCCATTTTCGTTGCGTGGCTGAAGTGTCATCGGCCATGAAATCGGTCAGAAATTTGGGGCCTGTGGGAAAAATGGGGCCTGATATGGCTGAGATCATCAATTTACGGACTGTCCGCAAACGGATGATGAAGGAGCAGAAAGCCGGGGAGGCAGCGCGCCGCCGTGTTCTGTTCGGACGCCCGGTCGCGGAAAAGGCCCGGGATGCGCAGCAGGAAGCGCGTCGTCAGGCCCTGCTGGATGGGGCAAGGCTGGCGTGCGATCCGCAAGGGACGGACGAGGATAGCGAATAACCCGCCCTGTCCTGATCACCCGCCCTGTCCTGATCAATCGACGTTGGGTGTTTCCGCGCAGACATCGACCCATTCCGCATTGGTCAGGATGGCCAGCCGTTCCGGAGCGATCCGTACTGCGCTGTTGGGGGAACCCGCCGCAGGCAGAACCTCTGCAAAGCCAAGAAGAGAGCGGTCACAATACACCGGCAGAGACTGACTCAGTCCAAAAGGGCAGACACCGCCGATCGGATGACCAGTCACCGGCTCCACGTCTTCCAACGGCAGCATACGCGGCTTGCCGCCAAAGCGGGTGCGTATCTTGCGGTTATCCAGCCGCGCATCGCCGCGTGCGACGAGAATAAGGGTCTGTCCTCCCACAAGGAATGCCAATGTTTTGGCGATCTGGCCTGGCTCTACACCGAAGGCTGCGGCGGCTTGTGCAACAGTTGCGGTGCTGTCCGGCATTTCCAGAATCTGGATGTCGGGAGCGTGAGCAGCCAGAAAAGCACGGACGCTGGCGAGGCTCATGATCACCCGTTGTCTGGAATGTGGTGATGCCGGTAATCGTCCAACAGATCGCCCAGCGTCTGTTCCAACGCAATACGAGGCACCCAACCCAGCACAGAGCGCGCCAGCGTGGCATTGCCTTCCGCATGGGGAATATCGGCGGGGCGGAGTCTGGACGGGTCTGTTTCGGTGCGGATGGAAGCCCGGCTCCGGCTCAGCAGCCGGTCCAGCAGATCACCAATCCGGTGGGAGGTACCGGAAGCGATATTGAAAATCGGCGCCTGTTTGCTGCCGGGGGGAACCAGCCGGTCGGCATGGGTCAGCATGTTGACATAGGCCGCGCAGACATCGCGCACATCCAGAAAATCGCGCCAGCTATCCAGATTGCCGACGGAGATGAGCGGAGGGCGCCGTCCGGCCTCGATGGCTGCAATCTGGGCGGCAAAGGCCGGCAGGACGAAATCCTCGCTCTGACCGGGGCCGGTATGGTTGAAAGGGCGGGCACGGATGACCCGCAGCCCTTCGCCGGCCAGCGCCCCCAGTGCCAGATCGGCAGCGGCCTTGGTCGCGCCATACAGGTTCATCGGCGCAGGGGGGGCGTTTTCATCGAGCGGAATACCGCTGCGGAACGAGGCTCCATACAGATCCGCCGTCGAGACATACAGCAGCACGCAGCCCGGCACATGCTTCAGGATCGCATTGGCCAGACCCAGTGAGCCATGGAGATTGACCTTCCATGCGGCATCCGGGTTCTGACGGACGATCACAGGTGCGGCAATGGCAGCGAGATGGATGCAGGCATCCGGCTGGAAAGCGGCGATGCGTGCCTCCAGCGCGACGGTATCGGTGATGTCGAAGCCGTCAGACAGACGCGGAGCATCGAACACGGCCTGCGGGAAAGACTGCCGTAATATCGGCAGCAGATGCGACCCGACAAACCCCCCGGAACCGGTGACCAGAATCCGGGCTATTCCCGTCATGGAGGTCAGGCCCATCCCTGCCCAAACCGTGCAAAGGATGCCGCCAGCGTGGCATAGACCGGGCGCTTGAATTCGGGCGCAAGGGCAGGAAGCTCTTCCAGCTTTGCCCAGCGCCAGGCGTCGAATTCGATATGCGGGTCGGCATCCAGACGAATATCAGCCTCCGTGCCGAGGAAACGCAGCGCGTACCAGCGTTGTCGCTGCCCACGAAACCGCCCGCCCAGCGCACGGCCAAGCAAATGATCGGGCAGATCATACGCGATCCAGTCCGGATGCTCGCCGATGATTTCAGCGTGATCGGTGCCGATTTCTTCTTTCAATTCCCGTAGCACGGCGGTGTGTGGATCCTCACCGGGATCAATGCCACCCTGCGGCATCTGCCACACTGTTTCCGAGACATGGGCCAGATCGGCGCGTCGTGCGACCAGCACGCGCCCGTCCGGCGCGAACAGGGCCGCGCCGACATTGGGGCGATAGGGAAGCCTCTCCCGCAAGGCGGAGAGTGCTTCCGGCGAGGTTTTCGTCATGACCGGCACAGACTCCTTCAGTTCGCCTTACCGGATTTGGCGTCGCCCGCATTGGAATCGCTGCTCTGGCCAGCTTTCTGTTGGGCCATCGCCTTTACCACCTCAATGGCTTCATGCAGCTGGAAATCGGTATCCGGCTTGGCGGGATCGAATTTCGGCCAGTTTTCCGGCGGCAGGGTCGGCACATTATGCACCATCGCGGGCATATCGGTGCGTGGCGCGGCCTTGTCGGTGGTGCCGCCGCTATTGGTGATGGCATGGTTCAGATCGGCCTCACGGTCGGGCAGGAAATGCGGCTCCTCGGTCCGGGTGAAAGCGACCGGCACGTCTGGCTGGATACCCAGACCCTGAATGGAGCGCCCGGAAGGTGTGTAGTAACGCGCGGTGGTCAGGCGCATCGCGCCGTTGCCCGGCAGCGGAATCACAGTCTGCACGGAGCCTTTGCCGAAGGTACGGGTACCGAGGATGATGGCGCGGTGATGGTCCTGCAACGCGCCGCTGACGATCTCGCTGGCAGAGGCGGACCCCCCATTTGTCAGCACCACCACCGGCAGACCGCCAGTAATGTCGCCTTCCTTGGCATTCCAGCGATTACTGTCTTCCGTATGACGGGCGCGGGTGGAAACGATCTCGCCATGGTTCAGGAAATCGTCGGAGACCGCGACCGCCTGATCCAGCAGACCGCCCGGATTGTTGCGCAGATCGAGGATGACGCCGCGCAGTTTGCCGCCTGCCTGCTTCTGGAGCTTGGTGAAGGCGGCACGCAGCGCTGGGTCGCTCTGCTCATTGAACTGGGTCAGCCGAATATAGGCGATGTTGCCTGCCTCCAGACGGTCTTTCACCACCTGAATATGGATGACTTCCCGCGTCAGGGTCACGTTGATGGGTTTGTCGACATTGGCGCGCTTGATGGTCAGCTTGATGCTGCTGCCCGGAGCACCACGCATTTTATCGACTGCCTCGTTCAGGGTCAGGCCCTGTACTGAATGGCCGTCAATGGTCAGGATCAGATCGCCTGCCTTGATTCCGGCGCGGCTGGCGGGGGTATCGTCGATCGGGCTGATGACTTTGACGAAGCCGTTATCCTGCGTCACTTCCAGCCCAAGCCCGCCGAATTCTCCATGCGTCTGGACCTGCATGTCACGGAATGCCTTGGCATTCATGTAGGAGCTGTGCGGATCGAGGCCGGTCAGCATGCCGTTGATGGCATTTTCGATCAGATCCTTATCCTTGACCGGCTCCACATACTCGGCCCGGATGCGCTCGAACACATCGCCGAACAGGGTCAGCAGGCGATAGGTGTCACTGCTGTCGCTTTCTTCCGCGAAGGCGGATGCGATTCCGGCATGCCGGGCAATGAGTGTCGATGCAGGCCCTGCACCGACGCCAGCAAGGAAGGCAGCGCCGATCATCAGGCCGGTGCGGAATTTCATGTCCGTGTTTCCTCTGGGCCACCCCTGCGCAGGGTCAGCCGTGATTCAGTCAGTCTCTGTGTGACAGCTTGCCGCGTCATCAGCGCCCTCGCAACCATGGGCGAGGGTCTATTGCCGAACCTTCATGTCTCAACTCCACATAAAGTTGGGGCCGGGCGGCTGCGGAGGCTGCCGGATCCCATCCTGCCATCTGCCCGATCGGCTCCCCCGGTGCTACATGCCGCCCCACGCTGGCATCCAGTTTTTCCATGCCTGCCAACACGAAATGATAGCGCCGCCCGCAATCCAGAATGACCAGCTGGCCATAGCTGCGGAATGGACCGGCAAAGACGACCCGCCCCTCACAGGGGGCCAGCACCCGGGCTTGCGGTGCGGTACTGAATGTCATGCCGGAAGCGCTGCCGCCAGCTTCTGACGGGGCACCGAAGGTACGCACCAGCGTACCCGCCACCGGCATGCCGCCGGTACCTGATCGACCGGAAGGAGGAGGGGAGGCAGTCTGTTCGCTCAAGCCTGGTCCTGCTGGTGCGGCGATTTCGGCCTCTTTTTGACGGGCCTGATCGGCGGCCTGCTGCTGTCTGGCCTTTTCGGCGCGTCTTGCTTCGGCGGCTGCTTTTGCTTCCTCCTGCCGGCGGGCTTCTTCCAGCCGGGCAATGACATCCCGCAGCGAATCGGCTTTCTGTGCCGAGGCTGCCGCCTGCTGTGCGGCCTCGGCGGCGGCATTGCGGGCGGAGCGGATTTCAGAGCGGATAGAGGCCAGTTTTTCATCCAGAGTGTGGGCCTCGGTTTTCTGCCGCGCCTGAGCCTCGGCCAGGGTGGACGCTTCTTTCCGGATGGAAGCGGCGAGTGCATCCACTTTGGCCCGTTCGGCACGCAAAGCCTGAGCGCTTTCTTCCAGCTGGCGGCTCAGCCCCTGCAACACCAACAGACCACGCAGGGCGCGTTCGGGCGGCTCCGGCACTGCCAGCAAGGTCTCCGCCGGATAAAGCGACAACCGTTCGATCAGCGGCAGCATCGGGGCGAGATCGGCGGCGCGGGCGGCAAGGGTTTTTTCTGCTGCCTGTCGTTGCCGGGCCAGATCGGCCATGCGATCCGCAATGGCGGCGACGGCTTCGTCGGCCTCACGGAGGTGTATGGCGGCAGCGGCGCGGGCCTCCGCGATTTTGGCCTCCTGCTGCGCGGCGATGGCGGCTTCCTGCTCGGCCCGTTTGCGGGCGGCCTCCTGCCTGGCGCGCTCATGCTCGGCACGGTTGAGCGCTGCCTGAGCCTGTTCCGGGCTGGCCGGGGAGGTGCCAGCGGGGGTGCCAGAGGGTGGGGCCGTATGGGCAGGGGAGCGCCGTTTTACCGCCAGAGCCGGCCCATACGGCATCATGGCGATTATGCAGGCCGTCACCAGGGCGGGCAGTATACCAGACCATTTCTGGTACCACCCCGCCCGGCAGGAGGCGAGGGCAGAGGCTGACTCTTTCCGGTCCTGCGTCAAGCCAGAAGAGACTGGCCCGTCATCTCGGGCGGCTGTGGCAGTTGCATCAGGTCCAGCAGGGTGGGCGCAATATCGGCAAGCTTGCCGCTGGTCAGGCGTCGCGTACCGATGGGTGCCGAGGAATCATACAGCAAAGCGGGCACAAGATTGGTGGTGTGCGCCGTGTGCGGGCCGCCTGTATCAGGGTCGCGCATCAATTCGCAATTGCCATGATCGGCGGTCACGAACAAGGCGCCTCCGACCGCCGTGATGGCGTCCACGATTCGGCCAAGTCCGGTATCCACCGTTTCCACAGCGCGGATCGCGGCTTCCAGACTGCCGGTGTGGCCGACCATATCAGGATTGGCGAAATTCAGCACGATCAGATCGTACTGCCCGCTGCCGATGGCGGTGACGGCTTTTTCAGTCAGCTCCGGCGCCGACATTTCCGGCTTCAGATCATAGGTCGCAACTTTGGGGGAGGGGACCATGATCCGATCCTCGTTCTCCAGTACTTCTTCCTCGCCGCCATTGAGGAAGTAGGTGACATGCGGGTATTTCTCGGTCTCCGCCATGCGTAGTTGCCGCTTGCCCGCCGCCGAGACGACATGACCCAGCAGATTGGTCATTTCCTGAAATGGAAACAGCGTCTGCATCAGGGATTCAAGCTCGGTGCTGTAGCGTGTCATGCCCAGCGCGCCGGAGAAATGCAGGAAGCGGGGACGCTCAAAGCCCTGAAACGCAGGGTCGAGCAGCGCGGTCAGCAATTCCCGTACCCGGTCGGAACGAAAATTGAAGCAGAGCAAGCCATCGCCGTCTTTCATTCCGGCATAGTCACCGAATACGGCCGGCCGGATGAATTCATCGGAGAATTCGCGGGCATAGGCGTCGGTAATGGCGTCACACGGATCGCTGTAGCGCTCGCCTTCGGCGTCGACCATCATGCGATAGGCTTTTTCGACCCGGTCCCAGCGATTGTCGCGATCCATGGCGTAAAATCGTCCGCACAGCGTGGCCAGTGTGGCGCCTTCCGGCAGGGCGGGCAGAAATTTGGTCAGGAAGCGTCGGGCCGAGGCGGGTGGCGTGTCGCGCCCATCGGTAAAGGCATGCACCGCCACGCGAATGCCGGCCCGCGTCAGAATCTGCGCCAGAGCGGCGCCGTGATCCTGATGCGCGTGCACACCACCATCGGAGACGAGGCCAAACAGATGGCAGGTGCCCCCTGATTGACGCAGGGCCGTGATGAAATCGCGCAGGGCGGGCAGATCGTTGACGCTGCCATCCTGCAGCGCGGCATCAATCCTCGGCAGTTCCTGCATGACCACCCGGCCTGCGCCGATATTCATGTGCCCGACTTCGGAATTGCCCATCTGCCCATCCGGCAGACCGACATCAAGGCCGGATGTACGCAGGAACGTGGTCGGTGCACTGTTCCACAGCCGATCAAACGCGGGAGTACGGGCAAGCCGGATCGCATTGTCATTCCGCTCTTCACGCCAGCCCCACCCGTCGAGAATAACGAGCATGACAGGTCTGGGCGGCGGCGATGCTGACATCGGTTCGGTCTCCGGCTCTGCAGGAGGGGTAGCGGAGGCAGGCTGTCGCTTCAAGGGCAGCCAGTTATCAATATCGGGCGTGTTGATCAGTGGGGCATCGTCATTATCCGGATGGCCGCCCTGTGCGATGGTAGGGGTGATTGGTGGCGATGGCCTGCGCCCGGTAGAGCTGTTCCGCCAGCAGAGGCCGCACCAGCAGATGAGGCCAGGTCATCGGCCCGAGTGACAGCACATGATCGGCCCGATCCAGCACCGGCTGCTCCAGACCTTCCGCCCCGCCGATCATGAAGCAGACAGGCAATGGTTGTTCCCGCCAGCGCCGGGCGAGCGTGGCCAAAGCCTCACTGTCATGGGCGCGGCCGCCCAGATCCATGGCGACCACAATGCAGGCGGGGGGGAGGGCTGCCAGCAGGGCGGATGTTTCCCGCCGGCGGATTTCAGCGGTGCTGCCGCGCGCTTCCGCGATTTCCGTTACCGTCAGGGCTGGGCGCAATCGTGCGGCGTAGCGCTGGAACAGCGCTTCTTCCTCACTGCCGCGCATGCGTCCGACCGCAATGATCCGCCAGGGCGCTGTCATGGCACCAGGAGCCGCTGGTCAGGGATGGGAGGATGCCGGATCAGGCATCGCTCTCTGCATCATCCAGTTCCGCGCTCCACATTTTTTCAAGCCTGTACAGCGCACGCGCCTCCGGTTTGAACAGATGGACCACGATGTCGCCGGCGTCGATCAGCACCCAGTCGGAGCCGCCCGCACCTTCGACCGGTACGCGCCCGACTCCGGCATCGCGCAGCTTCTGTTGCAGATGCATGGCCATGGCGGAAATCTGACGATCCGCCAGCCCGGTGGCGATGATCATACGATCCGTGAAGGCGGCGCGTCCGGCAAGGTCGAGGGTCATAATGTCCTCGGCCTTGTCGTCCTCCAGACTTTCGATGATCACGGCCTGGATGGCGTCCAGTCTTTCCCTGGCCGCAACGGCCTGATCCTTTGCTTCCGGCGCTTTCGCGGCAGCGGCACGGGGGCCGGCGGCAGCAGCTTTTTTGCGGGGGGAACCGGGGCTGACCGCCATGTTCGGGGCCGTCACCGTGCGGGGGCTGGTGCGGCGGCTCTTGGATGATTCGGTACCATCCGTGATTGGCTTGCGGGCGATGGTCTTGGACTCCAGGCTGGTGACGCTGTTTACCGGATGGTCTCTACCAGAACTGCATGGCCTCGGCCATTGACGCACTCGAATGGGGCCTATCTGCTTTCCGCCGGGCCACTTTCCGCCCGCGCTGTCGAGGGTAGGCCGGTCAGGGTGTGGTTGAAGCCCGCCCGGATCTGGGTGGCGGAGAGCGGACTTTGCGGGAGACGCAGCATCATCCAGGCCGGGGGCGGCAGATCGGCCAGCAAAGGTGCCTCCCGCTCCGGACGCCGATAGCGGCGCAGGACGCTGGCCGCTTGTCCGGACAAGGCGCGTGCGGTGTAGCCTGGGCGAGGGTGAACGGCGAAAGGCCAGTCGGCGGCAATCCCACGCCAGTCCCGCCAGCGCGGGAACCCGGTCAGATTATCTGCGCCCATCAGCCAGACAAAGCGGGCGCATGGAAACAGGGTGCGCAATCTGGCAAGTGTATCGGCGGTGTAGCGTGTGCCGAGACGGCTTTCGATGGTTGTGGCAATGATATGGCGTCCATCAGCAATGGCCCGGGCAGAAGCAAGCCGGGCCGCCAGCGGTGCCATATCCTCCCCGGATTTGAGCGGATTGCCGGGGGAGACCATCAGCCACACCTGATGCAGTCGTAGCTTCTGCCGGAAATGCCGGGCAATCAACGCATGTCCGGCATGGGCTGGATTGAACGATCCACCGAGCAACCCGATCCGTATGCGCCGACGATCCCCGAATCTTGGTAATGGATCGGTCACGGGTGTGGAAGAAAAATGCGGCAAGGATCAGGGTCTGATCTGGCCGTTACCAAGCACCAGATATCGGTAGGTGGTCAGCTGCTCCGGCCCGACCGGGCCGCGTGCATGGATACGTCCGGTGGCAATCCCGATTTCGGCTCCAAACCCGAATTCTCCACCATCGCAGAACTGGGTGGAGGCATTCCACATGGCAACCGCCGATTGCACATGGGACAGAAAATACTCTGCTGCCGCCTCATCTTCGGTGATGATGGCCTCAGTATGTTCGCTGCCATGGCGGGCGATGTGAGCCAGGGCTGCGTCAATTCCATCCACGACCTTGATGGACAGAATGGCATCCAGCCATTCCGTATCGAAATCCGCATCACTGGCAGCAGGTAAACCCGGCATAATCGCACGCGCAGCGTCATCCGCGCGGAAAGTGCAGCCGAGGGCCGACAGATCCTCGACCAGAACCGGCAGTAGAGATCCCGCAATAGCCGCATCAATCAAAAGGGTTTCGGTCGCACCACAGATTCCGGTGCGTCGCATTTTTGCATTCGCCAGTATGGAACGGGCTTTTTCACGATCGGCTGCCTTATGGATATAGGTGTGACACAGCCCTTCCGCATGCGCCAGAACGGGAACTCTGGCCTCTTTCTGCACACGCTCGACCAGCGATTTGCCGCCGCGTGGAATAATGAGGTCCAGTACCTGATTGCCTGCCAGCATCGCCGCGACATAAGCACGGTCGGTGTCGGGAGCAATCTGCACGGCCTCTTCCGGTAATCCCGCCTTGCGCAGGCCGGCCTGCATGGCCTTATGAATGGCGCGTGCGCTATGCTGACTTTCGGACCCGCCGCGCAGCAGCACAGCATTGCCTGATTTAATGGCGATGCCTGCCGCGTCCGCCCCGACATTCGGGCGGCTTTCGTAAATCATACCGATCACGCCGATCGGCGCCGCAATACGACGGATCCGCAGTCCGTTCGGGCGTTCCCATTCCGACAACACGCGGGAGAGCGGGTCAGGAAGATCGGCAATCTGTTCCAGCCCGTCAGCCATAGCGGCAACGCGCGATCTGGTCAGGGTTAAACGGTCACGGAACGCAGCGCTGGCATTGGAGCGTTCAAGGTCAATGGCATTGGCAGCCAGTATGGCGGCTTCCTCATCACGCAGAGCCGATGCCGCCTGACGAAGAGCATTCTGCCTTGCCTCATGTGGCACCCGGGCCAGCACGGAAGAAGCCATGCGTGCAGAGCGGCCTGCTTGTGCGATCCATTGCTGTGCTGTTTCCGATACGCCATCAAGCATTGCTTCAAGTTCCGTTATGCAACGACTGGTTATATTCAGCTCATTTTTTTGTTCGGTTGCAAGAATGCACAGCAAAACAATGCGAGGATTTAATTAGCGCTCGGGCCGGAAAGCAACCATGCTGTCTGACCAGAAGACACAGGCTGACGCCCTATCGTTCATGATACTGCGCACAAGCCTGACAAACGGAGGCGCTGATGGCCATGCATACAAAAAGTCTGGATGAAGAGCATGTTTATGAAACGGCACTCTATACCCTCCGCAATGTCGAAAAGCTGCTTGCATTTCTTCCCGTGCCTTTGACACGAGAGCTGATACAGGCGGCCTTGATGGCGTTGAAGGAGGAATGTGTCGTGGAATCGAAGGAGATCATGGAATATCACTGATAATTGATCTGATCATATCAGAACAAGATCATCCCGATGGACCAGTTCGTCCCGGCCACGCCAGCCGAGGATGGATTCGATATCCTCCGAGCGTCGTCCGACAATTCGGGAGGCGTCCCTGCTGGCATAGGCGGACAGGCCCCTTGCCAGCACAGTGCCATCAAGTCCTTGTACCAGCACGGGGTCACCGCGCTCAAATCGGCCATCGACAGAGACGACTCCGGCTGGCAGCAGGGAGCCACCCCGCAGGAGTGCGCGGCGGGCACCGTCATCAACTGTCAGTGTGCCCATCGGTTGCAGGCTGCCGGCAATCCAGCGTTTGCGGGCCGTGCGCCCCTCTGGCAGCGGCAGGAACCATGTGCAGCGCGCCCCCTCCGCCAGTGCACGGAGCGGATGATCGGTATGCCCCAGCGCAATCGCCATGGCGCATCCGGCCCCGGTTGCAATGCGGGCCGCGGTCAGCTTGGTCCGCATGCCGCCGCTGGAATAACCGGGGGGAGGCTCTCCGCCCATGGCCTCGATCTCCGGCGTGATGGCCCGGACCACCGGCAGATGGCTGGCTTCTGGATCACGCCGTGGATCAGCCGTATAAAGCCCGTCTATGTCCGACAGCAGGACCAATTGATCGGCCTGCACCATTTCGGCCACGCGGGCGGCCAGACGGTCATTGTCGCCAAAGCGGATTTCCGCTGTGGCCACGCTGTCATTCTCGTTGATGACCGGCACACACCCCATGCCCAGCAGGGCCGATAGCGTGGCGCGGGCATTGAGGTAACGGCGGCGATCCTCGGTATCGCCGAGCGTCAGCAGAAGCTGGGCGGCGGTCATGCCCTCCGCGGAGAGCGCCTCGCTCCATGCCTGTGCCAGACGGATCTGGCCGACCGAAGCAGCCGCCTGTTTTTCCTCCAGACGCAGCCGGGGCTGAGTGAGTTTCAGTGCCTGTCGTGCCAGCGCTATGGCCCCGGATGAGACCACGATCACCTGCACACCCTGACGGCGCAGCATGGCAATATCCGCAGCGACCCCCCGCAGCCACTCGATGCGGGGAGTGGCGGCCTTGCTATCCACCACCAGAGCACTGCCCAGCTTGATGACTAGACGGCGCGCAGTGGTCAGCCGGGGCAGGGCTTCATCCTGCTCATGACCGCTACCGCTCATGCGGAGGTGCCGGACATGGCTTTCCTGCGCTCTTCCCGCGACTGTGCAACATAGGTCATAACCTGTCGCAGCAGAGGTTGTACGCCTTCCCCTGTCACGCCGGAGATAACGGTTACGGTCTGTCCGCTGGCTTTGGCAAGGGCGGAGCGGCGGGCAGAGGCTTCGCGCGGGGTCATGCCGTCGCATTTATTCAGGACGATGATTTCCGGCTTTTCGGTCAGGCCACCACCATAGCCTTCCATTTCCTCCCGCACGGTACGCCACGCCTTGACCACATCCCCAGCAGCGCCATCGATCAGATGGATCAGCACGGCGCAGCGCTCCACATGGCCCAGAAAGCGGTCGCCCAGCCCGGCTCCTTCATGGGCGCCCTCGATCAGACCGGGAATATCGGCCAGCACAAATTCTTCCTGAAGCGACAGCCGCACCACGCCAAGCTGAGGATGCAGGGTGGTGAACGGATAATCGGCGATTTTCGGTCTGGCGGCGGAGACAACAGACAGGAAGGTGGATTTGCCGGCATTGGGCAGTCCGACCAGCCCGGCATCGGCGATCAGTTTCAGCCGCAGCCAGACCCAGCGTTCCTCGCCCGGCCAGCCTTTATCGGCGCGACGAGGGGCGCGGTTGGTGGAGGATTTGAAATGGGCATTGCCATGCCCTCCATCCCCGCCACGGCACAGGGTGATGCGCTTGCCCGGCACGTCCAGATCGGCAATCAGCGTTTCCCTGTCATCTTCCAGAATCTGGGTTCCGACCGGCACCTTGATCAGCACATCCGGGGCGGCGGCACCGGTCCGGTCGGAACCAGCTCCGTTGCCGCCTTTCGGTGCGCGGAAATGCTGGGTGTAGCGAAAATCGATCAGCGTATTCAGATTGGCCACGGCCTCGACAATAATGTCGCCGCCACGGCCACCATTGCCGCCGTCAGGGCCCCCGAACTCGATATATTTCTCGCGCCGGAAGGCAATGACGCCGTCACCGCCATCGCCTGATTTGACGTAGATTTTGGCCTGATCGAGAAATTTCATCGGTGTGCGGCTCGTCTGCCAAAGGGGGCCAAAGGGGAAGGTAGGGGGCTGCCACGCATAGTGCCTGAAGGGCCATACGAGGCGACGCAAAAAGGGGCCAGCTTGCGCCGGCCCCTTTGATCTGCTTCCCCCTGACCGGATGGCCGTGGAGGGAGGGCGGCGCTTTACTCGGCAGCGATCGCCAGCGGAGTCACCGCAACCTGCACGCGGCCTTCGGCGCGGCGCAGGAACTTCACATGCCCGTCGGTCAGCGCGAACAGGGTGTGGTCACGACCAACGCCGACATTCGGGCCGGCCTGAACCTTCGTGCCGCGCTGGCGGACGATGATGTTACCGGCCACGACGCTTTCGCCACCGAATTTCTTGACACCCAGGCGACGACCTTCCGTATCGCGCCCGTTGCGGGATGAACCGCCTGCCTTTTTATGTGCCATGGATCAAACCTCCTCAGGCCGCGACGATATCGCCGACGCGCAGCACAGTGACGTGCTGGCGATGGCCATTCTTGCGGCGGCTGTTCTGCCGGCGGCGCTTCTTGAACACCACAATTTTATCAAGGCGATCCTGGGCGATCACTGTCGCCGTGACGCTGGCGCCGGCCACAACGGGCGCACCGATCGTCAGATTGCCTTCCCCGCCCACTGCGAGCACGTCCGTGAAGGTGATGGTGCTGCCCGGCTCGGCCTCAAGCTTTTCCACCTTCAGCACGGCGTTCGGGGTAACACGGTATTGCTTTCCGCCAGTGCGGATAACTGCGAACATCGCTTCTGGTCCCAAATGCTGGCTCCGCGACGACGGAGCCATCCCGTCAACGCCGAGCGGCCTCCGAACACCCCGACAAGCGGGAGGCACGGCGGCCGAGAGGCGCGGGTTATACCGGTCATACGCCACAAGTCAAACATTCCTTGCGGCATGGCTCCCATTTTCATGAAATATCTGCCGTGCCGGCAGCCCGAAGGAGGTGTTTGCTCAGCGGGTATAGGGGCTTCTCGCTTGCCGTGGCTTCGATTCGGGCTCGGGCTGGATGGAACCGGGCCGGAAGGTAAGGGGGCATCTTTCTGCTACAGCCTCTTGGCGCGGGCTTTCGCCTGCTCTAAGAGACCCCGAACGGAGAGGTGACCGAGTGGCCGAAGGTGACGGTCTCGAAAACCGTTGTGCCCCTAAAGGGTACCGTGGGTTCGAATCCCACCCTCTCCGCCATCTCGCAGACATTGCCGAGAATCTATCTCCGCGCACGCGGAGGAACCTCGACGGTGCGGCGCTGACTTTCCAGCGATCAGGGTCTATCTCCGCGCACGCGGAGGAACCTGATGTAACTGAGTGAGAACTATATTCGGGTCGGGTCTATCTCCGCGCACGCGGAGGAACCGTGTTCGGCAAGGGCGGCAAAACGCGCGTGGTGGGTCTATCTCCGCGCACGCGGAGGAACCTTGGGCCAGAACGCGCAGAGTGAGCAGACGCAGGGTCTATCTCCGCGCACGCGGAGGAACCCTTTACAGGGGCAGGTCGGGCGCGATTGAAAAAGGTCTATCTCCGCGCACGCGGAGGAACCGATCGTAGCACTGCCCCAGCCAGCTGAAGACCAGGTCTATCTCCGCGCACGCGGAGGAACCTGCTCTTTTTAAAGACAGAGATTTTTCTCTGGCGGTCTATCTCCGCGCACGCGGAGGAACCCATGCAAAAATGGCAAAAATCCGGGGGAACCGGGGTCTATCTCCGCGCACGCGGAGGAACCGCGCTTCCGAAGCTCCGCACCGATTTTGATAAAGGTCTATCTCCGCGCACGCGGAGGAACCCGATACAGAACAGTACTGGAACAGGGGCGGTAAGGTCTATCTCCGCGCACGCGGAGGAACCCGAGGGCCTCCATAGGTGCATCATTCTGCATGGGGTCTATCTCCGCGCACGCGGAGGAACCGGGCCTATTTCTGGCGGCCATTGAATGGCGATCGGTCTATCTCCGCGCACGCGGAGGAACCCAGAGAAACAACGGCGTCCACCACAGCGGGAATGGTCTATCTCCGCGCACGCGGAGGAACCGAAGAGCATGCGATCTCGGCCGAGGATATCCAGGGTCTATCTCCGCGCACGCGGAGGAACCACACTGGCGTTTGACGCAGCGTCTGTTCGGACGGGTCTATCTCCGCGCACGCGGAGGAACCAACAGGCGCTGTCGCTCACTATGAGCGCAGCGAGGTCTATCTCCGCGCACGCGGAGGAACCTGTCTACGGCGTGGCGGGCGCGAACGTGTGGGGGGTCTATCTCCGCGCACGCGGAGGAACCGCTCAATGTGCGGTCAGCCGAAGTGGCAGCCACGGTCTATCTCCGCGCACGCGGAGGAACCGCGAAATGCGGGCCGCTGAAGCCGATGAAACTCGGTCTATCTCCGCGCACGCGGAGGAACCTTGACCACCAGGCGATAGAGACGGCCAGCCGCGGGTCTATCTCCGCGCACGCGGAGGAACCGGCATTGTGGCGTGTCGTCGCGGCACGGTCTCGGGTCTATCTCCGCGCACGCGGAGGAACCTGGCCGAGGCAGAAAATCTAAAAACGTTCACAGGGTCTATCTCCGCGCACGCGGAGGAACCTCCCGTGGACTGCTGTCGGAAAACCCGGCGGGGGGTCTATCTCCGCGCACGCGGAGGAACCTAATCAGCAGCAGGATTTAATAGATATGCGCAGGGTCTATCTCCGCGCACGCGGAGGAACCCTTAATAAACTCATCCGCCAAATTAGCAGACAAGGTCTATCTCCGCGCACGCGGAGGAACCGCAATTACCGCGGAACAGGATGCCGGAGCAATGGGTCTATCTCCGCGCACGCGGAGGAACCGGGGGTAACGCCCTCTGGCGGCCTGGTGGAAAGGGTCTATCTCCGCGCACGCGGAGGAACCTCTTACCTATAACACATTGATACTTATTGACAATATTAAAGAACGATATGTTTCTAAAATTAACTTTTCCGAACGAGCAGCACCCCGTCGGCATCGACAATCTCCTTGGGAGCGTCGCCAAGGGTGCGGATTGCCATGCCTCCGGGGGATTTGGCATCGGGCCATGCCAGCACGATAGCACCACGGCGCAGTTCGGAATGCCATTCCGACAGCACCGCCCAGGTGCGCTCACGCACCGCCGAGGATAGTTGGGGAGACAGATAAACGCCAGCAGAAAGCTCCAGCATGATCGAGGTCAGATAGCCGCGATAGCGTGCTTCCACATCTCTTGTAATGACCAGAGTGGCTGGCATCATTCATCATCCTCGAGAAATGGGATGGCCTCCGTTTCTTTTTCGAAAAGTTGTTTGAGTCGCTCGATCATTTTTGGAATGACGGAGCGTTCTGCCAGAACGCGTCCAGTCTGGCGTCGGGTGAGACGTTCGATATTTTCATGACCCCGTTCGGCCAACTTCGCTGCAGCGAAAGCGGTTGGGATGGTTACGGTGTCCCGAAACAGATCGGAAATATCAAGCACCAGAGACTGGCCAGGGTCTTCATGGATAAAGCCCAGCTGAGGAATGGCCCCCACTGCCGCGCATGCAATGGCAGCTGCGGCTTCCATTGCTGTGGCGGCGTGGTTCAGGGCTTGATTGGGCAGATCGGCGGCAGTCGGATTGGCACGATCATAGCGTCGGCCATGCCATACAATACCGGCACGTTGCGCAGCGAGGCGGTAAATCTCCTTCATCCGGGCACCTTCGATTCCACGCAGCACGGTGATATCCCGATGGGGCAACACTTCGCCAAGGCGCCATGCATACATGCGCCGGGCGACATCTACCCGTTTTTTGGGGTCCGCCCACAGGATTGCCTGTCGCCGTGCCACAGCCGAGCGATCAGGCCCCAGTGGAGGCGCTGTATAAAGCCTCACCCCATCCTCTCCCACCGCTGCCAGAGCAGTATCGGCACGCGCGAGAAGACGGAGCGCATCATGGCTGACGGTCGAGCCGGGACCGAGCAGGATCATCGAGATACTCTGCACGGGAATACCGTATTCGCCGCTGGGCAAGGTCTCGTCTTCCTCCGGCCCGCGCAGGAAGGCGAGAGTGCCATCTCGTGCCACCAACTGCCCTCGCGCCAGATACAGCAGGCCGGCACGGTCCGCGTGAGGAATACGGGAGGAGTGAAGTCCCAGCCTTCCCTTCAGCATCGATCAGCGATCCGGCGGAAGAGCATCCGGTGGGCGCAGCATCATCATGCCATACCCATAAGCGCTGTGTCTGCCAATGCCTTTTCGAAGGGCTTCAGAAAATTGCGCGGGATCACCAATAATCATCGTGCCGTGAATCGTTGCATCAGGCCCCTCGATACCGTTCCCGTTGCGCAGTACGCGCCGACGCTGGAAATGCGCCAGTCGTGCCGTTTCCAGCGTGGCCCATGGCATACGCTCCGCCAGCCATTCGCGATAAACCATCTCGCGGGTGCGATTGGCGCTTTTCATACCGGTTTTGTCGTCAGCGTGATTATGCAGCGCCTCTGCAAGGAAAGCGTCACGTTCCTGCATTTTTTCGCTTTCCTGGTCGTGCTGTTTGGCAGAGCGACGGACCGGCCTTATTCTGACATCGAAGCCGATCCGCTGCCCCGGTTTTGCGTCTGGCATGGCCTTGCTGCGCAGACGCTCCAGAGAGATAACTTCCGTCATGTCCGGCGTGATCGAGAAACGCGCCTGTTCCACCAGTGTCGTCGCGTCCTGATTGGCGTAGGCGTAAAGGGACCAGTTGGCCTGTTCCGGCGTAAACACACGAAAGGGTTGAAGCATCTGTCTGCCAAATAATTGCGTCAGCAGATGATGCAGCACCGCATCGTTATCCTGAGTGCCTTTCGGACCGAAGCCACGATCCCTGGCCCAACGCGCAAAGGAGCGAGCCTCAATCGGCAGATGGATCAGATGTAGCATCAGCGTCGTGTAACGGGGGTAATCCGTTCCTCCTCAACGCGTCGCGTGCCGCCATGCAGCCCGCTGCGCCAGTTACGTCGGTCGGCGAGACTCTTTCCCTTGCCGGGGGCAGCAGACCATTGCGCACGCAACAGACCCTCGCCGGGGATTGCGATCAGTGCTGCTCTGGCATCTTCGGCTTCTACCCATCTGTTTTCTTCCTGGGCAGCGAGCACATAATCTGCCGGCAGACACGGCTTGCGCCCGAAAAACAGCGGGCGGGCCGGTTTCAGCAGCGCTTTGGCAATATCATCCAGCGTCGGAGCTTCTTCAGCATGGGTAAGATGCAGCACAACAGTCATTTGCATATCCGCGTGATAATCGCGCTGGCGGATATGGGTGCTGGCTTCTGCGTTCGAGGCACCGTCGCGTCCTTCGACACGACCGCGTGTCGTCCAGCCGCGATCATTGCTGCCGAGCAGGGCGGTCTGAAAATCCGTCATCCGCCCGAGCAGTGGTTCCTGTTCGCGTCTGGCCCCGAACACGATCCGTTCCTGCAACCGGTCGAGCTGCGTGGTGTCGGTACGATCAAGGCCGAGCGCATTGGCCAGCAGCCCGGTGACTGCCGACAAAGCCGGAAAATCGCGTGTTACACCGCGTGAATCGATGGTCGTCCCGCCGAAGCTTGCAAGCGGTGCGCGCCATTGCAACACCAGCCAGCGCATCATGCGGCTTTCAGGATGGTATCGCGCACCCATTGCATCAGCTCCGGCAGAGACGTGCGGCTGACATTTTTGATGCCCGGATCGTTGCTCAATGACAGAAGACGTCTGTCTTCCCCGGTTTGGTAGGCTTCATCAAAGGCTTTGAGCTTTTGATGGAGTTTATCTTCTGCATCTTTAACGGTTGGCTCGGCCGGATCACGGAATGCTTCGGCCAGAGAACGCGGCTGACGGTCCCCAGCCTCCACCAGCATGGTGGTGGCATAGCCATAGGGTGCGGTGGAGCCGAGTTTCGCACCGGGCGAGACCGTAGCGATCTGGCCGATCAGACAGGCTGTCACTTCAGCCGCCATCTTGCGATCAGCAGCAAGCCAGTTGCTTGCAGCAACACCGGTCAGGTTGGAGACCAGGGTCGGAACATCTATCACGACATAACCGTAAAACAGGCCGGAGGTCAGTTCGGTCGAACCGATATGGTCGGCCCCGGTATCCTCGACGCCTGCCAGATCATCGACGACGGCGAAATAGTCGCTTTCCGTCTGTTCAGCATGTGTGGTGAAAGCATGGGCCACATGCACTGGCGCATCGATGTTCGCTTCGGGATCGGAGGTCACCATACGCCCGAACAAAGCAGACGTCAGGCCACCGGGAAGAGATACGGAATCCCGCATAGCCTTCATTGTATTTTGAAATAATTTGTCTTTTGTGAAATCTTCTGCAGCGGCTTTGGCAGATTTTGGATCGGTGGCAGAGGTCGCAATACGGGTAAACTGCTCGGCCAGATAACGTAGTTCGGGTGCGCCAAACAGAAGAGGCTGGCGGCTACTTTTGTCATCGGCGCCTTTCTTCCCATAGACAGCAGCTTGAAAAGCAGGTTCGATCGCATTCAGAATGTTGACGTCAACGGTTCCTTGAAGGGGCTCACGCAGCCGCTTCGTCACCAGATCGCGCGAGCGAACAGCTTCTTCCGCGCCTTCAATCCGATGGAGAGAAAAAGTACCTTCATCCATCCTCCAGTGCCGTTTCAGACATTGTGAGGAAATGCGGGTTCGCACAGCACTGCCATAGGGAAGGCGCTTGGCCAGCCCGCTATCATCGCGGTTCAGCAGAGAAGCCGTGTAGCTATGCAGACTGTGAATCTGAAGGAAACGTGGCTCAGGCATTGGCCTTCTCTTTCTCTTTTACGTCGGAAGCGTGATAATAATCTTTAGCCAGTTTGCGCAGTGGATTATTGGTGGCACGTGGATCATGATGCTCTTGCACAAGTAACTGTGCGATATCGTTCATGTTGAAACGTGCGCGCGCGGCTGACAGTACGTGAACCAACCTCATGACCATCTCCCGCCTTTGTACGAACGGGGCGTTTAGAAGACCAGTAAACCGTTTTTCAGAAACGTTAGCATCAGAAAGGGCTTGTCCCAGTGAGATGTCACTATTATGGGCGCTTAATTTGAAGTCTTCCTTGTTTCCTGAGCGTATAAGTGGCTGCCCGGTTGGTGTCAGCCGTGCAATGGCAATCATCACCCATTCCCAGGCTTGATCATTATACTTGCGATCTTGATCAAGTTTCTGGCTATAAAAAATTCTCCAGAACTCTGGACATCCATGGCCCGGAATCGCTCGCCGGAGGGACGCCAGATTGCCGGGAGGCAATCTGGCCAATGCAAGGGAAAGTTTGGAGATAAGCGGATCACTATCCTGCTCGGTCTGGTTTTTACTGTCTGACATCAGCCGCTTCTTTCGGAGGAAAAATCGAGGTGCGGTCGTTTACAAAAGGGCTTTTCTGAGTCCACAGCATACCATGAAATGCACGGGGCGCGCGAACACGCGCTCGCCAGCGGTTTTGAACGGGGCAGGCGATAGACTCCGATGCGTCAATAAGCAGGCGTTCTGCATAGCGGATCAAGTGTCGCAGATAAGGTATCTTAGTGTTCTCACCTTCTTCGAAACGTTGCTGGATTGTCGTAAAGAAATAGGCGTCGGCCTCGGCTTCCAGACGATCTGTATAAGGGGCCGCACAACCATAATCATCTTTTGACGGTTTTTTATTCGCGCCGCCAATAGATACGATAGCGCAGCCCTGCCTCAAAGCGGATGCGATATAAGCAATCTCTTTCTCCTGTTTATCAGCGATTTCCGCCAATTGAAGCCGTTTGGTTTCATCATTCATGGCATCGACGATATGTCGGTGTGTTGGAATGATGCGCTCGTGAAAACCCTCTGTTTTGCCTTGGCCGCGTACCATACCACGAGCCACAAGTATCATGTCTGTTTCATCGGGTAGCAACTGCATCGATTGGGGCAGTCGTGCAGCCCGTTGCTTCTTTTCCCCGAACAAAAGTCTGCATAATACCCGGTAAGAAAAACCTCGTGCATCCAGAGAAAAAGATTTTCCTTCGCTGTCATATACTGGTGCCCAGAAATCTCCAGTGATTCCATTGCAGGCCTTGGCCTCGATACGCGCGACCGAGGAGCCAACAGCAAGCGCGACAATGGGCTGATCAGCCCCTTTAATCAGACGAACCCGGCGGCAGATTTCGATAAACCATGGATCGAGTTGATCGAGTGATAGACTGGTCTTGCCATCCCAGGGTTCCAACCAAAGGAGCGCAAGGCCCTCATCATCATAATCCCGATACATGTCGAGCAGCTTGCCCCGTCCGGCCAACATGGCGCGTATATCGCGGCGAAGGTGAGCGCCAATTCCTCCTTTTGGAGGTGCCAGGCCGAGAAAGGGGCGAGCAGAGAACCCGCCATTCATGCGGGCAATTCCATATTTTGTGGCCCCGCTATAACCCTGCATTGTTTGCAGGCTGACCAGAGCAAAAACCCATTCATCAAGCCCGGCTTCAACAGCGACTTCAGCCTTCAGATCAAAATTTTTTGCGGTGATCAGAATATCCAGCGCATCCGGTGTATAAACTGTGTTCTTCAGTACTTCGCGCTTCCCCTCAGGAACCGGGGGCTGAAGAAAGGCAGGCTTTGAGAGATCCTCAACAATCAATGACCATGGTTCCTCGGCCTGATTGGTCAGGTCAAGGAGCAGGTCTTTCCATTCTCCCTCTGTTTCGGGAATGGCGCTTTGATCGGCATGATGCAGCGCAATGGCCCCAAGCGCTGCCAGGAACATATGCCATGCATGTTGCTGATGCGGACGCAGGCCAGTAAAATTGTCCACTTTGTCCAGCATCAATGCGGCCAGAGCACCCGGCAGGGTCAGAACATGAGTTTCAGTTCTGGTAACAACACGAAAAACAGGATGAGATAGAAGACAATACATTCATTCAACCTGAATGAGGAGGATATGAGGTTAGCCAAAACGACTGAAAGACAAGCCATTTAACAATGGGAAAGCTTATTTTTTTTAAACGAATTTATCATTGCGAATACAACTGTGAATTAAAATTTTGTCAATATAGAACACTGTCATTTTGGCTTCTTTTTAGGTGCTATAAGACCGTGTCAGCCCAAACCTGCTGTAGCTTAATCCGGCAGATTCGAACACAAGCTGTTCCGATGATGGCTGTATCCATTCGGCTCCGGTTGCAGTTGCAACACTGGCGTCAACCCAATGTCCGGGTACGAAGATCTGCGATACTTTTTCTCCGAATGGTCCCCTTGTATCCGGCGCAAAAAGCAGTGCGGTACGGTCAGCACCAAGGCGGGTGACAATATTCGTATCATTCGGGAAACAGTCATCAATGCTGCCATCGAAGGCGCGTGTACAGTCGACCAGGTTCATGCGCCCGATTGTACCCTGTGCGCTGCGTCCTCCTACGACAGCGTTACGCGCTTGAGTCCAGGCTGGACCCAGTTGTTGAGCCAGTGCTGTAAGGGTTTGCGGATCGGTGCCTGTTTCTACCAGTCGTCGATTGTCCTGTGGAATTGTCCAGACCATTCCATCATTGATCATGCGTCGCACCGATTCCAGCCCGGTGATGTCGGTGTAAACGCCGCCTCCATCGCGGCTGATCCCCAGACCGAAGCGGAGCAGATTAATCTCTGGAGATAATATTTCCGGTATCAGCACAACGCATCGGGCGTTTCTGAACGCATCGGGCCGGTCATGACGACCGGCATGACGATGCAACCGCCCGATACGTTGCAGCAATACGTCGATCGGACACAGATCGGTGATCATAAAGTCGGCATCGATATCAAGGCTTTGTTCTACTGTCTGGCTGCCGCAGACGATCCGGCCGCCGGGAACGGAGTGCTTGCCCATCGCTTGCTCAACCGCATGATCCAGCAGAAGGCGGTCCTCGGCGGCAAATCGGCTGTGGTGGGGACAGCGTATCCCGTTGACCGATAACGTGGGGGCATGGGCATCCAGCGCCTCAATCGCCCGCTGTGTCGCAATCACCTGATCGACTGTATTACGGATTACCAGCACGCGCGCGCCTTGTCGTGCCGCTTCCAGCGCCATGCCTGCAATGGCGTGTGGGTCTGCAATCAGGGGAGCCGCGTTAACGGAAACCGCCTTCTGATATTCTGTCAGGTCAATGCCGAGATGAATTTCCTGTTTTCGTCTTTCTTCTCCTTCAGCCCAGCTCAGGGATGGATAAGGCGCATGTACTGGGCTGTGCGAATCTGTTTTTCTCTTTTTCCTGGCGCCCAGCAGGCTGGCGCGTGTAGCCGAGCCAAGCGTTGCTGACATCAGTAATGCGTGGCCGCCATGGGCCACATGATTCTGCACGATCCGGTCCATGACCGCGCTCATATAGCTATCCGAAGCATGCACTTCGTCGATGACCAGATAGCTGCGGGCGAGGGCGGCACTGCGAAAATGCGACCATTTCACCTGCAAGCCCGCCAGCATGACCTGATCAACCGTACCCACGGCAACTGGTGCGGCCAGAAAACGGCGTGAGGTTTCGGCAGCCCATCGTGCCTGCTTCTGTGCTTCGTCCGGATTGTCGGCCCATTCCACGCGATAGCCGGGCAGGGCCCAGCCTTCAGAAGTCCCGGCCTTCATGTATCCGGGCAGGGCCAGAAAGCATTCGCCTCCGAAGGCTGCCTGTACGGCATGATTGATCCGTCGATGAAGTTGTGCTGCGGCTGCGCGCGTTGGTACGGCAAAATACAGCCCATCCACCAACCCTGCCCTGAACAGGCGCAGGAAGCGCAGAAAAGCGGCCTCGGTCTTGCCGGAGCCGGTTTCGGATTCCAGTGCGGCAAGGCGTATGTCCAGAGACAGCTCCAGCAAAGCCTGTTGCATCGGGCGCAGTTTCGTCCCTTCCGCCCAGCCGAAAAGCTGCCATGGCTCAACCGGTTTCAGCGCCTGACGCAGTCGTGACACGTCCATGTTGATATTGCGCAGGACATCTGCCGCCTTTGTGGCGGTGCGTATCGTGCGATCAAGGGGAAAATCACATTCGCGTGATCCAATCTGATCGGCCAGTGCTACCAGGCCGGCAAAAAAATGCTGAAGCTCGGTATGATGCGGCAGGTGAGGGCCGGGACCAAAAGCATCAGGGTACCGGGTACGGCAGGCTTGCCCGATTGCCCTTGCGGCCTCGGTCGGATTGTACCCTGTCCGGGCTGCCCAGTCTGCTTGCACCGGCTCCTGACCCACGACCATGATCGGCCTGCCATGATGTGCCAGTGCCGCCAGAAACAGGCTGCGCATGGCTTCGCCCCATTGGCTCAGATCTTCCCGCAAACCGAGCGCATCTTGTAGCCCCGCTTCTTTTCTCCAGAGTACATGATAGCCTTCCAGCAGATGGCCTTTTCTGGCTTTTGTCAGGATTTTCCCCTGAAAACCACTGCTGAGTTTTCCAATATCGTGTAAAAAAGCCAGCGCGCATAGACGCTGTATGGTGACGCGATCCGGCTCCTTTTCGATGATGGTGGCCAGGCGAGCACGATAGAGCGGCAGATTGAGCAGGGCCTCAAAACAGTCGCCGACATCCCCGAGATGCGTGATCAGGGGTAACCAGCAATCCGGTTCCGCAAATTTGGCCCAAGGAAAAGGGGGAAGCGCAATCGGCATGAGCGGGCCCTGTGATGATGCCAAAGCCAGATAGCAAAATGATACAGTACCGGATCATTATTGGGCTGGTTGTGTCATGTGGCAACGGAGGGGGAGGAAAAGAAACGAATCAAATCCTCGTGACTGACGGTTATGCAGATTATCCTTAGTCAGAAAGATTTTTTCCCGACTGAGCTGCTTTGTTATGAAGACATGGATCGGCTGAAATTCTTTCTGATAGGAAAGCTGCTTTCCCGGCAGTCCGATGGAGCAGACGGATCATGGATGCATTTTCGGCCATCATACGTTTTTCTGCGGCGGCGGCTCTGCTGACGGTCACACCGGGGCTGGATACGGCTCTGGTTGTGCGGACTGGAACTGTCGAGGGGCCACGTCAGGCTGTTCTGGCCGGTGCAGGCATTTCGGCAGGGGTGTTGAGCTGGGGGGTGATCACGGCGCTTGGACTTGGTGCACTGCTGGCGGCGTCTGAAAATGCTTATCGTGTGGTACAGATGGCCGGTGCGTTTTATCTGGCCTGGCTTGGCGTGACCATGCTGCGCCGGGTGTTTGCGGGCGGTGGGTTCCCGATTATGCTGCCGGCAGGGCAGGGGCGCTTGGCGGCAAATCCCAACTGGTTTCTGCGCGGGATGATGACCAATCTGCTCAATCCCAAGGTCGGTGTTTTCTATGTCAGTTTTCTGCCGCAGTTTCTGCCGCAGTTTCTGCCGCCAGAGCTTCCGGCTGTTTCGTTCGGCGCGCTGCTATCCGGTATTCACGCCTTCATGGGGCTGGTGTTTTTCTCTGCCGTAGCGGTGGCGACCGTTCCGTTGCAGCGTTTGTTGACGCATCCAGCGACATCCCGCGTGCTGGATGGCATCACGGGCACGGTGATGATTGGTTTTGCGGCGCGGTTGATAATGGAAAAGCGGTCTTTGTAGAGGCTGTCCGGGCTATTCCATGTCCTGAAACATCAACAGGCGGACGATCCAGATCGCGGCGGCCAGAGCGGGGCCAAAGGGGATGGCAGCATGTGGGCTGAATGAACTGCCTCGTGAGGCTCGGATGGCGGCATGGATCAACCCGCCCAGCGCAGCCAGCAACAAGATACCGGGCAGGGCGGTCAGTCCGGTCCATGCTGCCCCGGCGGCGAAAAGTTTGGCATCTCCGGCCCCCAACCCCTCCCGTCCGCGCAGCAGGCGATACAGCACGCCGAGTGCCGTCAGGGTACCATATGCCATCGCGATCCCTGTTACGCGTGGCCAGAGCAAGGTGGCAGGATCAAGCCATATTGCTTCCCCCATCCCGAGGAGAATGAGCGGGAGGGTCAGCACATCCGGAAGCCGCCAGTGCCGCAAATCAATGCAGGCCAGCGCCAGCAGCGCCCAGCCGAGTATGCAGTCCCCTGCCAGAAAGGGATTATTGATGCCGCGTGCGACGCAGGCGCAGACGGCCACTGCGAGGGCGGCACACTCGATCATCGGATGAAACGGATCGATAGGACTGCCACACTGCCGACATCGTCCACGTAGCCAGAGGAAGCTCAGCAGCGGGATCATCTGGGCGGGTGACAGAGGATGGCCGCAGTGTTCACAGCGGGAGCGACCGAAAACAATACCATGACCATCAGGCCAGCGCCTGATCAGCACCCCGAGAAAACTGCCGATAAAGGGCGCGATCAGTAAAAGCAGCCAGCCCATGCGACAGACCCTTTACTGCGTGGTAAAATCAGGATGCTCGTTGCTTGTGACGATGGATCAGGAATGCTGGCAGCAACAGAAGTCCAATTCCCCAGTGCAGGATCGAAGCCCATGCCCGCACCGTTTCATCACCCATATAGTAAAGGCAGTATCCCGTTATCGCCAGCAGCAGAAAAGCCGCGGTGATGATTGCTCCGCTGACTCTGTTGTGGCGGCCGCGCCAGCGTGGAGCGATATGGGTGCCCCACAGCAATCCTCCTACCCACAGCGCGGCCATTGCGCAGGCGCCATGGATGCTCAGGCAGAGGGGCGTGATCGTGGCGGGTATAAAAGGCGTTGTAGCGTCCGGTGAAATGACATCATGAAGGATCAGCCACGCCACACCGCTCAGCCAGAGGCCAAGCCCGGATATGTAGACCGCATATCGGCGCCGGGTTGGGAGTGAGGGGCGTTTTGTCATGATGAGGGGATGCTGCTCCAGCATGACCCATCATGGAGGTAAGCGGTAGCGCCGCAGGCTTTCAGCAGCGGCGGGGCTATTTTCATATCGGCAAGGACAATTTTGGTCAGGGCATCGGCATCCATGCAGGACGGCGCTGCAACACTGACGAACAGGTCGGGGGCTGGCTGTCTGGTCTGCCCGTGCAGATGCTCGGGTTTTCCGGTTTGTTCTTTTGTCAGTGCCGGGTCACTGGAAGCCAGGGCACCGTCAGAGAGGGTGATGCAGGCGGCTTGAGCTGCCCAGCCAGGCCGAAGAGCCACGGTTTCCTCCCGCAGACCGGAGACACGAAGATCGCCACCCGCCTCGACGACTGCACTGCTGGCCCCGCGAGCGGCCAGCACGGCAGTGGCACGATCGACCGCGTATCCTTTGGCAATGCCCGATAGATCGACCCGCAATGGGCGCAGTATCTGTACACCATCACGATCAAGGTCTATATGCTTCCAGCATGCATCCTGGCAGCATGCTGCAACGGGATCGAACACTCCTTCACTGCGCGCTGCCCAATCCAGGGCAACACGCAGACAGTCGCGTGTGCGTGTATCAATGACAATGTGCTCGCCCTGTTTGGCTGCGGCAATGCGGCCAAGATCGCTGCTGCTGCTTTGAAAACTCATCAGCGCATGGATCATGGCTATTTCCGCGAAGGCATCGCTGATGGCAGCATCGGGATCGGTCATGCCTGTTGCCGTGATCCGGACGATGGTGCCGAGCAGCGGGCGGGCGCGTCTGCGTTCATTGCCGGCCATTATTGTAGAGAACAGCATAGGTTGTCAGAAGCCGCCTGACGCCATCGGTGATATGGCGTGCGGACAAGGTGCCGCCGGAGATGTTGCGGATATCTTTCTCCAGTGTCAGCGGGGAATCGAGTGTCTTGCCGACAAATTGCTGCCGCCAAGATGCATCCTTGATCTGGCCACCATAAGTCTCGCGGTAATCCATGATTTCGATGTCACGCACAGCACCGTTTTTATCAATCGCGACAGCATAGGTAATGTATTCATGCTTGCCGGTGACCTGGTCAACCATCAGCGCGCCACCATCAGGTGCCCGCCAGAGTTTGACTTTATGATGCTCCACGTTGGTGTTGCTTCTGTTCTCGATTTCCTGCTTCTGAGCATCGGTCATTTTCCGGAAATCTTCGGTCAGTGTCTGACCGGGAAACATCAGCGCCTGCACCTGGGCAACGGTAAAATATGTTTCTGCATAGGCTGCGCATCCGATGATTGCAGCCGGTACAGAAGCCAGAAGAAAAAAACGATTTTTCATAGGTCGATTTATCCCGGATAACGTCTGTCAGACAAAAGGTGGCTCAGAAAGGAAGGCCCAGCTTCAAAGTCACTTCATCCCGTTCATGGCTGCGCAAAAACAGGCTTTCGCCGATCGGTGTTCCGTTGTCGTTGTAACCCGGATTGCCTGCGACCTGATGCATCCACCCGAGATTGGCCCATACATGTTGGCCACCATAATGAAGGACAGGCCCGATCCAAAAAACGGTATGTTCATGTTTCTGGAAATTACCATATTCGTTGTGATTGCGCCCCTCTATTCCGGCAAACCAGCTTGGAGCAAAACGGTAAGTCACGCCGATTTCGTTATTCCAGTCCAGTTCGCTGTTGCGCTCCGGATCGTTTGCAAATTTAATTGTCTCGAATTCAAGAACGAGATTATAGCCGATGATCAAACGATCATCGAGAAAGTTCTTCTGTATAATCAGTCTGGTCTCGATTTCGGCTGTGCTGTCATAGGTCAGACCATTATGCAGATCATGAAACATCAATTCTGGTTCAAAATAGAGCGCCATTCCCCATCCATGTTTGGTTTCGTAAGGGCTAAATAAGCGATAGATGAATTCGGCTGCAATACTTTGCACAGTAAAATTGTGCCGTGTAAAACCTGTTTCTCCGTCTGGATCGTCATCATCCGGCGCGCCTTTGGCGTTCATCAGCAGGGTATTGAAATATCCTGCGACCTGAAGTTTGTCGGTGATGCCATATTCCAGTTCGGTACGAAAATCAGTGCCGTTATACTGCCCGAATGCACGACCGGAACGATTTCTGACCGTTTCCTCAACCTCGAATGTTCCTTTCGGCATTGTATCGGTCAGATACACGCGTGAGAAAAGGCCTTCCCCCGCTTGGGCTTTTGATAACATGCCTAAAAATAAAATTATTATGATAGCGTAAAGAAAGTGCCGGAACATTATTACCCCGTGCCCTGTGCGGTAGTTATAAAACAGCCGGGGGCATATACGATAATGATAGTGAGTCGCAATATTAAAAGGAAGAGAATCATATTACGTAATTGTAATATTTAGGATGAAATGAATTTATAGAAAGGTTGATATTGTTGCGTATCGTTAATTATTTTTTGCCTTTTGTCTTCTGATGAGGCTGCTCAGGTGAACCGCCCGTATAGGAATGGGTGGTCCTTATACATGCAGGGTGGAGGTTCATGACCGCCTTGCATGAAGCGCGGGGCGAGGCAGGTCGCTTTACTTGACCTGTGTCGATCGGTTCCGCTAGAGAGACCACCGATTGTCCGAATTGGGCACCGCCGCTCCGCGAGGGTTCGCGCAGCGGCGCGTTTTCGTTTGGATGCAGTTCAGAGCCACGTGGGAGTGACCCGATGGGCCTCAAGATTCGCCTTGCCCGTGCCGGCGCCAAGAAGCGTCCGTACTATCATATCGTCGTTGCCGACAGCCGCGCCCCGCGCGATGGCCGCTTCATCGAGAAGCTGGGCAGCTATAACCCGATGCTCCCCGCCGAGCATGCCGAGCGCGTCCGCCTGTTCGAGGACCGCATCATGCATTGGCTGACCGAGGGTGCCATCGCCACCGACCGCGTCGCCCGCTTCCTGGGGAAGGCCGGTCTGACCAAGATGCCGACCTGGAATGAGCAGCCGAAGCAGGCAGCGCCGAAGAAGAAGGCGCAGGAACGTGCGAAGGCCGCTGCGGCTGCCGCCGCTTCCTGATCCGGTTCGTCCGTCCTTTTAAATCCGGTTTGTCCGAATGTCGCGCGATCTCATCCTGCTGGGCGTGATCGGTCGCCCCCACGGGGTGCGCGGCCTGGTGCATGTCGTCAGCTACACGGCCGATCCCGACGATCTGACCGCGTATGGCTTGCTGCATGACGAGGCCGGGCGGCAGATCATGCTGGACTGGCGCGCGGACGGGTTGGCCGGCATCACCATTGACGGTGTGCCGGTGCAGGACCGTTCCGCGGCGGAGCGTCTGACCAATACGCGTCTTTTCATCAACCGGGACGCCTTGCCGCCGGTGGAGGACGAGGATGATTTTTACCTCGTCGATCTCATCGGTCTGGAGGCCCGGCTGGTGGCGGATGAGACGCTGTTGGGTCAAGTTGCGCAGGTGCATGATTACGGCGCGGGCGCAAGCCTGGAGATCACCCGCTCCGGCGGTGCCTCCCTGCTGGTGCCGTTCACGCGGGCCGCTGTGCCGGTGGTGGATATTGCCGCCGGCCGGGTGCTGATCGACCCGCCGCAGGAAGAAAACGCTCCGGAATTCGGCCGGAATGAGCTGGGTCACGATGATGGGGGAGAGGCGGCATGAGCGCAGTTTCCTCTCATCATGAGGCCCTTCCTTCCTCTCCCTGGCGTGCCAGCGTGCTGACGCTGTTTCCGGAGATGTTTCCCGGCTCTCTCGGCCTGTCTCTGGCCGGGCGGGCATTGCGGGACGGAGTGTGGGCGCTGCAGGCGGAGGATATCCGCGCCCATGCGTCAGACCGGCATCGGACGGTGGACGATACGCCTTTTGGCGGTGGTGCTGGCATGGTCATGCGGCCGGATGTGCTGGATGCCGCGCTCTCGGCGGTCAGGATGGAGGGGGATACGCGCCCCTTTCTGTGCATGACCCCGCGTGGACGCCCCCTGACGCAGGCGCGGGTGCGCACTCTGGCCTCCGGGCCGGGATGCATCCTGCTTTGCGGCCGTTATGAGGGGATCGACCAGCGCGTCCTTGATGCCCATGCGGCAGAGGAGGTCAGTATCGGCGACTATGTGCTGTCGGGCGGTGAGCCTGCGGCGCTGGTGCTGCTTGATGCCTGCATCCGTCTGTTGCCCGGTGTGATGGGGGCCGCCAGCAGTGCGGAGGAGGAAAGCTTCTCCGCCGGATTGCTGGAATATCCGCATTACACCAGACCCGCCGAATGGCAGGGCCGGCGCGTGCCTGATGTCCTGCTTTCCGGCCACCATGCCGAGGTTGCCGCCTGGCGGCAGCGTCAGGCGGAAACCGTGACCAGGGAACGGCGCCCGGATTTATGGACGGCTTACCGGCTGGGCGATGCCGCATCGCCACATGCCTCTTATCCTGAAGATAATGTTGCGCGCGGTGGCGGCTCGCCCTAATCACCGCATCCAGAGAAGGATCCAAGTCATGAACATCATCCAGACCTTCGAGGCGGAACAGATTGCCCGTCTCGTCAGCGAACGTCCCGTTCCCGAATTCGTGCCCGGCGACACGCTGCGCGTGCTCGTGAAGGTCGTCGAAGGTGAGCGTACCCGTACCCAGGCGTTTGAAGGCGTGTGCATCGCCCGTTCGAACCGTGGCGTGAACAGCAACTTCACCATCCGCAAGATCAGCTATGGCGAGGGTGTGGAACGCGTGTTCCCGCTGTACTCCCCCACCATTGCGGAAATTCAGGTGGTGCGTCGCGGCGATGTGCGTCGTGCAAAGCTGTATTACCTGCGTGGACGCTCCGGCAAGTCCGCCCGTATCGCCGAAAAGGCGCGCTCCACCACGACCGAAACCGCAGCCGCCGAGTAATTAATCGGCGCTCCTGCTTCCATCCCCGGTTTTGCCGGGTGATGGAGGCGGGATGCGGGGACTGTCTGGATGGGGGGCTGGAATGAGGCCGCGCAAGGCAGGGGGCGAACATGGCAAGGCGGGGGCCTTACCATGTCGCTGCGGCATTCTTACGCTGCATTATTCCGTGCTGTCATGCCGGAAACGCTGAAGAGGGGACACGATTCGGCGGTTGCACCGCACGAGCCGTGTCCCCTTTTATGCAGGCGCTGTTGATGAAGTGCCCTGTTGGCGGATCTTTTTCGCTGCAACAGGGTGATGTGCTTATTCGGGATGTGCCGGATCGTGGTTCGGCCACCCTGACCGGAGGCTCGCATGAAGCGGACGCTGTTCGACAAGATCTGGGATGCCCATGTGGTGGATCGTCTGGAGGATGGCACTTGCATCCTCTATATCGACCGTCACCTTGTGCATGAAGTGACGTCGCCTCAGGCGTTTGAGGGCCTTCGTATGGCTGGCCGCCTGGTGCGCCGTCCGGATGCCACTATTGCCGTGGTCGATCACAACGTTCCCACCAGCGACCGCCGTGCCGGTATTCAGGAGCCGGAAAGCCGTTTGCAGGTTGAAACGCTTCAGAAGAACGTGGCCGAGTTTGGCGTGCCCTATTTCGATCTGCTGGATGTGCGGCAGGGTATCGTCCATGTGGTAGGACCGGAGCAGGGGATTTCCCTGCCGGGCTTCACCATCGTTTGCGGTGACAGCCACACCTCCACCCATGGCGCGCTGGGCGCACTGGCTTTCGGCATCGGCACCAGCGAGGTGGAGCATGTGCTGGCCACCCAGACCCTGTTACAGAAGCCTGCGAAGAATATGCTGGTCGAGGTGCGGGGCAAGATGCCGCCCGGCACCACGGCGAAGGACATGATTCTGGCGATCATCGGCAAGATCGGCACGGCGGGTGGCAATGGCCATGTGATTGAATATGCCGGGGAGGCGGTGCGGGCGCTGGATATGGCGGGCCGCATGACCATCTGCAACATGTCGATCGAGGCCGGTGCCCGTGCGGGTCTGGTGGCACCTGATGATGTGACCTTTGAATGGCTGCGTGGCCGCCCCTTTGCACCCCAGGGCGAGGATTTCGATCGTGCGGTGGAATACTGGCGCTCTCTGGCCAGCGATGAAGGCGCGCATTACGATCGCGTCGTAGTGCTGGAAGCCTCCGAGATCGTGCCGATGGTGACATGGGGCACCAGCCCGGAAGACGTGGTGCGCATTGACGGCACTGTGCCTGACCCTGACCGTGCGACCGATGAAGCGCGCCGTACCCAGATGCGCCGTATGCTCGACTACATGGATCTGAAGCCCGGTGCGTCTATTGCTGATCTGCCGGTCGATGTCGTGTTTATCGGCAGCTGTACCAACAGCCGGATCGAAGATTTGCGTTCCGCCGCTGCCATCGCCCGTGGCCGGCATGTTGCGGACGGCGTACGTGCCCTGGTCGTCCCCGGTTCCGGCATTGTGCGGCAGCAGGCCGAGCAGGAAGGGCTGGACCGGATTTTCCTGGAGGCCGGTTTCGAATGGCGGGAGCCGGGCTGCTCCATGTGCCTGGGCATGAACCCGGACAAGCTGACGCCCGGCCAGCGTTGCGCCAGCACCTCCAACCGTAATTTCGAGGGGCGGCAGGGGCCGGGTGGACGCACACATCTTCTGTCTCCCGCCATGGCCGCTGCTGCCGCCGTTACCGGCAAGCTGACTGATGTGCGCACCCTGAATGTCGAGGAGACCGTCTGATGGATAAGTTCACCGTCCTGACGGCCATTGCTGCACCGCTGCCGGTCGCCAATGTCGATACCGACAAGATCATCCCGGCCCGCTTTCTGAAAACCATCAAGCGCACTGGCCTTGGCACGCATCTGTTCGATGCGATGCGCTACATTGATGGTCAGGAAAACCCTGATTTCGTGCTGAACCGGGAGCCTTACCGTCAGGCGCAGATCCTGGTCACGCATGAGAATTTCGGCTGCGGCTCCTCCCGCGAGCATGCCCCATGGGCTTTGCTGGATTTCGGCATACGCTGTGTGATTGCGCCGGATTTTGCAGATATTTTCTATAATAACAGCTTCAAGAACGGCATTTTGCCGATCCGTCTGCCACGCGATATCTGTGATCGCCTGATGGATGATGCCGGAAATGGTGCCAATTCCCGCCTGACCGTCGATCTGGAGCGTCAGGTGGTGGTGCGTCCGAACGGTGAGGAAATCCCGTTCGAGATTGATCCTTTCCGCCGTCATCTGTTGCTGAACGGTCTGGACGATATCGGCCAGACCCTGCAACGCCGCGAGGCGATCGACCGGTTTGAGGAAAACCGGACCGTAACCCAGCCCTGGTTTCCCCGGATTACGCTGCCTGCCAACTGAGTGCCGGCGGCTTCATACGAGTTTGCTGCTGATGGCGCCCCGCTTTTTCGAAAGCGGGCGCTTTTGCGAAGGACGGATCACATGACGACTGCCCGTAAGTTGCTGCTGCTGCCCGGTGACGGTGTCGGCCCGGAAGTGATGCAGCAGGTAAGGCGTATCATCGACTGGCTGGAAGCGAAGCGCGGCATCCGCTTCGATCTGTCCGAAGGTCTGGTTGGCGGCGCTGCGATTGACGCGCAGGGTACGCCTCTGGCTGATGAAACACTGGCGGCCGCGAAAGCGGCTGATGCGGTTCTGTTCGGCTCCGTCGGTGGTCCGCAATGGGACAAGCTCGGCTTCGACATGCGCCCGGAGATTGCTATTCTGCGTTTACGGTCGGAGCTGGGCCTGTTCGCTAATCTGCGTCCGGCCAAGGTATTCGACGCACTGGTGGATGCCAGCACGCTGAAGGCGGATGTGGTGCGCGGTCTGGACATCATGATTGTCCGTGAAAGCACGGGCGGCGTTTACTTCGGTGAGCCGCGAGGCATCGAGACCCTGCCGGACGGCACGAAGCGCGGCTTCAACACCGAGACCTATTCGACCATGGAAATCCAGCGCGTCGCCCGTGTGGCGTTCGATCTGGCCCGTGCGCGCGACAACCGCGTCACCAGTGTCGAAAAATGCAACGTGATGGAAAGCGGCCTGCTCTGGCGTCAGGTGGTGACGGAGTTGCATGCCGCCGAATATGCTGATGTTACCCTGTCGCACATGCTGGCCGATAACTGTGCCATGCAGCTGGCGCGCAATCCGCGTCAGTTCGATGTGATCCTGACCGGCAATCTGTTCGGAGATATTCTCTCGGACCTCGCTTCCATGCTGACCGGCAGCCTCGGCATGTTGCCCTCCGCGACGCTCGGTGCACGGGATGCGGATGGTCGTCGCCCGGCGCTGTATGAGCCGATCCATGGCAGTGCACCCGATATCGCCGGAAAAGGCATTGCCAATCCATTGGGGCAGATTCTCAGCTTCTCCATGTTGCTGCGTTATTCCTTCGATCTGCATGCAGAGGCCGATCTGATCGAGCAGGCTTGCAGCACGGTCTTAAACCGCAACGTGCGGACCGCCGATATTGCCGGTTCCGGTATGGCTTCGGTCAGCACCCGGACAATGGGTGATAATATCCTTGCCGCGCTGGATGAGGCACTCTGAGCGTTTCCTGCTGGCAGTGCTGGATGGCTAAAAGCCGTCTCCTGCGGGAGGCGGCTTTTTTGTGGGTAGCAACCTGCAATAACTGCCATTTTCCGGGAAATAGGAGGCTTTTTTATTGCAAGGTCTGAATAAACACTCTGCGATCCGTTTGATATAATTGATAATTCCGGGCGTGTATTGCTTTGATAGGCTCAGCCGATCCTGACGGTAGCAAGAATCTATTATCCCTGCGCCACCGGGTTCTGCATCTTCCTGACACGTGAAAGGGACGCCGTTCAGAAGTCCCCATTTATATCAGGAAGGATCAAGCTGCATGCACCGGACAATCAGAAGCGTTGCTGCCGTTCTGACAGTCGTTCTCTCTGCCACCATACCCATGGTTCCAGCCTGGAGTGATGGTGAGCCGCGTTCCATCCAGTTCTGGTGGCCGGATCATCTCGATCTGTCTCCCCTGCGCCAGCATGCGGCAGAGTCTGATCCGCTGGGAGCCAACTTCAATTATATCAAGGCGTTTCAGACCCTTGATCTTGGTGCGGTCAAAAAGGATATCGCCGTTCTGCTGAAAACGCCGCAGGATTGGTGGCCGGCGGATTATGGTAATTACGGACCTTTCTTCATCCGCATGGCATGGCATGGTGCGGGCACCTATCGCACCTATGACGGTCGTGGCGGTGCCAGTGGTGCCCAGCAGCGTTTCGAGCCGCTGAACAGCTGGCCGGACAACGCCAATCTGGATAAAGCCCGCCGCCTGCTCTGGCCGATCAAGAAGAAATACGGCGAGAAGCTCTCATGGGGTGATCTGATGGTGCTGACGGGCAATGTCGCGCTGGAAACCATGGGCTTCAAGACTTATGGCTTTGCAGGTGGTCGTACTGATGACTGGGAGCCTGACCTGATCTACTGGGGTTCCGGTGCAAAGTTCATGTCCAACAATCGTGACAAGAACGGCAAGCTGGAAAAGCCGCTGGCGGCGACCCAGATGGGGCTGATCTACGTCAACCCGGAGGGGCCGAACGGTGTTCCCGATCCGGTTGCCGCCGCGCGGGATATTCGTGAGGCATTCGGCGGTATGGCGATGGATGATGAGGAAACCGTCGCCCTGATCGCGGGGGGCCACACATTCGGAAAGGCCCATGGTGCGGCCTCACCCAGCAAATGCGTTGGTCCTGCACCGGCAGCAGCGGGGATCGAGGAGCAGGGGCTAGGCTGGAAAAATAAATGTGGCACCGGCAAAGGCCCTGATGCGATCACCAGTGGCCTGGAAGGCGCATGGTCGGCTGATCCGGTGAATTTCACATCACAATATCTCGATAATCTGTTCGGTTTTGACTGGGTGCTGACGAAAAGCCCCGGCGGCGCCGTCCAGTGGAAGCCGAAAGATGCTTCGGCGGATCAGCTGGTTCCTGACGCCTTTGATGCCTCCAAGCGTCATCCGCCGATGATGTTCACGACCGACATCGCGTTGAAAACCGATCCATCCTATCGCAAGATTGCGCTCAGTTTTCAGAAAGATCCTGAGAAATTCAAGGCCGCCTTTGCCCGTGCCTGGTTCAAGCTGGTGCACCGCGATATGGGACCGCGTTCGCGCTATTTCGGTCCTGAAGTGCCAAAGGAAGATCTGCTGTGGCAGGATCCGTTGCCGGCGATCACCTACAAGGCGGTCGATGAAGCCGATATTACCGATCTGAAGCAGAAAATTCTGGCCTCCGGCCTCACGGTTCCGGAACTGGTGCGCACGGCATGGGGATCGGCGGCATCGTTCCGCGGCACGGACAAGCGCGGGGGTGCCAATGGTGCCCGTATCCGTCTGGCTCCTGAAAAAGACTGGCCGGTCAATGATCCGCAGGAACTGAAGAAAGTTCTCGACAAGCTTGAAAGCATTCAGACTGCTTTCAACGATGGCAATCATGATGGCAAAAAAATATCTCTCGCTGATCTGATCGTGCTGGGCGGCAATGTCGGGGTTGAGGAAGCCGCGAAGAAAGCGGGCTATCCGGTGACGGTACCCTTCGCGCCGGGCCGGGTCGATGCGGTGCAGGCGCAGACCGATGTGAAATCTTTTGCCGTGCTGGAGCCGACCGCAGATGGATTCCGCAATTACTATGCGTCGTCCAACCAGCTTTCTCCGGCGGAGATGCTGGTGACGCGGGCCAGCATGCTCAATCTGACCGTGCCGGAAATGACGGTTCTGGTTGGGGGGATGCGGGTGCTGGATGCCAATGAAGGCCACTCACAACTCGGTGTGTTGACCGATCATCCGGGTGTGTTGAGCAATGATTTCTTTGTCAATCTGCTCGATATGTCCACGAAATGGTCAAAAGCTGCGGATACGGCTGGCGTGTATGAAGGGCATGATCGCAAGACCGATGCCTTGCGCTGGAAAGGCAGCACGGTGGATTTGATCTTTGGTTCGAATTCCGAGCTGCGCGCCGTGGCGGAAGTGTATGCTTCCGACGATGCGAAAGAAAAATTCGTGCGTGACTTCGTTGCTGCCTGGAACAAGGTGATGACGCTCGATCGTTTTGATCTTCAGCGTCAGTAAAACGCTTCCTCCGTTTCGTCCCGGCAGGAAAAGGGCGCTGGCAGAGATCCTGCCAGCGCCCTGATGCTGTTTGAAGAGAAAGATCTTGCGTCTCAGCCGGGCCATTTCCCGCCATGAGCAGCCAGCTTCTGCACCACCGCCTGATGGAGGGCGATATTCTGTTCTGCACTGCCGGTTTCTCCGGCATGGACGTTGAGTTCCCCGGCCAGCGTCTGGCGGGCTTGCAGGCTGGAATCCAGCCCCAGAAGCTTCAGCAAATCGACGATTGAGCTTTGCCAGTTCAGGCCCTGGCCATTCTGTTCTGCCAATCGGGAGAGCGTAGCCCCGATATCGACCGATTGCAGGGAAGAATCCGTGCCGGAAATGGCACCGGGTGAGGCGGTAGAAGCCTCACCCGGTGCAGGCTGGGCCGATGCGGGCTCGGCTTTGGCTCCCGAGACAAGGTTGCCAGCATAGTGAACAATCTTGTCGACGATCGAGTCAAAAAGAGACATGTCTGTGGCTCCGGTTCATAAAAACCCGGACTGACAGCGCCCTTACCGTCTCGCTGGTTGCAGATTCCCCCGCATGAATATGACCGGCACACGCAGATGTTATGCGGCCTGAAGGCTGATAGTAGGGCCGAACAACTCATGATGTACTCTCTCCGCAGGCACACCGGCTGCATCCAGCCCGGTCAGCATGTCATGCAGGAACTGACGCGGGCCACACACATAGAGATCGGCATCCATCAGAGGCATATGGGTTGAAAGCCATGCCATCAGCCACTGGGCAGTCATCCTGCCTTTTTGATCATAGGCCACGCCCTGCTCATCGGTTGCAAGCGGGCGGGAATAGAAGGTCGTGACCGTCATGCGGTCCTTATGTTTCTCTGCCAGCGCATTCAACGCGGTCCCCATGGCGTGGGTCTTGCTGTTCTGGGTGCAATGAATGAAATGCACCGGCACCGGGCAGTGACGTGCGGCAAGGCTTTCAGCCATGCTGACCATGGGCGTCAGCCCGACCCCGGCCGAGACCAGAATCACGGGCCGTGTCTGGTTTTCCGGCAACACGAAATCACCTGCCGGCGGGGTGGCAAGCAGGGTATCGCCGACCTTCATCTGATCGTGCAGAAAAGCGGATGCTCCACCGCCGGACGCCTCACGTTTGACGGAAAGGCGATAGTATTTGCCATTGGGAGCACAGGAAATGGTGTAGTTGCGCTTCAGCGGAGGGGCCCCCGCAGGGGACAGCGTGACCGTCAGATACTGACCGGGCCGATGCCGCAGCACCGGGCCGCCATCGGTCGGGCGAAGGATAAAGGAAGTAATGAATTCGCTTTCTCTGATCTTGTCGGCAATGATGAAAGGTCTCCAGCCGGTCCATCCGCCCTCGGCCCTCGCGGCAGCCTCCCTCAGGTCTTTTTCCCGCTCGATCAGGACGTTGGCAAGAAACCAGTAAGCCTCCCCCCACGCGTCCAGGATCTCCGGCGTTGCGGCATCACCGAGCACATCGCTGATTGCTCCAAGCAGGGCTTCGGCAACAAAGTGATAGTGTTCGGGCAGGATATGCGCACCGACATGTTTTTCGGCAATACGCTCCACGGCTGGGCCAAGCACCTCAAGAGTGTCGATATTCCGGGCATAGGCAAGGATTGCGCCCGCGAGAGCCTCCGGCTGCATACCATTGGATTGATTGGATTGATTGAACAGGGCGGCAATCTCCCTGTTCTGGAACAGCCGCGCATACATGGCCCGGGTAATAGCAATGCCATATTCAGCGAGAGCAGGAATCGTAGCCTTGATCAGGGCGGTGGTGGCATCACCGAGTGGGGAGGGCATGGTGCCTGTTCCTTTTTAGTGTATTCTGAACAACAGTTTTTTAAAGGTATATAAAATGCATCTTTAAGTCCATAAAAAATGGATATAAAAACCGCATCTTCTATTTTTACTATATTTGTGAAAATTCAACTTTATGAAATTTACAAGATATACGGATTATGCTATTCGCGTAATGATTTATCTGAGCGTCAATCAGGATCGTGTTGTACAGATCGCAGAAATTGCACGCGTTTATGATATTTCCCACAACCATCTGATGAAGGTAGTACAGGGTCTGGTCTCGGCCGGGTTAGTATCTTCGGTGCGGGGGCGTAGCGGAGGCTTACTCCTTGGTCGACCGGCAGATCAGATCACGGTGGGTGAGCTGGTGCGCCGTACTGAGGATGGCTTTCATCTTGTGGAGTGTGCCGATTGTGCCGCGCGTCCGGGCTGTCAGGCCCCTTCTATACTGGCCGAGGCAACAAAAGCGTTTCTGGCGGTCCTTGACCGCTACACTCTCTCTGATGTGGTGAGAGATAAAAGCATAGCCCATGCAGCCTTTAATCTGCGGGTCATGTAGCATGATACTTCACGAAAAAAGCCGGAGTACAGGCTCCGGCTTTCATATCGTATCCTGACCCCGTCCGGGTAAGTTCAGGCGGCAGCCTTATGGGGAATGCCCTTTTCACTGAGCAGGGCCTGCAATTCGCCGCTTTGGAACATTTCCATTACGATGTCGCAGCCACCGATGAACTCTCCCTTGATGTAGAGCTGCGGAATGGTCGGCCAGTTGGAGAAGGCCTTGATGCCTTCGCGCAGCGCCTGATCTTCCAGCACATTGGCGGTTTTATAGGGCACTTCAAGATGGTTCAGAATCTGCGTCACCCGGGCGGAGAAGCCGCATTGCGGAAACATCGCCGTGCCCTTCATGTAGAGCATGACCGGGTTCTCATTGATATCCGCCTGAATGCGGCTGGCTGTATCGCTCATCGGCTCGTCCTTAGTTGGCTCGTCAAGAGGAAATAAAAAGGGGTTTTCAGGCGGGCGCGCTAGTCTGAAGCGCCAGAGCATGCAGCACGCCTCCCATTCGGCCTTGCAGGGCCTGATAGACGATCTGATGCTGCTGCACCCGGCTTTTACCCCGGAATGTCTCGCTGATGACCGTGGCGGCGTAATGATCGCCATCCCCGGCCAGATCCTCGATCGTGACCTGTGCATCCGGCAGCGCCGCCTTGATCAGGGCCTCGATTTCTCCAACCGACATGGCCATAGCAATTCTCTCCTTCGCGGGGCTTGAATGGCAGGACGTTCAGCGCTGCGCCATCAGCGCAGGCAGGAACGCCTCATGACGTTCGCGCAGGGTAGCAACGGATATGGGGGTACAACCCGGCACTTGCAAATCCGTCCCTTCGGCACGTCCGATCAGGCTGGCTGGCACATTGGCTGCTTTCGCCGCATCCAACACGGCCGCGCTATAGGTGGTGGCGATGATATAGCGGGCCTGATCCTCACCATACCAGAAGACATGATCGCCTTCCCCGCTCAGCACGGCACCGGTATGGCCGGCGATGGCCATTTCGGCGATGGCCACCAGCAAACCGCCATCCGACAGATCGTGGCAGGCAGCGACCTTGCCCTGATGGATCAGGCTGCGGACCAGATCGCCATGGCGACGCTCCGCTGCCAGATCGACGGCGGGGGGCGGTCCGTCCTCACGGCCCGCGATTTCGCGCAGCCACAGACTCTGGCCGAGCGTGGTACCGCCCGTGCCGATCAGCACCAGGTCAAGGCCCGGACGCAGGGAAAGGCCGGTGGCGGTTTCAGCATTATCCAGCACCCCAAGGCCGCCAATGGCCGGGGTCGGCAGAATACCGGTGCCTTCAGTCTCGTTGTAGAGGCTGACATTGCCGCTGACGACCGGGAAATCCAGCGTCAGACAGGCTTCGCGCATGCCACGGATGGCGGCGGCGAACTGGCCCATAATTTCGGGCTTTTGCGGGTTGCCGAAATTCATGTTGTCGGTAATGGCCAGCGGATGCGCACCCACCGCGGTCAGGTTGCGCCATGTTTCCGCCACGGCTTGCGCACCCCCCACTTCAGGATCGGCAAAGCAGTAGCGCGGCGTGCAATCGGTGGTCAGCGCCAGGGCGCGCTCCGTGCCATCCAGCCGCACCACGGCGGCATCGGCAGCGCCCGGACGGCGCACGGTCTGGCCGCCGACGGTGCTGTCGTACTGATCCCAGATCCAGCGGCGGGAGGCGATGTCAGGCGAGCCGATCAGCGTCAGCAGGGCTGATGCGATCCCGACCGGATCGGCGACCTCGCCCAGCGGCGCACGCTTCGGTGTTTCCACGGTCGGACGCTGATAGAGGGGGGCCTGTTCCGCCAGCGGATCGAGCGGAATATCGGCTTCCACCACGCCCTGATGCTTCACGACGATGTGCCCGGTATCGGTCAGGTGGCCGATGACGGCGAAATCCAGCTCCCATTTTTCGAAAATGGCACGGGCCACATCCTGCCGGTCGGGGCGCAGGATCATCAGCATGCGTTCCTGACTTTCGGAGAGCATCATTTCATAGGCGTTCATGCCTTCCTCGCGCTGCGGCACGGCATCGAGGTCGAGTTCGATGCCGACCCCGCCCTTGCCCGCCATTTCGACGGAGGAGGAGGTCAGGCCAGCCGCGCCCATATCCTGAATGGCGATGATGGCGTCGGTGGCCATCAGCTCCAGACAGGCTTCGATCAGCAGCTTTTCGGTGAATGGATCGCCGACCTGCACGGTGGGACGTTTTTCCTCGGAATCCGCGCCGAACTCCGTGCTGGCCATGGTTGCGCCATGGATGCCGTCGCGCCCGGTCTTGGAGCCGACATAGATCACCGGATTGCCGACACCCGCCGCGGCGGAGAGGAAGATGCGATCCTTCGGCGCAATGCCCACGGTCATGGCATTGACCAGCGGATTGCCGTTATAGGAGGGGTGGAAATTGACCTCTCCCCCCACGGTCGGCACGCCGACACAGTTGCCATAGCCGCCAATGCCGCGCACCACGCCGTCGATGATCCGTTTCGTGGCCGGATGATCCGGGCTGCCGAAGCGCAGCGCGTTCAGGTTGGCCACCGGACGTGCGCCCATGGTGAACACATCACGCAGAATGCCGCCCACACCCGTCGCCGCGCCCTGATAAGGCTCGATAAAGCTGGGATGATTATGGCTTTCCATCTTGAAGATGGCGGCCAGCCCGTCGCCGATATCGACCACGCCGGCATTCTCGCCGGGGCCGTGAATGACCCAGGGGGCCTTGGTCGGCAATTGCTTCAGCCAGTGGCGGGAGGATTTGTAGGAGCAGTGCTCCGACCACATCACGCTGAAAATGCCGAGCTCGGTAAAGCTCGGGGTGCGGCCCATGATGTCCAGCACGCGCTGGTATTCGGCGGCGTCGAGGCCGAATTCCTGGGCCAGGGACAGGGTGACGTCTCGGGTCATGCAGCAGCCTCGGTGCCGGGCGCGCTGGCCTGCGGGAAGCGGCGCGCGCGGATGGTAGGAAAATATCGGAGTGGATGGCCCACCGGAAGGGAGCCGCTCCGCCCCCTCATGCCGCGAGCGATGCGGCGATACTGTCGAACAGTGGTTTGCCGTCCACGCCGCCCATCAGCGGGTCCACCAGGTTTTCCGGGTGGGGCATCAGGCCGAGCACGCGCAAATTCTCGCTGTAGATACCGGCGATGGAGCGGGCACTGCCATTGAGATTGGCGTCCGGGGTTGCTTCCCCCGTTGCATCGACATAGCGGAACGCGACACGTCCTTCGCCTTCCAGCCGGTCGAGCGTATCGTCATCGGCGAAGAAATTGCCGTCGCCATGCGCCATGGGGGAGCGGAAGATGTCTCCCTTCTGCCAGCGTGAGGTAAAGGGCGTTGCGGCCCGCTCCACCCGCAAATGGCAGTCCATCGACAGGAAGCGCAGGGAAGCGTTACGCAGCAGCGCGCCGGGCAGCATGTGCGCTTCAGTGAGGATCTGGAAACCATTGCAGACCCCCAGCACATGGCCTCCACGCTCGGCAAAGGCGCGGATTTCGGCCATGATGGGGGAGAGGGCGGCCATGGCCCCGCTACGCAGATAGTCACCATGGCTGAACCCGCCCGGCAGCACGACCAAATCGAGCCCGGCGGGCAGGGAGGTATCGCGGTGCCACAGCCGCGCCGGCGCATGGCCGGTGACACGTTCCAGCGCGATCGCCATATCGCGGTCGCGATTCGTGCCGGGGAAAATGACGATGCCGGCTTTCATGCGCATTGGCTCACTTGCAGGGGAAGCTTTCCGTCAGGGCCTGTTTCACCCACGGGGCGGCGGCTTCGGTGGGGTTTTCCTTATGGGCTTTCAACCAGTCCAGCACGCGGGCCTTGACCTGCGGCAGATGGGCTTCGGCAGGGATGCACACTTGTTTCGCATCGCTGGCGGCGTCGGCGATTCCGGCGATATAGCCGGTGCAGTCGCGCTCGTTTTTTGCGCTGAGGCAGGAGTCCAGCAAGACTTTCCGCTTCAGAAAATCGGCGTGCGCCGGGGTTGAAAAGCCCGACAGGCCGATCGTGACGGCCGTGCAGGCAAGAATGCCACCGAACAAAATAGCCGGAAAACGGCTCATGACTTGATCTCCACGCGAAAGCTTTCGATCACGGTGTTGGCCAGCAGCTTGCGGGCCATATCCTCCGCGGTCTGACGGGCGCGTTCGGGATCGGTCTCGGCCAGTTCAAGTTCGATCACGCGCCCGATGCGGACTTCGCCGACGCCGGAGAAACCCAGCGTCTGAAGAGCATGGCCGACGGCCTTGCCCTGTGGGTCCAGCACGCCGTTCTTCAGGGTGACGGTGACCACGGCCTTGGTGGGATGGCTCATTGCTGTATCGCTCATTGTTACTGCATGGTCTCCGGACCCTTCATGTCCCGGCTGCCGGCTTCCGGCAGGATACCCAGGCGCTTGGCCACTTCCTGATAGGCTTCCTCGACCCCGCCCAGATCGCGGCGGAAACGGTCCTTGTCCATTTTCTCGTTGGTCTTGGCATCCCAGAGGCGGCAATTATCGGGGCTGATCTCATCGGCCAGCACGATGCGCATTTCCTCATTTTCCCACAGGCGGCCGAATTCCAGCTTGAAATCGACCAGCAGAATCCCGACGCCCAGAAACAGGCCGGAGAGAAAATCGTTCACGCGCAGGGTCAGGGAGACGATATCATCCATATCGGTGGTACTGGCCCAGCCGAACGCGGTGATATGCTCTTCGGCGACCATGGGGTCGTTCAGCGCATCGTTTTTGTAATAATATTCCAGGATAGAGCGCGGCAGGCGAGTGCCTTCCGGGATCCCGAGGCGGCTGGAGATGCTGCCGGCGGCGACATTGCGCACGACGACTTCCAGCGGGATGATCTCGACCTCGCGGATCAACTGCTCCCGCATGTTGAGGCGGCGGACGAAATGGGTCGGGATGCCGATCTCACCCAGACGCTGCATCAGATATTCGCTGATCCGGTTATTCAGCACGCCTTTCCCGGTAATGATGCCTTTTTTGGCTCCATTCCCGGCGGTGGCATCGTCCTTGAAATATTGCACGAGCGTGCCCGGTTCGGGCCCCTCGAACAGGATTTTGGCCTTGCCCTCATAGAGCTGGCGTCGGCGTGCCATGGCATGACTTTCAGCGACGGTGTGACGAACCACGCCCCCCGAACCGGGCGACGCGCGCCGGGTATAGCAGCATGCAGGGCATCGGGAAACATCTGTAACGCCCTGTTCCTGTGTCATCGCCATGCGTATCATGGCTTCCTGCGGTTCGGGCGGCGGGGGATGGTGCGGTTGTTCATCTGCCTATGATTTGTTCTTGCTCATGATGGTCAGGCCGGTGGTAAGGCAAGGTCAGGGTATTTCATGTCCGGTGGATAGTCTGATCCTGCTCCGTTTAGCACAAATCATGCTGACAGGTCATGTGCCCGGCCTGGACCTATTGTAGGTTTAATAGGTGCTTCGGTGCAGTGATGAGCAGCTTCTAAAGTGACGATACGGTCGATTTGGCAGGCATGCTTTATGCAGTGACACTTATGTCGATCAGGCCAGTCATCATGGTGTGATGAGGATCATCACCGCGAACGGCGGCAGCTATAGGCTCAGTTTTGGCAATGATGGCATAGCGGCTTGTATGTTTCTCGCGGAGCGAAATGCGGTCGAATCTAAATTATAAGATTTTTCTTGTTATTTTTAGACAGATTATGAGCAATATAAATAGTAATAGAAAGTAAATAAATTTAATTTAAAATACAAAACTTGATTATTTTCTTATCATATCATAATTCGCAAAACAAAATGTTTGAGAAGTGAAATGATACAGAAAATTAGATTCATTGCGATATTGGCTTTATGGGGAATGCTTTTGCCATTATCCCTTCTGGCCCAATCTAATCAGATAAAATCTCCCTCTGATTCTGTGGCTCCTGCATCGCCTGCTGCGCCATCGCCTTCTTCTGCCCTACCCCATGTGGTGGCCCAGATTTTTGGTGACTGGATCTATCGTTGTCAGGCCCCGGCGGATACAGCAAACAAAAATCAGCATCCTGTTTGCGAGATTGCTCAGCAGATGTTGCTCAAGCAGGGAGAAAAGCTGGTTCCCATCATGACACTTGCCTTAATGGCAGAAGCGCCAGGAAAGCCTTATACTGCGACCGTGGTTGCACCATTGGGTGTGCAGTTAAAATCTGCCCTGACTTTGTCAGTTGATGGAGGACATACAACTGCCCTTGATTATCAGTTCTGTGATAGCCGGGGTTGTTTTGCACGATCTATGATGTCTCCATCGTTTTTGTCGCAGTTGAAGCATGGCAAGCAGGGGCATATCCACATTGTCATGAGCAATGGACGTGGTGTGACGCTGAATTTTGTCATGAACGGGGTGGCGGAAGCATTGGCAGCCTTTGAGAGTGGGAAGGCGCCGGTGCCTGTTTCTGCTGATTCATCTGCCAATACTGCCGCAGCATCTTCTGCGCAGGTTACCAAACCATAAGACTTGAAATTCCTGCTTTTCTTGAACTGTGCTTGAAAAGGGTTGCTGTATCATGGCGCCTTGTTACCAGAGGCTGGCCGTATTTCTGGCCATGAGCTTCTTGTCAGTGTACTCGACCAACACGCAGGCACAAATTGTTCAAAATGGATCTTCTCAGCTTATCAGCAATACGCTCGACCAGCAGCAGAGAGGGAGAGCGCAGGATCGTGAACGGGAGTTGCAGCGTATCGCGCCGCCGGATGGGGACGTAGAACTGCGTGTTCCATCGGCTGCCGTTCCATCGGGGGGAAATTGCATACAGGTCAGCCGGATTGAAGTAAAAGGGGCTGATCATCTTCCGCCATGGCAGCAGCAGGCGCTGGCTGCCCCTTTTACACAAAAATGTCTATCTTTGGTTGAGCTTGATAAGCTGATCAATGCGTTTAACAAAGCTTACATTGATTCCGGATTTGTAACGTCCAGAGCTTATTTACCACAACAGGATTTATCATCCGGTACTGTCAGGATCGTGGCTGTGGAAGGCCAAGTTAACAGCTTTATTTTTAAAGGACAAAAATCTTCGTGGCACGAAAAGGGAGCGTTTCAAGATCTTTCTGGAAACATCCTTAATTTGAGAGATCTGGAGCAGGGTCTGGAGCAGATGAACCGTCTGCCCAGCTGGGATGCCCGGATGCATATTGAGCCTGGTAAAAAAACCGGTACCAGCATTGTGGTGATAGAAACCCCTCATAATGGCTGGCTGCATGGTGCCGCGTGGGTCGATAATTATGGACAGCAGTGGACTGGGCGGAATACTGGTCATCTGTTGTTACGTGCTGATGATCCTTTCGGTATGCTTGATATCTGGTCTGTGGAGTATGATCATTCCGTATTTCCACTTCAGCATTCGCGTAACAGTAGTTACGCAGCGTTTGATGTTTCCATTCCCTATGGATACTGGACAGCTTTTCTTGATTGGCGTTACGCCAGCTATACCTATCCTTTGGTAGCGCATAGTGACACTTTCAAGCTGGCTGGTGATACACTTACCTGGAAGGCAGGCTTGAGCCGTGTATTGACACGGGGACAAATCAGCAAAACGACCCTGGAATTTTCCTATGAGCTTAAGCAGGTCAAGTCCAGTATAAATGATGTTCAGTTATTTACTGCCAGTGAAGACTTGGCTGCCCTCTCAGCCAGACTCAGTTACAGCCAGCGGATGTGGGGTGGGCAATATTTTCTGACAATAGGTTTGCAGGGAGGTCTTCCAGGTCTGGGGACATCTCTGGAAATTAAAAATCCAACTGATACCGATCCACATGCTGTCTATATCAGGCCAAGCATTGATATCGACATTTACCAGCCGCTTCCATTACGTGCCCGCCTGCACAGTTTTATACATGCAGATTATGCAAATGCGCATCTATATTCTCAACAAGCTTTACAGATTGGTGGCATTTATACAGTCAGAGGCTTCGTCAATGTCAGCCTGATCGGTGATCATGGTTCTTATGTACGTAACGACATTACATGGAACCTGCCGCGTACAGGTTTAAAAAACGTTGATATACTAAGCGGAAAAATAGAAGCCTATATAGGGCTTGATGCGGGTTGGGCAGAGTCAAATGCTGCATTGTCACAGACTAACCAGTCGCTTGTCCGTGGTGGAGTGGCTGGGGCGGCATTCGGCTTTCGAAGTCTGAGTGGTCCAGTATTTTGGGATGTTTCGGCACAGCATGCGCTTGCAGAAGGGCCTCTTGGTCATGATGGATGGGTCTGCGCGTTTCAGGCTGGAGTAAAATTCTGATGAATAACCGACACATCAGAAAAACAGGCGATAAAATGAATTTTTCTATTTTTGTGCTGTTGTCAATTTTGACAGAATTTTCTTCGCATGTAGCCGGGATTGGTCGGCGTTTTATCGCATTCTGTCTTAGTATTGTGCTTGTACTTGAACCGGTTATGGCGGATGCTCAGCGCATCGTGGTTGATGCCGGTGCTGGTGGCGCGTTGCCGACACTGGATACAACTGCCAATGGTGTTGCGCAGTTGAATGTCGCAACACCTAATGCAGCAGGATTGTCTCATAACCATTTCACTGAGTTTGGTGTGGCACCTTCAGGTTTGATCCTGAATAATGCAACAACAGCCACGTCAACCCAGTTGGGAGGGATTGTATACGGTAATTCGAATTTACAGGGCCGTTCTGCAAAGATTATTTTAAATGAAGTCACAGGGAATGCCGCTTCCCAACTGAATGGATTTACCGAAGTCGCGGGCGCTTCAGCTGCTGTGGTACTGGCAAATCCTAATGGTATTACCTGCTCAGGCTGCGGTTTTATAAATACACCCCGTGTGACACTTTCTACAGGCACTCCTTCTCTTGGAGCAGATGGATCTCTGAAAGATCTGTCGGTAAGAGAAGGGACAATAGCTTTTGTCGGTAAAGGTGGTAATTTTACAGAGGTCCCAGTTCTTGATATCGTCAGCAGGCGTGTAACGGTCAACGGTCCTGTCCACGGGCAGGCTATTTTGCTGACGGCTGGTCAAGTCAACTATGCCTATCCTTCAGGAACGGCAACAGCAGCCTCGGATGGTTCTCTTGCGCCGCAATTTGCAATTGATACAGCGGCGATGGGAGGAATGTATGCCAATCGGATTCTGATGACTGTTACAGAGGCAGGAGCAGGGGTTCGAATTGACGGCAAAATGGCTGCCAATGCAAGCGATCTGATCCTGACGGCAAACGGTCAGCTTGTTTTAAAAGGATCTTTGTCCGCAGCGGGTAATATTGCAATCTCTACACAAGGTATTGATGCATCGCCTGCCGCCAGCATCCAATCAGGTGGTAATGTTCAACTGAACCAGAATGGGTTGTTGAATAATGCAGGTCTTATCGCTTCAACGAAAGAGTCTGTTTCAATCGAGGCAACTTCTTTTAATAACAACGGTACAGTGCAGTCATATAAAAAGGCGAATTTTCAGGTTGCACAGAAAGCCAGTAATGTTTCTGGTGGAAAAATAATTACAAATGCCGGTGATCTGGTTTTCTCGGTTGGTAGTCTCAGTAATGCAGGAACAATTGTATCTGGTTCAGGCTCATTGCAGGTCCAGTCAACAGGGGATGTATCCAACAATGGTGGAGTTCTGGCAGCTGATACGGGATTGACAGGTCATATTAACGGAGTGCTCGACAATACAGGTGGTCAGCTTGCTTCTGCATCTGGTGCAGTGATACTGGATGGAGGTTCAAACAATCTTCCCCTAACGGCAGTCGTTAATACAAATGGCCTCATTCAGGCACGGAATGGGGATATCAGGTTGGAGACGCAATCCTATGCTGATGCAGGCAAAGGTATAGCGACTGCGTCAGGATGGATGGCGCTGCTTTCAACAGAAGCGGTGTCAATTCAGGGACAGGTTATTGGCGGCTCCGGTTTAGTATTGAGCGCAGGTGGTCCGTTGCTCAATGCCGGTATGTTGGGTGCACAGGCCGGCTCTGTGACCATCAAGTCCGGTGATATAATGAACACAGGCAAGATTGATGCTGCCTCTGATAAGCTGGCCATAGCAGCGAGTTCGCTTGGTAATGCTGGTAAGATCAGTGCAGCCGGCACCACTATTGTGGACGTAAAAGGTGCTCTGAATAATAGCGGCTATATTGAATCTGGATCTGATTTACATATTGCTGCAAATGCATTGGCCAGTAATGGATCGATTATTAGTAATAATGGTTTTTTAAATATAAAATCCTCTTCTTCATCTAGTAATGCTGGCGGGATATTGCGAGGACAAGCCGGTGTTTCGCTGATGAGCAGCGATACGTTCGATAACACAAATGGACAGATTGTGGCAGTATCCGACAGACTGCTCTTGAATGTGGCTGGTCTGTTGAATAATAGCAACGGTATCATTAAGGCGGATGCAGGCGCTATTTCTCTTACAGCGTTGTCTCTGGCAAATAGTGGCCAGATTGAATCGTCTGATGGCCAAACATTGATGCTGTCCGGCCTCCTGAGCAATAAATCATCTGGTCTGATCAGGTCACAGAAGGAAGCTTTGTCTGTATCAGCTGGTTCTGTGAACAATGCAGGACAAGTGACTGCTCCGAATTCTTTATTGACACTGTATACGGCTGGCACCTTCAATAATGCAGGCGGCGGTCTGAATGGTCAGACTGGTGTGACCCTGAAAAGTGGAGGTGATTTCAATAATACAGGCGGCAAGCTTGAGGCGAAGTCTGGAGACGTCAGCGTTCATGCTTCTTCCTATACAGATGGTGGGAGTGGTCTGATCACTGGGTCTGGCCAGGTATCGCTGGATACGGTCGCTGGATTTTCCGTTGGAGTAAAGGGTGAGATAACCGGTGATACAGGTCTGCAGCTGACGGCTGGCGGCGCGCTAAGTAATAATGGTGTGATCGGTTCTCATAGTGGATCGGTAAAGATTATTGCCGGGGCAAGCGTTAACAACGGCCAAATTGCTTCTGCTGCAGGCACTATTTCTCTTACAGCGTTGTCTTTGGTAAATAGTGGTCAGGTTGAATCATCTGATGGCCAAACATTGATGCTGTCCGGCCTACTGAACAATGAATCATCTGGTCTGATCAGGTCACAGAAGGAAGCTTTGTCTGTATCAGCTGGCTCTGTGAACAACGCGGGACAAGTAATTGCTCCAAACTCTTTATTGACGCTGTATACGTCTGGAACCTTCAATAATGCAGGGGGAACGTTGGGTGGTCAGACTGGTGTGGCCCTGAACAGTGGAGGTGATTTCAATAATACAGGCGGCAAGCTTGAGGCGAAGTCTGGAAACGTCAGCGTTCATGCTTCTTCCTATACAGATGTTGGGGGGGGTCTGCTCAGTGGATCTGGCCAGGTATCGCTGGATGCGGTCGCTGGATTTTCCGTTGGAGCAAAGGGTGAGATAACCGGTGGTACAGGTTTGCAGCTGACGGCTGGCGGCGCGCTGAATAATAATGGCATGATCGGAGCACGTGCTGGCAATGTATCTTTTTCTATTGGTAAAACTGTTACCAATACAGGTTCAGTCATAGCCGAAACGGGATTATTAGGACTGACCGCAGATGCATTGAGGAACAGTGGAAAATTATCTGGTGCACAGGGCGATATATTCCAGATCGCCGGTGTGCTTGATAATACGAATGGTCTTGTCATTGCAGAGCACGGGAATATTTTAATCGGCGGAATGCATTCAGGAAGTGCAACAGCGCAGATTATCAATAATGGTGTTGGCATAGTTGAAGGTATTCCGACAGGGGGTGTCATTGCTGCACGCCAGGGAACTCTAACCCTTAATACCGGTACATTTGTTGGAAATGGGGCGTTGTTTTCAGCGCAGGACATGGTGCTGTTTGTCAGTGGAGATATTACCAATGCTGGCCAGATTGCAGCGGGACCTCTGACACTGCAGACCGGTGGTATATTGAAAAATGAGGGCACTATTGAGGCTGCCAGCGGCAACTTGATCGTTTCAGCAGCGTCTCTCATCAATCATGGAACGATAGGAACACAATCAGGAAAGTTTGACCTGAAATCAGGGGCAATCATGAATAAAGGTATCATGATTGCCGTCTCCAATGATGTGTCGTTGAATGCGCAGTCTCTGCTCAATAGTGGTCAGATCGCTGCTGGTAAAGCAGCTGATATAAGTGTGGCTGATAAAATTGAAAATGCTGGTTCTGGTCAGATTGCAGCATTGGGAGGAAACCTTCAGTTTAATGCAGCCTCTCTTTCCAATACGGCAACAGGAAACAGTACTGGTCTGCTGAGTACGGGTCTCATTATCGGGAAAATCTCTGGAAATATCAGCAATACCGGAATGATTTATGGAGTGTCCGGAGTAACTCTGTCTATTGGTGGTACTCTAGATAACAGCAATGGTTCTGTAACTGCCCAGACCGGCAATATAATTTTGAAGGGCCTGACAGGTTCCGTCACGGCTGCCATACTCAACAACGGGGGACAAATACAAGCCTCTGACGGTGATATCAATATTGCGGCTGCCTCGTATAGTGATAATGCGAGTAGTATCGTTAGTGCCAAGCATACATTGGATTTCTCGGTGTCTGGCCTGGTTTCTGTGCAGGGTAATGTCAGTGGTGGGACCTTTGCCCTTTCTGCCGGAGAGATAATCAATAGCGGCATGGTGGGGGCTTTGCAGGGGCCGGTTACCATCTGGGCAGGTAATATAACGAACGATGGATTGGTGCAGGCGGCAGCGGGTGATATCACTTTGCAGGCCACAGCCTTGGCGAATAAAGGACAGATTGTTGCAAGTGGTCAGCAAGTGCTGGCCGTGTCTAATATGCTTAGTAATACTGGGAGTGGATTGATTTCCGCCAAAGGTGGAAATCTTACAATATCTGCCGGGACATTTAATAATACAGCTGGCATAGTGAAGGAAATGCCAACCGGTTTGGCAGCTCTTGGTATATTGTCTTCCATGGTGAAAGGTGATGCTACCAACTCGGGTCTGTTTTATGGACAGAGCGGGGTATTGTTTGGGGCAGGAGGAACTCTTCACAATGATGGAGGGATTGTGGCCTCAGACAAAGGCGACATTACCTTGCGGGGGCTTGCAGGTAATACCACCATGGCAGCCATTACGAATAATGGTGGTAGTATACAGGCGAATGCTGGAGCTGTTTCTATCATAACAGGCAGTTATTCTGCGGATTCTGCTGGTCAAATCAGCGCTGGGACAGCATTGAGTATGAATGCTGATGGTCCCGTTGTTACAGCTGGTCCGTTGGCTGGTGGTTCGAATGGTTTGAATCTGAATACATCCGGCCTGTTGACTATTATGACGGGTGCTACGATTGGGTCCAAATCTGGACTGGTAAGTTTGATAGCCAGGGATCTAGATAATCAAGGTAGTCTTGTTGCACAGAATGGCAGCTTGAATCTTGTGGCTTCAGGTAGTTTAAATAATAACAGTTCTATAACAGCAAGTGGAATTCTTAATCTGGATATTGGCGGTCTGTTTTCAAATAACGCTCCCGGAACAATTGGCTCAGTCAATGATACAGTCACGGTGCATGCTGGAATTTTTAATAACTCTGGCGCCTTATCATCAGGTACAGGGCTATTCATAACTGATTCTGACAATGTAACCAATACAGGAACCATTCTGGGTAAGACTGGATTGGTCATGAATGTTGCGGGAATTGTTGAAAACAAGGGAATAATTGGTACTACGACAGGTGATATTTGGTTGGCCGGCATTGGAAATGCTGCAATGGGAGGCCTCATCAACTCTGCAGGCAATATCCAGGCTAATGCCGGTAATATCACTATTAATACAGGCTCGTATTATGACGAAGGCCTTGGCCAGGTAAGGAGTAGCCAGTCGGTTGCGCTGCTCACTGAAAAATCTGTCTCTATCGGTGCAGATGGTGCACTTGTCGGCGGTCAGAATTTGCTGATCACAGCCGGCGACAGTGTGGTGAATGGTGGATTGATCGGGGCGAAAGATGGCAGCGTCAGCGTGACGGCAAAGGGGGCGGTCGTCAATAACAAAAATATTCAAAGCGAAGGGACATCAAAAATGATGCTGGAAGCAGCATCATTGAACAATAATGGATCCATTATTTCTTCTTCAGGTGGTTCTGTACAAGTCTCTGGCAAGCTGAATAATTCTAAAGAGGCAAATCTGGTTGCGGTGCAGAGCGATCTCACTATCAGCGCGGGATCACTTGTTAATAATGGTTCTATGGGAGCAGGGGGTGTACTCAATGCAACCCTTTCTGAAGATCTGTCTAATTCCGGGATGATGGTTGGCAAAACCGGTGCTACAGTGCAGATTGATGGTACATTGAGCAATGCAGGAGGTAGTATTATTGCTCTTGCTGGCTCTCTTACGATCAAAGGTTTGCTCAATTTTTCAATCGGGCTCCTTAGCAATGCAAATGGCAGTATTCAGGCAGGTGATGGTGATCTGATAATCAATGCCGCTGCTCAATCGGGGTTGGGAAAGATCAGTGCTGCAAATAATCTGTTCTTGAATTTAAAAGGTGATTTCAAGGCAGAAGACTTTGCAGGGGTTGCATCTGGCAAGGATATATCTCTTGATGTTGATGGTGCGCTGAGCATCTCTTCCGGTCAAAGCATTGGTGCGAACGCACAACTTTCCATATCTGCAAATTCCTTGATCAATGCAGGTGGCCTTTTTGGCACAACAGACATGAATCTGTTGATTAAAGGTGATATTTCCAATACTGGATTGATATATGGTTCTACGGGGCTGAATATTGGCCTGGATGGTACCCTGTCTAATAATCAGGGTGCCCTTATCGCAGAAAATGGCAATCTGACGATTGGTGGCAGGAATGCTGGAAGTTCTGCAAGCGCCTTATTGAATCACTCTGGACTTATTCAGGCAGCCTCTTCAAATGGTAATGTGACTATTGATGCTCAGAGCATTACGAATGATGTGGCTGGTGGTGTGACGCAGACATCAGGGATTATTTTTCAAAAACTTTACGCAGCCAATCAAACGCCACCGGCGGTAGATCTCAGTAATTTCAAATCATCATCTGATATCAGTCAATATTGGACAAATGTTAAACACGTGTACGTGCCCAATCCTATTGGGGCAGGTGGTGTCTGGTTTGCGCTTTATGATCAAAGTGCACAATCCGGGATACTTGTTGAAGGAACTGGTGCGAGCTACGTACGGAATGCTGCAGCGGCTTTGATCAGTGCAGGTGGAAACCTGACAATCAATTCCAGCAACGGTATCACAAATGATGCCAGCCATCTTTCGGCGGGTGGAGATATCAACCTGACGGGAGGCAGCCTGAATAATATTGGCTATCAGGGAAGTGTTAAATATACGACGACCTGTACGGGTAATGACAGCTGTCGTTCGGCCTTACCGCTTGTTGATCCGTTACCCTCAAATATTCCGATGCCTGGGTGGGTTATTGGTGCGGGTCATCCCGTTGTAGCGGCAGACTGGTTTAATGCTGCAGGACAGAGCGTCACCGGCTCCATTATTGCTGGTGGGAATATCAGCGGCGATTTCACCGGGACAATTACCAACGAGACAAAAATTGCTCAGGCCATGCCATCGCAGATGCTGGGATTTGGCGGGTCAATACCATTGCCATCGACGGCAGCAGCACCGGCTGGCTCTAATGGTGCCGGGAGCTTCATCTCTAATGGCAATGGAGGGCTGGGGTCGATGGCGACTTTGCCGGGCGGTCTGTCTTCCACGACTGGAGGCCTGCCGAGCGGAACAGTTTCCTATACGGTGCCGGGTGCCTCGAATTCGTTGACGCCTACACAGGGAGGGGGCGGTGTTTCTGCTGGTAATCTGTCCATGCAGGGGGCCGGATCTGTCGGAGGCACAGCTTCTTACTTGCCAGGCATAAATCAGGGCGCAGGGAGCTGGGGAAGTAATGGCAATGCAGTCGTTATCAAGCAAGGTGCGTCGTCTTCGGCTACAACGCCTCAATTCCAGCCTGTCTCCACGAAAAATACTGCGTCCTCTTCTTCTGCGACGCAGTCTTCGTTCAGCAGTGTTGACGGCCCGAGCACGGCGCAGATCATTGCCTCTGTGGCGGGGGGTAACGCTTTGTTTATCCCCAATCCTTCTCCACAGGCACAATATCTGATTGAAACGAATCCGAACTATTCGACATTCAAGGGTTTCTACGGTTCCCAGTATCTGCTTGACCGCTTGGGCGTAAACTCACAGACAACGCCTCCTTTTCTGGGAGATGCGTATTTTGACACGCGTTATATTGCCCAGCAGGTATCGGATGCCACAGGCCGTGCGACGCTGAGTGCGGCATATAGCACGCAGCAGGCACAAATGGTTGCACTGCTGAACAATGCGGCCAGCCAGTCTCACTCACTTGGATTGCAATTCGGTGTTGATTTGACACCGGAGCAGGTCGCGGCACTGGATGATGATATTGTCTGGTATGTTCCGCGGACTGTGAATGGAAAAATAGTTCTGGTTCCTCAGCTTTATCTTGCTTCCGCCAGCCGGGATAAGGTGCTTACTGATGGTGCGGTGCTGGCCGGTAAAGATGTTACACTGAAAGCGGCAGGTCTTTATAACTCCGGCACGGTCTCGGCATCGAACAATCTTTTAATTTCTGTAACCGGCGACATCATCAATAATGGCGGCACGCTGAAAGCGGGGAATGACATTCTGCTTCAGGCGGGTGGCACGATACTCAGCACCAGCACGACACAAAGCTGGCAGACGATGGGTGGCTCTATTGAATCCCTGAACCGTGTTGCCTCCATTGTTTCCGGTGGCAATCTGACGATGAAAGCCGGGCAGGATATTGTTTCGGCAGGAAGTGTGTTCGGGGCCGGTGGTTCTCTTGAACTTTCAGCGGGTCGCAATGTTGCTTTGGGAAGCCTGGCATTGTCGACCAAGGATGACTCTTCCTTTGGTGGCGTAAACCGTCAATTCAATCTGACGGAAAATCTCGGCACTACTCTCAGCGCAGGTAAAAACTCCATCATTTTGGCCAAAAATTCTCTGAGTCTGACAGGTGTCAAGCTGTCATCTGGCGGAGATGTGACCCTGATTGGAGGTCAATCGCTTTCTCTCGGCGCCTCGACGAATACGTTGTCGAGCACGATCTCGGGCAGCGAAAGCGGTTTTGGTAACAGCAGCGGTTTCAGTGGTCTGCATGATGTAACATTGCAGATCGGCTCGTCGATCAATGCGGGCGGCAATATGACCCTTGCTGCGGGTGATGGCGGGATTACGCTGAATGGCAGCAGTGCTAAGGCAGGCGGTGCACTGGATGCAATCACGACGGGCAGCATCACGCTGAACGCGGTGACGAGCAGCGAGACGCGAGAGGCATCAAGCAGCCATACGGGCCTGATCGATGGCCGTTCGCAAACGGTCGGCTCGTATGACGAGCATGTTCAGGGCAGCACGCTTTCGGGCGGCAGCGGTCTTTCTCTTCTGGCTGTTGGCTCGATCACCGGGACGGGGGCGAACCTTCTGAGCGATCATGGGCCTGTCAGCCTTCAGACAAAGAACGGCGATATCTCTCTGCTTTCCGCATCGGAGCGTCATGACAGCTTTGCCTCGTATAGTGAGAGCGGGGTTTCGTTTGGTAGCTCCGGGATGGATTATCACCATAACACGGTGTCGACGCGGACGGAGGCGGTTCTGTCTGTCGGCAGCACGGTGTCCGGCGATACGGTTTCGATCCAGTCGGGGAAAAATCTGACAATTGTGGGTTCGGGCGTTGTCGGCACGGGGAATGTCACGCTTGGTGCTGTAGGCGATATCTCGATCCGGAGCGCAGAGCAGACGCTGAGCATCACGGATAATCAGAACGAGAAGAAAGCCGGTGTTTTCAGCATGGGTAACAGCATGCTGCCTGTGGGTGTCGGCGTCGGTCTTCAGCAGAACAGCAACACGACGACGATAAAGCAGGTGACGAATGTCGCGAGCACGGTCGGTTCTCTGTCCGGTGATCTGACGGTTCATTCCGGTGGCGCGGTGACGTTGCAGGATGCGCATCTGTCATCCGGCGGTGACATGGCGATCATCGGCAAGAGTGTCACGTTTGATGTATCGCATGACACAACGACGCAGACACAAACACAGAAGTCCAATTTCTCCGGTTTGACGGCATCGTTGAGCGGCGTGGTCGGGAACGCCTACACCGCTGCGGCGGTTGCTGCGTCGGACCGTCCGTCGGATGCGCGTCTGCAGGCTCTGGAAGCCGGGCAGGCCGGGTATGCCAGCTATCAGGCGTATAAGGCGGTTGATGCAGCCACGTCTTCGGGCAGTAACGGTCAGCTGTTGCAGGTCGATGTCATGGTCGGCGGCTCAGGCAGTAAAGCCAATGATCGTTATTTCAGCAGCACGGCACAGGGAAGTGTCGCGGTTGCCGGTGGCAATCTGTCCGTTGTGTCGACCGATGGCGACATCACGGCGCGTGGCGCGACCATGAAGGCGGGCGGGAACGCGGCGTTTGTCTCGACCGGAAACATCATTTTTCAGTCAGGGGAGAACAGCACGCAATACAGCAACGACAATGTCTCGAAATCCGCTGCTGTCGGTGTGTATGCGGGGATCGGCACGCAAAGCACGGGCTATGGTGTTGAGGGCAGCGCGAGCTGGTCTCAGGGTGGCACTGTTGCCAGCAGCACGACGCCTGTGAACACGGTGGTGGCGGCTGGGAACACGCTTGTGCTGGTCAGCGGAAAAGACACAAAACTGGAAGGGGCTGATGCTTCTGGGAACAAAATCGTTGCGAGCATCGGCGGTGATCTGATCCTGAAAAGCATGCAGGCCACCGCGAGCGGCAACAGCAGCCAGGCCGGCGGCTCGGTAAATGTGCAGATCGGGATAACGGGCACCAGCGGCGGCTCTGCTTCTGTTGCGGCTTCGAATATCAACAATGGCTACGCTTCTGTTGTTTCCCAGACGGGGCTTTTTGCGGGGAAGGGTGGTCTGAACGTGACCGTTGGCGGCAATACATCGCTGACCGGTGCGGTGATCTCCAGCCTTGCGCCTGCGAATGATAACACTCTGAACACCGGCACGCTGACGGTCAGCAATCTGGATAATCACCGGGATAACTCTGCCGTCTCGATGACTGCGAGCGCGTCAAGCAGCGGAACGGGCAGTGGCGGCGGTGTCGCCCAAACCAGCGATAGTGCACACAGCACAACCCTGTCCGCGATCACCAGCAATGTCGGTGTGACGGTGCGGAACGGCTCTGTTCCATCGAATCTGCTGCGTCCGGATCAGCTGACGGCGAACACGTCACTCGGCACAGTCACTGGCGGTATCGCGGTGAATGGCGGCACGGCGCTGCAAACCACGAACGGGTTGCAGAACAAGTTCGATCCGCAGCAGACGCGTAATGATCTCGCTTTCAATCAGGGATTAGCAACGCTTTTTGGTCAGGTCGCCAATGAAGCTGCCGGTGCCCAAATCCGCAATGCGGGATGGAAGGAAGACAGTGCGGAAGCCTTGGCGCTGCATGCTGTGATCGGTGCTGCGCAGGGTGCCATCGCAGGAAGCGGCAGTGCAGGCAGTATTCTGGCTGGCGGGCTTGGCGCAGCGGCTGGAACGTATTCCTCGGCGCAATTACAGCGCTATTTGTGGCAGGATTATCTGCAAGGTGGTGCGATCCGTCCTGATAGCCCGGCTGGCCATGTCGTCATCCTCATGGCGAGTGCGGCTATTGGATCTGGTATAGGGGCGCTGACCGGCGCAGGCATGGGCGGTGCAGGGATCGGTGCGGTCCTGGGTGGTTCCGCAGCAGCCAGCTCTACACTCTACAATCAGGAGGAGCCTCTTGATGAAGAGGTCAATCGCCCTGTTGGTCCGAATGGTGAGCCTCTGACGGAAGAGGAAATCCTCGACGCACATAACTTCAACTTTGCTGCCAGAGAACTTGCGAAGATTGATCCTGAGAACCCTGCGCTGAAAATGCTGATACCACAGAATTATGTGCCGACCCGTGAAGATGTGGTGCGGATGCAGCAGGCGCTGGCAGAGGCAAGGAACATTAAGTCCCTCAATACAACAGCGGATGGTTTGCAGGAGCTGATCAAGAATGCGCCCGTTGGTACGGAAAACCTTTCTGCGGCCGATCAGGCAAATTTCAATGCCGAGAATAAGGTTGCCGCAGAGGCTTTGCCGGAAATTGGCAATCAAAATAATCAAGTGAAAACAATTGATGAATTGATAGGAGGCTTGAAGCCTACACGAAATACTGGCGGAAAAACGACGCAGTATGATAAATCAGGTGGCTTTGATCAGGCACTTGCTGATTTTCTTTCTTTAGGATTAAAAAATGTAAGGGTCATACATAAGGGTGATGTAAGTGCAGTGTATGTTGGTCAATTAAGTGATGGTACAAATGTTATTGTTCGACCATATAGTTCTGATCGAATAGAAGGGCATGTTAGCCGCCCGACTTTAGAGGTTCAGTATAAAAATAACTATATAAAGTTGAGATATTAATATGCCTAAAAAACGTATTCATAGACGCTTTCCATCTTCAATAAAAATTGAAAAATCTATTGATTTTGTTGGTTTGTATTATGACAATGAAGGATTTCGTGTTCATATTTCAGATTTTTCTAAAGAAAAATCTGAAATATTTGTAATTAATTTTGGTGCAATGGTATTGGCTCATAGATGTATGGATGAAGGAAAATATTTATCTTTAGAAGCTATTGCTGATGTATATGATTATCCTGATAGTCCAATTGTTATTGTAGAAAATTCTGATTTTTTAGAATGGTTTCATAATGAATCTTTAAATTTATATATAAAAGATACAATATTTCATGTAATGATACTTACGCAAGATGATTGGATAGATGTTTTGTGCCTAAATCTTCCAAAAATAAACATTATTTATTCTTAAATAATTTATTCAATTTTTGGCCTCTGTGGCGGCTTCGAATATCAACAATGACTACGCTTCTGTTGTTTCCCAGACGGGGCTTTTTGCTGGGAAGGGTGGTCTGAACGTAACCGTTGGCGGCAATACATCGCTGACCGGTGCGGTGATCTCCAGCCTTGCGCCTGCGAATGATAACACTCTGAACACCGGCACGCTGACGGTCAGCAATCTGGATAATCACCGGGATAACTCTGCCGTCTCGATGACTGCCAGCGCGTCAAGCAGCGGAACGGGCAGTGGCGGCGGTGTCGCCCAAACCAGCGATAGTGCACACAGCACAACCCTGTCCGCGATCACCAGCAATGTCGGTGTGACGGTGCGGAACGGCTCTGTTCCATCGAATCTGCTGCGTCCGGATCAGCTGACGGCGAACACGTCACTCGGCACAGTCACTGGCGGTATCGCGGTGAATGGCGGCACGGCGCTGCAAACCACGAACGGGTTGCAGAACAAGTTCGATCCGCAGCAGACGCGTAATGATCTCACGGTTCAGAACGGCTTTACCCAACTCGGCATGATGGTAAGCGGCGAGGTTGCGAAATCTTATCGCGACAAAGCCGATCGTGATGTTCAGGCGGCCTCTGAGAAGCTTGAGAAAGACCGGCGTAATGGCGCTGATTCCAGCACGCTTGCGGCGGATGAGTCTGATCTGAAGAACAAGCAGGCTACGGCTGATTTCTGGTCCGGCTACGGCTCCGGCCTGATGCATATGGTGGTGGCAGGCACTGGTGCCGCGCTGGGCGGCGGGAACGTCGCGGGGGCGATGGCGGGCAGTGCGGCGGGTGATGCGGCCTCTGGCGCTCTCTCCGGCTTTACCGGTCAGGTAACGGCTGATCTCCCTGCCTGGCTGCGTCCGATCGCGACGAACATCGTGACATCAACCGTGAGCGGTGTCGCCGGTGGGATTGCCGGCAGCGCGGTTGGCGGTAGCGGTGGCACGCTCAGTGGTGCCGGTGCGGCGATGAGCGCGGATCAGTTCAACCGGCAACTGCATCCGGTTGAACTGGACCGGATCAGGCAGCTTGCGAACGGTGATCCTGAGCGGGAGGCGGCTCTGACGGCTGCGGCCTGTGCTTTGGTGAAATGCTACGCGGAGTATGCTGAGGGCAGTCAGGAATACATATTCTGGAAAAGCATTGCGGATGTTGGTGCCTCTTCCGGTTATGCGGATCTGCGCAATCAGTTGAGTTCGCAGACTGCATTTTTTCAGGGAGGGAGTGCCCCTGGGCATAGTCCTTCTGCGGAACAGGCACTTTTTGGTTATTCCGCGTCTGATGCTGCAATTGACGCGTTGAGTGCGTTTGATTCCGGTCACGGCCAGGTTCTCACGAAAGGGATGGCTACCTTGCAGGTCGCCGGTGGATATACGGCTGCGGTGACGGGTCGTGCGCTGACGATCAGCGGTATCACCAGCTGCGCGGCAAGCTTTGGCAGTGGCTGTATGGTTGCTGCCGGTGGCATTGTTCTGAGTGGTTGGGCTGCTGATCAGGTAGCGGCTGGCCTGATGACGATCAGCGGTCATCCGACGGGGACTTTCGGCGCACAGGCTCTGGTTTCTGTCTTTGGGATGTCTCCGGGGGCCGCGGAGCTTCTGTATGGCATGGCCGGAGGAGCCGCGGCTTCTGCTGCCGGCTCAGCACGGCAGATACCCGGAACCGTGATCGTGAAAGACGGCGAGATGACCGTCGTCGGGCAGCCGGGTGTGCAGGTGAAGGGGTATGGAAGTGTAACCGGTCCGTTTACCTACAATACTGTGGAGAATCCTGGACCGTTAGCAAGCCTGCCAGGCAATCCAGCCGCAAACTTCATGAGTGGAAAATATAATTCTACCGTATTGACGGATGACATCGTATTATATCGTGCAGGAGATGCTGGCGCACCTCTTGGTCAATGGTTTACGAGGGAGCCCCCCTCATCGGTACCTCAAGTCAGGATTGATTCGGCTGTGAAGCCGCAGTGGATTGATCCTAAAACTGGCGTTCTTACGGGCGTATCCAATATCAATACTGTCTACGCTGTAAAAATTCCCAAGGGAACGACAATTTATGAGGGGCCGGTCGGTAATCAAGGTGGAGTATATTTAGGAGGATATAACAAAGATCAGATCTTTATTCAAACACCATGGAATATAGAAGGCGTCCAAGTTCTTGGATCGACTCCGATAAAATGAAAGAAATTGTAGATAAACGTGCCGCTACGGTTCTTGTGTTGCTTGAGGAGCTAGAGAGCATTCTCAATGCTAAAAACGAACGAAACTGGTTGCGTGGAATTCAGGCTGCAATAGCTGAATTGCAGAAGAAAGAGGGGAGAGCAGATTCAGAGGGGTTTGAGAATGCGCGATCGATCTACCTAACCATGATCGCTGGTGGCCGGGGATTCTCGGAGTATTTCATCTGGGATAATGATGAAGATGGCCGTTTTGCAGCAAACGCCAAGCTTGATCAGATTCGTGAACGTTTATGGGTGTTGTTTAATGCTGTGGTCTGAATTTAAAATTGTCTGAGCAAAATAGCTTACTTTGAAGGAAAATTTTATTTCCACATTTTTTTGGAGCCCAAAGTTTGCATTGTCTCCTTATTTTTCTTTAGGCAGCCGGGATAAAGTGCTTACTGATGGTACGGTAATGTTCTGAACACCGGCACGCTGACGGTCAGCAATCTGGATAATCACCGGGATAACTCTGCCGTCTCGATGACTGCCAGCGCGTCAAGCAGCGGAACGGGCAGTGGCGGCGGTGTCGCCCAAACCAGCGATAGTGCACACAGCACAACCCTGTCCGCGATCACCAGCAATGTCGGTGTGACGGTGCGGAACGGCTCTGTTCCATCGAATCTGCTGCGTCCGGATCAGCTGACGGCGAACACGTCACTCGGCACAGTCACTGGCGGTATCGCGGTGAATGGCGGCACGGCGCTGCAAACCACGAACGGGTTGCAGAACAAGTTCGATCCGCAGCAGACGCGTAATGACCTCGCTTTCAATCAGGGATTAGCAACGCTTTTTGGTCAGGTCGCCAATGAAGCTGCCGGTGCCCAAATCCGCAATGCGGGATGGAAGGAAGACAGTGCGGAAGCCTTGGCGCTGCATGCTGTGATCGGTGCCGCGCAGGGTGCCATCGCAGGAAGCGGCAGTGCAGGCAGTATTCTGGCTGGCGGGCTTGGCGCAGCGGCTGGAACGTATTCCTCGGCGCAATTACAGCGCTATTTGTGGCAGGATTATCTGCAAGGTGGTGCGATCCGTCCTGATAGCCCGGCTGGCCATGTCGTCATCCTCATGGCGAGTGCGGCTATTGGATCTGGTATAGGGGCGCTGACCGGCGCAGGCATGGGCGGTGCAGGGATCGGTGCGGTCCTGGGTGGTTCCGCAGCAGCCAGCTCTACACTCTACAATCAGGAGGAGCCTCTTGATGAAGAGGTCAATCGCCCTGTTGGTCCGAATGGTGAGCCTCTGACGGAAGAGGAAATCCTCGACACGCATAACTTCAACTTTGCTGCCAGAGAACTTGCGAAGATTGATCCTGAGAACCCTGCGCTGAAAATGCTGATACCACAGAATTATGTGCCGACCCGTGAAGATGTGGTGCGGATGCAGCAGGCGCTGGCAGAGGCAAGGAACATTAAGTCCCTCAATACAACAGCGGATGGTTTGCAGGAGCTGATCAAGAATGCTTCCGTTGGTACGGAAAACCTTTCTGCTGCCGATCAGGCGACTTTGGATGCCAGAAAAGCATTGTTGGAAACACTCTCTAATCGGAGTGGTGGTTTATCGAATTTATTCAGACTGAATGGTGATTTTGTCGGTACACCTAGTGGTGGGGCCGGCAGTCCACGTGAAATGCCTGCCAGTGCGAACCCTGATCAAACGGCTGAGCAGTTTGCGTTCAATGCATTCAACGGTAGAATACCGACAAGTTTTAAGCCAATTCCGGGTAAGCCGGGGGCATGGGTTGCGGAATTCAGTGATGGCAGTGCTGTAACCTTTCGTCGAGCTGGGCAAGCAGGGCGGGATACACTGTCGACGACAGCCACTGTTGAGATCAATGATCCTGTGGTAAAGGGATTAAATTCAAATAGGATTCTAAAGTTAAAATTTCCTCGTGAGTAGAATGATGTGTGATCAAAAAATTCTCCAAGCTTACCAAGATGATATTTATATGTTGAGCATTACGGAGATGGCTACTTATAGTATTCTTCCTGAAATAGAATTGTATGATCAGATTACAGGCGAATCGACATGGAAGGATAGGGTGATTGGTTTTGTCGAAGCCTCTTGTAAAACTGGCATAGCAGATATTGATACTGGAACAGAAATATCTATATGGCAGGCTATAGAGAATATAAAGAATACCGATAAAGATCGTGATAGAGGTACTGATAAAGATAATGATAGAATTGCAGCCTGGTATGGCTATCAATTATACTCTACTGCATATGGTAAAGAATTAATAAAGGGTTTTAATATAGGGGGGCTAAAGAGGCCCCTTTCCCCATCATTTGTGGGATGGGCAAAGTTGTATATGTTAAAATAAAGAAATAAAATAATGCCGCCCGGGCGCGCGGAGTTGAACTAAATACGGGCAGCATATCATCCTGCTCTCGATCGAGAATACCCTATTATAATTTGCGCACAATACACGCGGCTCAGCAGCGAGAACGTCACGAAATCCGCTGCCTTACGGCTTTACCCAACTCGGCATGATGGTCAGCGGCGAGGTTGCGAAATCTTATCGCGACAAAGCCGATCGTGATGTTCAGGCGGCCTCTGAGAAGCTTGAGAAAGATCGGCGTAATGGCGCTGATTCCAGCACGCTTGCGGCGGATGCGGATGGTTTTAAGCGTGCACAGCAAGTTTCTGAATTTGGGGCAGGCTACGACTATTTTATCAGCGTATCTTTACAGGCCTGTATTTGGTTGTATGCGGATTACCCGGAGCAAATTGCCAGATGAGATCGTTGTTGGAGGAAACACCCAGCAAAGAACTGCAGACAGTGCCATATCCATTTTTTTCAGGTAGGCAAATGCGGCTTTCGTGGGGGGCGTCCTGGTTGGCCATGATTGCGGGCCATGCACCCCAGTCGGGCAGAGAGGGAGCAGCAATTGTCTGGAAAATCGGTAGGAAGCGTGCTGCGCGGGGGCTGGGAGTATGATGCGGATCATGAGCGGTGAACATGTTGATTCCCGCTTTTAGTGGGATAACTTCTGGTTTCCCGGGCAAACTTTTGCCGATCAGGCAGAAGGCATGGCTCCGATCGGCCACCACCAGATGAAAGCCGCGCCACGCACCTGCATCCAGTTGGGCGATTGCCTGCACGGCTTCCTCTGCACTGCGATAGTGCAGAGCGAGAATGGGAAGATCTCCCCGGCTTCGTTTGCCAGCAACAGGGCCGAGCGTGCCGGTGCGATTGAGCACGGCGGCCACCACGCCCTGATCGTTGATAGCCATCCATGTCCCGCCCGCCACGGTATCCAGTCCACCTGTGACCGCCATATCCGGCCAATGCCGGGCAGGAGGCAGCCAGGGACGCGCCAGTCGTTCATCCCGGTTGGCGGCGATCAACAGCGGCCAGTCCGTACCGGGACGGTGGAGAAGGACCAGAGTGCACATGCCCGGCCTCCTTCAGCCGCCCCTTTTATACCTCAGGTTCAGCCGAACAGGCGGGCGAACACGGTATCAACATGTTTCAGATGCATCGATGGGTCCATGGCCGCGTCGATCTGCTCGGCGGTGATGCGACCTGCTACTTCAGGATCGGCCAGCAGGTTGTCGCGGAAGCCTCGCGCATCTGGCAGGCCGAGCTTGGTCCATGTCGCCATCGCATTGCGCTGGACAATACGATACGCATCTTCGCGCAGGATGCCGGCACGGGTGAGGGCCAATAGAACCTCCCCGCTGTGCACCACACCGCCGAGACTCTCCAGATTGCTGCTCATCTGATCGGGGTAGACGGTCAGCTTTGCCATCATGCCCGCGAGACGGGCCAGCGCGAAATCAAGCGTGACCGTCGCATCGGGGCCGATGGCGCGCTCCACGGATGAGTGGCTGATATCCCGCTCATGCCACAGCGCCACGTTTTCCAGCGCCGGAACCGCGGCGGCCCGCACCACGCGGGCGAGGCCGGTCAGGTTCTCGCTCAGCACCGGATTGCGCTTATGCGGCATCGCGGAGGAGCCTTTCTGGCCGGCATGGAAGAATTCCTCAGCCTCCCGCACCTCACTGCGCTGAAGGTGGCGGACCTCGATCGCCAGTCGCTCGATCCCGCTGGCGATCACTGCCAGCGTGCAGAAGAACGCGGCATGGCGGTCACGGGGGATGACCTGGGTGGAGACCGGTTCCACGCTCAATCCCAGCTTCTCGGCTACATAGGCCTCGATACGGGGGTCGAGATGCGCGTAGGTGCCGACCGCGCCGCTGATTGCGCAGGTGGCGATTTCCGCGCGGGCCTGCTCCAGCCGCTTCCGGTTGCGGGCGAATTCGGCATAATGCCCGGCGAGTTTCAGGCCGAAGCTGGTCGGCTCCGCATGAATGCCGTGGCTGCGACCGATAGTGGGGGTGTATTTGAACTCGATCGCCCGCGCTTTCAGCGCCGCCAGAACCTCGTCCAGATCAGCCAGCAGGATGTCGGCGGCCTGTGTCATCTGTACAGACAGGCAGGTGTCCAGAACGTCGCTGGAGGTCATGCCTTGATGTACGAAGCGGCTATCGGGACCGATCCCTTCGGCCAGCCAGGTGAGGAAGGCGATCACGTCATGCCGGGTTTCGGCCTCGATCGCGTCGATCCGGTCCAGATCGGCCTGGGTGATGGTGGCGACCTTGACGTTGCCGCGCTCGCGGATGGTGCGGGCAGCCTCTTCCGGGATCATACCGGTTTGTGCCATGGCCTCGGCGGCCAGTGCCTCGATCTCGAACCAGATGCGGTAACGGTTTTCCGGCGCCCAGATGGCGGCCATGATGGGGCGGGTATAGCGGGGAACCATGATCGGGATCTCGTCTTCCAAAGCGGGCGGAGAGGAAGGTAGAAACCCGCCTGCACCGTTTTGGCAACCCCTGTCGTGTGGGCGGGGGAACAGGCCGGGCCTTTAACCCGGTAGAGGATGGAAAAGATAATGGACTCTCTCTTTCCGGACGGACTGGTTTTCAGCCCTGCGGTGATCAAATTTTTTCAGGTCGTGTTCATTGATGTGGCCCTGGCGGGTGATAATGCGCTGCTGGTGGGGCTGGCTGTGGCAGGACTGCCGGCCGAGCAGCGGCGTAAAGCGGTGTTCTGGGGCATTGCCATTGCAACAGGTATCCGTGTCGCGGCGGGTTTGCTGGCGTTGCAGCTTCTGGAAATCATCGGCTTGACGCTTGCTGGTGGCTTGCTGCTGCTCTGGGTTTGCTGGCGCATGTATAGGGAATTGCGCCGTCAGGAACCGCATCTCGAACTATCCCCTCCGACCAAAACCATGCGACAGGCGATGACGCAGATTGTGCTCGCCGATCTTTCCATGAGCCTCGATAATGTTCTGGCCGTGGCTGGTGCGGCAGAGGGGCACCCTTATATCTTGATGGCGGGTTTGGTGCTGTCGGTGGTGCTGATGGGGGTAGTGGCCAATGCGCTGGCGAATCTGCTGTCCCGTTATCGCTGGATCGCGTGGGTCGGGCTGGCAGTGGTGCTGTATGTCGCGCTGAAAATGATCTGGGATGGTGTGCAGGAATTCAGCGATACCGAGGCCGGCGTACCAGGCTGGGTACCGATGTGGCTGCGTCACGGCATCGGCCGGTTGCATCAGCTGGTGGCAGGATGAGGTGGATTTCCCGACCGTGGGGCAGGCTTATGGCGGTGTGGTCGGGGGCTGTATCGGGAGTGTCTCTTGAGAGCGCGGAAAGGCTGATGGGTTTCCGCGCGGTTCTTCCTCCCGGTTGGAGGAGGCATGGTAAAGTACGGATTCCCGCGGGCAGCGTAGTGTGGCAATGCAGCCGACCGGCATGCCATGTTTGCGCCTGTGATGGGCCATATCATTGAGATCCGCCAGTGTGAAGCTGAAGCCGTGCAGGGAGGCTACGGCTGCGACCAGACTGAGTCCCAGCCCTGTTCCCTCCACATGGCGGCTGCGATCGGATCGATAGAAGCGCTGGGTAACCAGCTCGCGCTCGAAAGCCGAGATGCCGGGGCCTGTATCGCTGACGCTGATCAGCATGGCGCCATCATGTGCCAGATACGCTTCCACCATGATATCCCCCGGTGCGGGCGTAAACTTGATGGCATTACCGACCAGATTGGCCAGCGCCTCCATCAGCAGATCGGCATCGGCATAGATGGCCGGAACAGGCGGGGGCGGGGTGGTAATCCCAAGTGTCAGCCCGGCATCTTCTGCGATGCTGCCATACAGTGCTTCAAGGTCGGACAGCAGGTCCGGCAGGTTGACCGCACTGAAATGGGAGCGCCGCTGACCCGTCTCTATTTCCGCGATGCGCAGCAGGGCCGTAATAATACTCAGCGTGCGATCCGTCCCATTCAGGGCAAGATCAATGGCGGCATGGGCCGAATCAAGATCCTGTGCTGAGCGGGCCTGTTCCAGCCGCATCCGTACCCGTGTCAGCGGTGTGCGCAGATCATGCGCGATATTGTCGCCCGCGCTTTTCAGATCGCGGATCAGATCCTCGATACGGTCCAGCATACCGTTGATGCTGTTAGAGAGCCGGTCGAAATCTCCGTCTCCGCCCCGCAGGGACAGTCGTTCGCTGAGGTCGCCATTCATGATCCGGGCAATGGAGGTATGGAAATCGCGCACACGATCCAGTGTCTTTGCGCTGATCCATACCGCCACGATCAGCGCCAGGATAACGGCAGGCACGACCCCCATCAGCAGGGCACCCAGCACCACATGCCGCAATTCATCCAGTTGTTCGATATTGCGGGCCAGAATCAGAATCCGTCCGTCATGAATACGCAGAGCGACGGCACGCATTTTTTCGCGCACGCTATGTTCGCCAGCCAGACGCAGCAGTTTGATGCCATGCGCAACCCCATCTACCGGCAGATACGTAGGCAGATGCAGCAGATTGCCGACAATGCGCGTGCCATCGGCCTCGAAAACACCAACCAGTGTCACCCGGTGCAGATCATTCACGACATTCAGATCAACGGCGCGGAGCGTATCCTCCATACGATCCGCGACCAGTTCTCTGGCATCATGCGCCAGCGTTCTGTCTACACGTTCGGTTTCCAGAATGGATGTCTGTACATAAATGAATGAAAACAGACACAGAATGGCCAGCAGGAATGATCCTCCCAGTGCCATTGCCAGCCGGAAGGTGGTGGTGTGGAAGATTTCCCTGATCACGGCAGGGAGGGAGGCGGGACTGGATGTGTTCGGCGGCGCATGGCTGGATGACAAAAGAGCGTGTCCTGCCGGATGTCAGGCGGAGGGCAGGTGGCTGGTCTCGGCGGGAATGCGCAGCATGAAACCGGCACCGCGGACGGTATGGATCAGCCCGTCACCGCCAGCCTCGGCCAGCTTGCGACGCAGTTTGCCCATATGCACATCGACCAGATTGGTTTCCGGCAGGAAACGATAACGCCAGATGTCTTCCAGCAGCATCGCCCGGGTCACCACCTGATCAGGACGCCGCATCATGTATTCCAGCAGCTTCAGTTCCATGGCCAGCAGATCGACCGTTTTGTCCTCGCAGGAAAGCGTGCGGTTCAGCAGATCCAGCCGCAGCGGGCCAGCGCGCAGTTGCAGGCTGGCCTGACTGACCGGGCGCCGGACCAGCGCCTCGATTCGTGCTACGAGTTCTTCCAGCGAAAAAGGTTTGACGAGATAATCATCCCCGCCCGCACGTAGTCCTTCGATACGATCATCCACTGCCCCAAGCGCGCTCAGGACAAGGGCAGGTGTCTGAATATTCTGCTCCCGCAATCGTCCGATCAGACTTAACCCATCCAGTTCAGGCAGCATCCGATCAACAATCATAACATCGAAGCCGGATTTGGTTGCTGCCTCCAGCCCTTGCGTACCTGTGATCGCCAGCTGGGTATCGTAGTTACGGGCAAGCAGATTTGACTGAAGGGACGGACCGACTTCTTCATCGTCTTCTATGACCAGTACGCGTGTCATGTTATTTCCCATGGCTACCGTCCTTCGTCATTAAGAATAGTCTTGCCGAAGCGGCAATTAAAAGGCGCATTATATTTGAAGGCAATAAGCGTGGATATGGTCACAGCAGGCCCTGCTTGCGAAAACTGCTCCAGCCATGCCGCCCGATGATGACATGGTCATGCAGATCAAGCGAGAGAAGACGCCCGGCTTCCCGTAATTCTCTGGTCATACGGATATCCTCGGCGGATGGGGTGGGATCTCCGCTGGGATGGTTGTGGACCACGATCAGGGCGGTCGCATGCAGTTCCAGGGCACGTTTCACGACTTCCCGTGGATAGACAGGTGCGTGATTGACCGTGCCATGTGCGAGTATTTCATCCGCGATCAGCTGGTTGCGGTTGTCGAGAAACAGCACCCGGAACTGCTCGTTCTTTTCCCTCGCCAGAGAAGCGTTGAGATAGGCGATCAGCCTTTCCCAGTTGTTCAATACCGGCTGTGCCACGGCATCGGCGCGTAGCAAACGCAGCGATGCCGCCCGCACCAGAGCCAGCGCCGCGGCACCTGCTTCTCCCACTCCCTTGATGGTGGTCAGTTCTCTGGGGGATGCACTGATGACGGCTGCAAAACTGCCGAAATGGTTCAGCAGGTCTTTTGCCAGCGGCTTGGTATCGCGGCGGGGAAGCGCCAGAAACAGCAGCATCTCCAGCATTTCGTAATCCGCCAGCGCCTCCGGCCCATGCGTCAGCAGCCGTTGGCGCATCCTGGCACGATGCCCCTCGGTTCCTTTGCCGGGAGGAACGGATGTCACCAGGGCAGAGTTGGCAGCAACATCCTCGACAGAGCGCGCGGGGGAGAGGGTTTCGGAAACCGATGTTTCCTGGCGCAGGATATGTCTGCCCAGCGGGCCAGAAGCTTCTCCGACGCCTTTAGCCATTCCGCCGGTTTCCTATTTTCTTTCGCGTATCGTCAGACTGGATAGGGCCACGCATTGTATCCGGCAGGGGAGAGGGTGAAAATTTCAGCGCCTGTCTCTGTGATGCCAATCATATGTTCATATTGTGCGGACAGGCTGCGATCCCGTGTGACTGCGGTCCATTCATCGTCCAGAACCTTTACGTCCGGACGGCCCGCATTCACCATTGGCTCTATGGTGAAGAACATGCCCGGTTTCAGCACGCTACCGCTGCCGGGGCGACCGTAATGCAGCACATTGGGGGCGGCGTGAAAGGTACGGCCAATTCCATGACCGCAGAAATCCCGTACAACCGACATGCGCTTGCTTTCCACAAAGCTCTGGATCGCATGACCGATATCGCCCAGTGTTGCGCCGGGCTTTGCCGCTTCGATGCCACGCATCAGGCTTTGATAGGTCACATCCATCAGCACGCGGGCTTTGGTGGCCGGGGTGCCGGCCGCATACATGCGGCTGCTGTCGCCGTGCCAGCCATCCAGAATGACGGTGACATCAATATTGAGGATATCGCCATCCTCCAGCTTTCTCTCACCGGGAATGCCGTGACAGACGACGTGGTTGATGGAGACGCAGATCGATTTCGGGAAGCCGCGATAGTTCAACGGCGCGGGAATGGCGCCATGATCGACAATGAAATCATGGCACAGCTGGTTCAGTTTTTCGGTCGTGATGCCGGGGCGGACATGGGGAGTGATGAAATCCAGCGTCTCTGCCGCCAGCCGTCCGGCTGCGCGCATGCCGACGAAATCCTCCGGCCGATGCAGGATGATACGCTTTGAGTCGGACTCACCGTCCATTCAATCCACTCCCCGGCCTCAATGCGGATATTCCGCCACTCTGACCCACTATACCAGCGCGCGGCAATATGCCGCCTGAACCCGGGGCAATAGAAACACCCTGCCCTGACGTCAATGCAGTTTCACGGTCGGTTCCACGCGGGAGGACAGGCTGCGTGCCAGTGTATCCACCATGGTACGCCACCAGCCTGACACGGCCACCTCATGCATCTTGTAGAGCGAACGATACATCAGTCGGGCAAAATAGCCCTCAATAAACATATTCTTGCCGACCAGAGACCCCATCAAATTACCGACCGTGCTGTAGCGTCCCAGCGAAACCAGAGAACCGAAATCCCGGTAATGATAGGGTTTGAGCGCCTCTCCGGCCATGCGGCGTTTGATCTGCCCGACCATGTGACTGGCCTGCTGATGAGCCGCCTGGGCGCGCGGGGGGACCAGACGCCCGGTCTCATCCAGCGGGCAGGCGGCACAGTCGCCGAAGGCGAAGATGTTCGGATCACGGGTGGTCTGAAGCGTCTGTTCGACCACCAGCTGATTGGCGCGATTGGTTTCCAACCCGTCAATGTCGCGCAGAAAATCCGGGGCTTTGACTCCGGCTGACCACACGACCAGCTCGGCCGGCAGGAATGTACCGGAGGAAAGTTGCACCCCGTCTTCCCGTACTTCAGCCACGCGGCAGTTCGTCATGACCTCAACCCCCAGCTCTTTCAGCAATTCTTCGGTCGCGACCGACATACGCTCCGGCAGGGCAGGGAGAATGCGTGACGCCGCTTCTATCAGCATGATGCGCATGTCCCGTTGCGGGTCGATCCGGTCGAGGCCATAGGCCACCATCTGACGGGCGGTACGATGCAGCTCGGCGGCCAGTTCGCTGCCGGTGGCCCCCGCGCCGATAATCGCGACATGCAGCTGACCGGGGTGCCGCGGACCATCCTGAGATTGCGCGCGGATACAAGCATTCAACAGGCGACGGTTGAAGCGGACGGCCTCGGTCGGGGTATCCAGCGGCACAGCATACTGAGCCGCGCCCGGCGTGCCAAAATCATTGGTCACGCTGCCGAGGCAGATGACCAGCGTGTCATAAGGGATGGAGCGGGGAGCCGTGATCTGCCGCCCTTCCTCATCCCGCATTTCGCCCAGATGAACCAGCTGTGCCTGCCGGTCCAGCCCGATCATCTCCCCAAGTCGGAAGTCGAAATGGTTCCATTTTGCCTGCGCCAGATAGTTCACCTGATGTTCGCCGGGATCCATGCTGCCGGCGGCAATGATGTGCAGCAGAGGCTTCCAGACATGCGCCCGTGCGCGGTCGATCAGTGTCACATGGGCCTTGCCATGTTTCCCCAGCGTGTTGCCCAGAGCGGTGACGAGTTCAAGTCCACCGGCTCCACCGCCCACGACCACGATCCGATGCGCCTGATTCATGGAATTCTGTATCCTCACGATTTTTGATCGACAGAAATCGACAGGGGGCAGGCTGTGCAGGCCCTGTCAGCAAATGTGCACAAGCAATGGGGCGAAATGGAAAAACATTTCGCCCCTTCCGGGAAGCCGCCCTGGCGGGTAGCTGGAACAGATATAAGGCCGTCAGCCGAAAAAATCAGGAGGGCTTAACGGGCCGCCACCTGTGTGTGGCGTGCCTTGGATGGTTTGACGAGAGATGAGATTTTCTGGACCTGTGCCCGCCACAGCTTCTGTCCCTTCACCATAACGGGTGTCACCTGCACCTTGCCGCCATCCTGATGGGCGGCTCCGGTCGCAGCCCGCTGGGCGGCGGCACGGGTGCTGAAAGCACCGACCTGCACCACGGAGACGGAGCGGTGCAGTCTGCTGCGCGGCATGACGGGGGCCTCGGCCACCTCGACCTCCCGTGCGGCAGGAACGCGCGCCTGATGGCGGGCCACCCGCATCCGTGCGGAAACCGGCATGGCCGACGCATGGGCGGAGGAGATGAAGGACGGTGCCCGTGCCTGTGCCACAGCCATACCGTCAGACTGCACGCCTTCCTGCCTGAATCCGGCATTGAGCAGCGCTGCCATATGGCTGTCGCGCTCATATTTGTTGGAGGCGCCGAACACCACGCCGATCAGCCTGACGTCGCTCCGCAGGGCGGATGTGACCAGATTCAGCCCGGATGCATTGGTATAACCGGTCTTCAGCCCGTCCGCACCCGGGTAGATGGAGAGCATGCGATCATGGTTCGGGATCACATGGCGGTGAAACACGAAGCTGGGCGTGCTGAAGTAACGATATTCAGATGGGAAATCGAGAATCAGATGACGGGCCAGCACAGCCATATCATGGGCGGTGCTGATCTGGTCCGGGTCCGGCAGGCCGGATGCGTTGCGGAACACGGTGCGGGTCATGCCGAGCGCACGGGCGCGGATGGTCATCATCTGCGCGAACTGCTCCTCGCTACCGCCCAGCATCTCACCGACAGCGGCGGCGGCATCATTGGCGGATTTGGTCACCAGGCCGAGAATGGCTTCCTCGACCGTCAGCCTTGTGCCGGGGACCAGCCCGAGCTTGGAGGGCGACATGGAGGCGGCATGACCGGAGACCGGAACCAGATCATCAAGGGAGACCCGGCGATCCCGCAATGCCTCGAACAGCATATACAGCGTCATCATCTTGGTCAGGCTGGCGGGGTGACGCAGTTCATCGGGGCTGGAGGCGGAAAGAACAGCCCCGGTATTGGCATCGACGACGATGGAGCTGTAGCGCTCGGAACCGATCTGGGCGTAGGCCGTAGTGGAAAAACCGGTTGCTGCGGTGGTGAGGAACGCGGCTCCTGCAGACACATGCAGCCCGCCGATGATGGTGCTGCGCAGGACGATCTTGCCGAACAGGGCGGGGGTAAGCCGGGCGCGCCAGCTGCGGCGGAGAGGGGACACCATCATGACGGGTGTCTCCTCTGCTGCAATGGCCCGGCTTGCCTGCGCTCTGTCAGCTTTTATACGCCCCACGGTCCATCCCCCCATGCATTATTAAACCTAATAGGCGAGCACGGCTGCTGTCCAGCGTCGTTTGCCGGGAAAAGCAATATTTCCGGTATGTTAACAGATGATTTGCAGAGCGGTTCTTGGCCGTGGCGGATAACCCCCCGGTGTTGCGGAACTGTCATCATTGAGCCATCCGGCAAGGCTGGCGGCGATGAGGAAGCCTTGCCGTCATTGACTTTAACGGGAGGGAGGGCTACCTGACACCTCGTGTTGCAATGCAACATGACGGCTCATGTTTGATGACGGTCCGGGCATGGTAATTAATGACGCCTGCCCATGCCGGACAGACCAGGCCGTATAGTCTGAACGTCTCCTCCGCTCCCTCCCGGCGCGGGATGAACGGGAATGATACAGCATGATTCCAGGCCCTGACGATCTGATGGCCTTCCATCGCGACAATTTTGACGCCTTGCTTCAGTGCAGTCAGGTCTGGGCCAGCGGGTTTCAGGAACTGTCCCGTCAATGGCTTGCCAGTGCTCAGGATGGTCTGGAAACGGCCACCAATGCCATGCGCCGTATGGCGGAAACCCGCTCCGTGCAGGATATGATTGAGGTCCAGAACAGCTTTGCCCGCGATGTGATGGAAAAAGCCGTGGTGGATACCAGCCGGTTGGCTGATGCTTCCATGCGGGTGGCGGAGCAGGCGCTGGCCCCTCTGACCGAGCGTGTCTCTGCTGCCGTCGATCGGATGGGGTGAGCGATCCCGCTTCCGGTGTGCTTGTGCCTGCAGAATGCATCAGGTGCTTTTCCCTGCCTGCTCCCTCTTTCCCCCGCCAGCCCTGATCCGATATGGTAGGCTGGAACGCGCCGCGCCCAAGCGGCGCATGGTACGGCTTCATGACGGGAAGAATACCATGATCGATATCCATGGCAGCGATGAGCACGGGCAGGGTCATGCCGGGGATGGCACCAGCACCGGACTGATTGCGAAAACGCGCCCGGCAACACGCAAGCCGTCCTTGTATAAGGTCTTGATGCTGAACGACGATTACACGCCGATGGAGTTCGTCGTGCATGTGCTGGAGCGGTTTTTTCAGAAAACCCGCGAAGAAGCGACCCAGATCATGCTGCATGTGCATCGGCGCGGGGTAGGGGTCTGCGGTGTCTTCACCTATGAGGTCGCCGAGACCAAGGTAACGCAGGTGATGGATCTGGCCCGCCATAACCAGCATCCCCTGCAATGCACGATCGAGAAAGAATAGCACCGAGACAAAAGAGAGGCATTCCTTCTCACGCTCTCTCTGCGTTGCCTTGAAACGGCCTTATATTGCAGAACATCTGCCGGATTGTGACATAGTATTGTGCAGGTGCGAAGATGGGTGCATCCGCCGTTCGACATGTCTAAATGAGACATATCCGGCATTACCGCCGGGTCTGTCGAACCGACGTGCCGGAGATCACCCATCATGCACCTTTCCAGGAAGATGCTTCATCCGTTTGCCCGGCTTGCCGCTGTGGCTGTTGCAGTCAGTGGCTTTCTGCCCGTCAAACAGGCTCAGGCCGCCACGGACAACTATCGCCCGCGCTGCGCCGATTACAGCGCTGCGGTGGGGGAGGTGGTCAACAGTCGCCGGATCGAAGCGATGGTGGTGCGCAACCATATTTCCTCCCGCAAGATCGGCTGGTTCGAGACAATCGATGATGCTTTCCGCACTCTGGAAAGCAACGCCGCCGCGAAGGGACTGCCGACGGCAGAGCTGCCGGACAGCACCCCGCACAAGATCGAACGCGCCCGCACCGTCTATCGCGTCTGTCAGAAGGCACCCGGGATGATGTTCTCCGACGCTGTGACGAAAGCCTGGGTGGCGGTGCGCGAAGCCCAGAACCTGCCAGTGCGGCCGGAGCTTCACGCCGCCCGCTGACTTCCCAAAGGCAGGAGGCCCATAAGACAGCAGAGGGGCGGGCATGCGGCGAAGGCTCTTGTCGCCGCGCACGGCTTGGGAGACACGCTGGCAGTCTTCAAGCCGGAGTTCGCACCCATCATGACCGCTACCGCCCCTATTCGTCGTGCCCTGATTTCCGTCTCTGACAAGACCGGGTTAATCCCCTTTGCCAAGGCGCTTGCAGTTGGCGGGGTGGAGATTCTCTCCACCGGCGGTTCCGCCGCGGCGCTGCGGGAGGTGGGAGTGGCGGTCAAGGATGTCTCAGCGCATACCGGTTTCCCCGAGATTCTCGATGGGCGGGTGAAAACGCTGGTGCCGCAGATCCATGGCGGTATTCTCGGTCGTCGTGATCTGCCGGAGCATGTCGCGCAGATGAATGAGCACGACATTGCTCCGATTGATCTGGTCTGCGTCAATCTTTACCCGTTCGAAGCCACCGTTGCCTCCGGCGCGGATTTCGAAACCTGTGTCGAAAACATTGATATTGGCGGCCCCGCCCTGACCCGTGCGGCGGCTAAAAACCACGACCACGTCACCATCGTCACCGATCCGGCGCAGTATGATGCAGTACTGGAGCAGTTCACCGCGCATGGCGGCACGGATGCCACGCTGCGCCGTCGGCTGGCGGCGGCGGCTTTTTCCCGCACGGCGGCCTATGACAGCGCCATTGCAACCTGGTTTGCGACCCAGGGGACGGTTCAGGAGGAATTTCCGCGTCATTTCTCCATCGGCGGCAGCTTGAGGCAGGGTCTGCGCTATGGCGAGAATCCGCATCAGAGCGCCGCCTTCTATGCGCTGGGCGCGCGTCCCGGCGTTGCCACTGCGCGTCAGCTTCAGGGTAAGGAGCTGAGCTATAACAATATCAACGACACCGATGCCGCTTTTGAATGCGTGGCGGAGTTCGAGCAGCCGAGTGTCGTCATCGTCAAGCACGCCAATCCCTGTGGCGTCGCCTCGGCGGCCAGTCTGGCGGAAGCGTGGGATCTGGCGCTGCGTTGCGATCCGGTTTCGGCTTTCGGCGGGATCGTGGCCCTCAACCGCACGTTGGACGCAGAAGCGGCCGAGCGCATCACCAGCATTTTCAGCGAGGTGATCGTCGCCCCCGATGCGGATAAGGCCGCGCTGGAGATCGTGGCACGCAAGAAGGCGCTGCGTCTGCTGCTGACGGGTGGCATGCCGGACCCGGCTGAGCAGGGCATGGCGGTGCGGAGCGTGGCGGGCGGCCTGCTGGTGCAGACACGCGATAATGGCCGCATCCAGCGCCAGGATCTGCGCGTGGTGACGAAGCGGGTACCAACCGATGCGGAATGGCGCGATCTTCTGTTCGCCTTCCGCGTCTGCAAGCATGTGAAGTCAAACGCCATCATCTATGCGAAGGATCTGGCCACCACCGGCATTGGTGCCGGGCAGATGAGCCGCGTCGACAGCGCCCGCATTGCCGCCCAGAAAGGCGGCGCGCTGATCGCAGGCAGCGTGGTGGCGTCGGATGCGTTCTTTCCCTTCGCCGACGGTCTGGAGGCCGCCTCTGCCGCTGGTGCCACGGCCGTGATCCAGCCGGGTGGCTCGGTGCGGGATGATGAGGTGATCGCCGCGGCGGATGCGGCCGGTCTGGCCATGGTGTTCACCGGTATGCGCCATTTCCGGCACTAAATCCTGATCAGGGGGATGGACCTGCGCGCCGGTTCCGCTTATCAAGCGGCGGTGCGCAGGATTGCCTGTCCGGTTGATCCTCCGCGTTACGGCATGTTGGGGCGTAGCCAAGCGGTAAGGCAGCGGATTTTGATTCCGCCATGCGGAGGTTCGAATCCTCCCGCCCCAGCCAGCCTGTTCAGATAAAAACCAGCTGCGTGCCATTATCCTGCACGCCTTTCTGCGTTCAGGTGGCTGCCGGCAGTCTCTGATGGCTGGATAAAAATATTACCAGCAGTAGAAAAATAACAAATCAATATTCAATCACAAATAAAGAATTATTTAATAATAATTCTTGAAACTATATAAATAATATTGTGTTAGCGTGGCTGGGTTATCAATTACATTGCAAAATAAAGCTTTGTTGTCTTTGAAAAAGATAGTTGTCCTATTTTCTTGATTGAAAATCAGCGCAAATAAGGGGTTTCCTGTTTTGGTTGCAGAGTCTGCCTGCCTCCATGGAGGGGCATATCTTCCCGCTCCGTCCGTCCCGACGCAGGAAGGGGTTGAGGATATTCGTTTTGATTTCAACGACGGTGCCAGAGTCCATTTTCCAGAGCGGGAGGATGGTGTCTGGCGGGTGACACTGCGTGATAAGGCATCTGGCGTAATCCTGTACCACGGCGATCTGAAAAATGGTCGTCTGCAATCGGCGAAGCGATATTTTCTGCGCTATGAGATCAGGGTTTTTTTTGTATCCGATGATGGCAGTATCAGGGATGTTTTCCATCATCAGTTCGATCCGGCCGACAAGATCATCCTGATCCAGATCCCGGTTGGCACGCTGGGAGATGCGATTGGCTGGTTCTCCTATGTGCCGCGCTTTCAGGAGAAAACAGGCGCCAGAACGATTTGTGTCGTTGCTGATAAATTTATTGCCTTGTTCAAGGATCAGTATCCGAACATCGAATTCACCACGAAGGAAGTTCTGGCCAAGTCCGATCTGCAGGAACGAGCCTATGCAACCTACCGGATTGGTTTGTTCTTTACGGATACCGAAAATAACTGGCAGCCCAGCGACTTCCGGCATGTCGGCCTCCACAAGACGGCGGCCTATATACTGGGTGTCGATCCGGGTGAGGTCAGGCCTGCAATCGCTGTCCGTGATGACTCCAGACCCATCGAGGAGCGCTATGTCTGCATTGCCGCGCAGGCATCATCGCAGTGCAAATATTGGAACAATCCCGATGGATGGAGAGAGGTCATCAAATTCCTGAAAGATCAGGGATTGCGGGTGATCTGTATCGATCAGAAATCGGTACATGGCAAAAACTGGGTCTGGAACCATCTTCCACATGGCTGCGAGGATCAGACCGGTAATCGTCCTTTGGAAGAGCGTGTACGCTGGCTGACCCATGCCGAATTTTTTATTGGTACCAGCTCAGGACTTTCCTGGCTGGCCTGGGCAGTCGGGATTGATGTCGTGTTGATTTCGGGTTTTACCCACCCGACCAACGAATTTTATACGCCATACCGGGTCATCAACTGGAATGCCTGTAATTCCTGCTGGAATGATCCCAGAATCATGTTTGATCACAATAATATTTTCTGGTGTCCGCGCCATGAAAACACGGACAGGCAGTTTGAATGCTCACGTTTGATTACGCCTGAAGCGGTTATTTCAACCATCAAGACAATTCCTTCAATGGCAGCACTCAACAGCGATGGAGCCAGACCTCAATGAGCCTTACATATCTCAGTGGCGGCAATTGGTCCGCCGTCAATAGCAACGGCACGACTTATTATCAAAGCGGCGCGACTTCGGTGACCGGACCGGTGGTGCTGGGCCACATCAACACGCTGACTATCTCCAGCGGCGCGGTTGTTTCCAGTGCCATTCTGGATGGAGGCGTTCCCACCGTGTCTGTTCTCAGCGGTGGCATCATGACGGAGTCTGTCGAGGTAAACGGCTATCTGATCGTTGCCAATGGCGGGGTTGTATCGGGGAATACCTATAATTCGAATGTGGTGACGATTGCCGCTGGCGGCAGTTCCATCAATGATACCTTTGTCAATGATGGCCCCGCTGCGGATGGCGCTGCGACCGTTTCGGTGACGTCAGGCGGGACGTTGAATGGGGCGACTTTCAACAGTGGAACAGTGAATGGCTTGCGTGTCGTCGTCGGCTCCGGTGCGAATGTGTCCGGGCTGACAGTGGGGGCGGGCGCGACTGCCGTTGTATCCTCCGGCGCACATGTATCTGCGCTGACGGCGACCTCTGGCTCTGTCGTTTCCATGGCGGCCACATATGGCAGTGGAACCCCGAATACCGAGCCCCCGCTTTCAGGTTTCACCTTTCTGAGCGGCGGCAACTGGTCTGCGGTCAATATCAGCGGCGTGACCTATTACCAGAGCGGTACGCAATCCGTCACCGGCCCTGTGTTGATGTCCCGCATCAACACGCTGACCATTTCCAGCGGCGCGGTCGTGTCCGGGGCGACGATTGCCGGCGGTGTTCCGACGGTCTCCGTGCTCAATGGCGGTACGATGACGGATTCTTTGGAAGTGAACGGCTATCTGGTCGTTGCCAATGGCGGGGTGGTGTCGGGAAATACCTATAATTCGAATGTGGTCAGGATTTCCGCCGGGGGCAGTTCCATCAACGACACCTATATCAATAGCGGCCCCGATGCGGATAGTGCCGCCAATGTGACAGTCATGTCCGGTGCTACGGTCACGTCCCCTTATCTGGGTAATGCCTCGGCGGGTGCTTTCACCATGACGGTCTCTGCCGGTGCCACCGTTACAGAGCCGACGACCGTGGCGGGTGGCGGCAGGCTGGTGACCTATGCCGGTATCGATGGATCGGCGCCCTGCTTCCTGCCTGACAGCATGATCACGCTGGCGCGGGGAGATGTTCCTGTACAGGACATTGAGGTTGGGGATGAGATCGTCACCTATCATGGTGGAACAGTCTCTGTCCGCAAGGTGACATGGGTTGGGAAATCACAGATGCGGGTCCAGCCTTCCGTTCCTGATGATCTTGCCGGCTATCCGGTGCGCGTGCTGAAAGATGCTATTGCTCCAGATGTCCCGTGCAAGGATATGCTGATCACGGGTGAACATTGCCTGTTCCTCGACGGAGCCTTCGTTCCGGTGAGAATGCTCGTGAATGGGCGTTCTATCCTCTATGATAAAACCTTCATGGTTTATGATTGCTATCATATCGAAACCGAGACCCATTCGGTGATCAAAGCGGATGGTGTTCTGACGGAAAGCTATCTCGATACCGGTAACCGTTATGCCTTCCAGAGCAAAGGCCGCGTTGTGGCGATCAATGGTCGGCGCAATCTGGATTGGAACGCTGCCGCGGCGCCTCTCTGTGTATCGCGGGATTTTGTCGAGCCGCTGTTCCGTCAGATCGAGGCCCGCGCGGAACAGGCCGGTCTTCCTGACCGCACGGTCACAGCCCGTTTGACGGATGATGCGGCGCTGCATCTGGTGACCGATGGTGGGCAGATCCTCCGTCCTGTCCGCAAGACCGAGGATCGTGTCATGTTCATGGTGTCGGGAGATGTCAGGGATGTGCGCATCGCCTCCCGCAGCAGCCGTCCCTGCGATATGATCGGCCCGTTCGTCGATGATCGTCGGCAACTCGGGGTGCTGGTTGGCGAGGTTCTTCTGTTCGAGGCCGCGTCCACTCGTCATATCGAGTGTCATCTAAGACAAAGCGACCTGCCGGGGTGGGGTGCGATGGAGGCCGTGCCTTGCCGCTGGACCAACGGCAATGCCGTTCTGCCACTTGGGGAGCGTGCCCCTGACAGTATCGCGCTGCTGGCGATTCAGATCAGGGCTGGAGGGCCTTATCCGGTTGATAAGACGGTCGGCATGGATATGGCGGTAACAGCCTGATCTGAGGCTTCTCCCCCCATATCGTGTCAGTGCACCTGCGCGATATGGGGGGCATCGTTCAGCTTGAGGAAAGGACGGGAAAGGAGCAAAATTTGGGATTTACAGATGTTGACCAGTCCTTCCCGCCGTAACGCTGTCAAGGTGCGGCAGAGATGGTTTCAATCGTCAGGCCCGGATAATCGGCGATGTCGCTACGGCTCATGGGCAGGATGATGGCATTGCCTGGCCCTTCATCCAGCCGGTCGCGCATGTCATCCGGAAAACCAGGCAATCTTTCACACGCTGTCTGGAGGCCCGGCATAACCCGCTGTCGCCTGCCATCCTCCATCAGCCACATTGCACGGGCGCAGCCACGGATGATGTGGATCAATGCCTGGTTTAATGGGGGGCAGCTTCAGGCGCATCTGGAAAGCCGTGGAAACAATCTCCCGCTTGTTATGATGACGGCAGCACATGGACAGGTGCGCTCTGCCGTGCAGGCGATGCAAAGGGGCGATCAGATTGTCTGGAAAAGCTGAGCACACCCAACCATCCAAACTGGTGCCGGGTGAGGGATTTGAACCCCCGACCTTCGGTTTACAAAACCGCTGCACTACCACTGTGCTAACCCGGCCCGCTGGTGAGTGGGAGGGGTTTTAGACATAACTGGCGGTGTTCTGCAATCCGCTTTCCGCACAGTCTTTTCCGGTCGGACTGTTTCCCGGCCGACCGGACGCATAAGAGCTAGCGATTAAAGCCTAGAAAGCCTGTTTCATTGGCGCTGGCCTGTTTCGGCTGTGTGGCGGAGATTGCGGCGCTATCCTCATGATGGGATTTGCTGCCCTTGCTCCTGGTCCCCTTGCCGGCTGTAGCAACCGGTTTAGGGGCTGGACCGCTGATGACGGCGGCGCTGTCCGGGGGCGGACGCATGGAGAGCAGCAGGAAGGAAATCTCGTTCCTCCCCAGATCCACCGACAGCTCCAGAGGGGTCATGCCCAGCACATTGCGTGCCTCCAGCTGCGCGCCGCGTGACAGGGCGTCGCGGGCGGCAGGGACATCGCCGCGGTTGATGGCATCGAACAGGGCGTCATTCGGCTGCATATCGGCCAGCGATTTGTCGGGCGGCGGCACCGGCGTATGGCTGGCAGGTTTGGAGCCGGGCAGAGAGGGGGGAGGAGCCTGCTGCACCTTGGGTTCTGAGGCGTGCGGGTTGTTGTGCATACCCATGCCCTGCGCCTGCGCAGTATGCTCCGGAACAATGCAGAGGGTGGTCACCAGAACCGCCAGAATACCGCCACAGCGTGTGCGAAACGACAAAGAAGAAGTCAGGCGATACGCCATCAGAATGAATACTCCCTTCCGCCCGGTGCCCGATGGCAGAGGCGGGTGCATGCGGTTCAGTTCAGCCACCAGAAGCCGACATTCAGATAGGTAGCATAGCAGACCCATACGGCATATGGCACAAACAGCCACGCCGCCAGAGCATCAATCGCTTTAAAGCGCTGGATGCAACGAAAAATCAGGGCCAGCAGCGCCATAATCACAATCAGCGCGATCCCGATCTGGTGGAGGCCGAAAAAAATCGGGTTCCACAGCGCGTTGATCAGAATCTGCCAGCCCCACAGGCGTAGCGTGCTCCATGCCCTGCGGCGCCATAGCAGCCAGCCTGCTACACCGATCATGATATATAGCGTGGTCCAGACGACCGGAAAGACCCAGTTCGGCGGTGTTCCGGGCGGTTTGGTGAGTGATGGATACCAGTCGCGCACGCCGCCCTGCGTAAAGACACCATCAACGGCTGCCACCAGCAGGCAGAAAGCGATAAATCCCGCCAGCGCCACTGTCGGAGACCAGCGCGCAGACGCGGCATCCTGATTATTCTCATGAAAATCGGGCTGTCTGGCCATTTCTGTTTCCCTGTCGTGTTTCTTGTGTCGTCCTGCTTGTGACGCAGTGGAAAAATTGCGGATGCATCAGGCTGAACAGTCTTCCCCCATGTGTCCCAATTATCGTCCCTCACGCCGCCACGCTGCCAGGATCAGCAACAGGATCAGCGGCAGAGCGATCCAGCCGGGTAAAAGCGGCAGCGCATCAATTCCGGTCACCAGATGGGCATCATTGCGGCGCAGGCCAATCCAGCCATTTCCAGCGGCGTGCGCGTCCATGGAGACGCGGCGGATAGCGGGTACCCCTGCGGGCGACAGCCATTGCACACTGCCACCGCTGAGCCGGGCTGCGCCATTCAGCACGGTCGCCGTGGCGCGGAGATCGGCGACCTCCACCGGATCAGGCGGGGATGCCGCCACGAAAGCAGTCAGTTCAGAGGATGCAGCCTTGTCCCCTTCCTGAGAAGCGGGTTCAGCAGACAGCGGCGGACGATAACGCACGCGCCAGACACCGGGTGTGGCGGCGGGTAGACTGGCCTCCGCCCGCCCCGGCCCGGTGATATGCAGGGGAACGCTGGTGTCCTTGCCGTCAGGATCGGTCACGGTCACCGTGCCGGGGGCAATATCCTCCGGGCTGCGCAACAGGGCTGTCAGACGCCCCTGCGTGATCTGTGCCGTCAGGGCGCGTTCCTCAAGCTCAGGCTGCTTCATGGCCCAGTGTGCGACGCGACGCAGCAGCTCCGCCTGAGGACCACCCCCCTGATGTCCGCGTGACCATAGCCAGATCTGGTCGGATAGCAGCAGCGCCACCCGCCCTTTGCCCACATGGTCCAGAATCAGCAGCGGCGCGCCATCCGGGGTGGCGAGCACAGTTTGGCCATGCCCCGTTTGGTCATGCCCCGGATTATCCGGGCTGTCCGTGGCGATATAGCGGTACCACGATCCCCATTCCGAAGCGGTATCTTTTCCCCCTCCCGGTGCGCCGGGCAGTTTCTCCGTCACCGGATGGTGGGTGCCGAGTGGGGTCACCTGCGGGCGGAACCCGCCTTCTATCACGGCAGAAAGCGGATCGTCGGACTCCTGCCCATGCGGCATGGCGGGCAGCACCTCCCCCAGCGGAGAATTGGCGAGGCTCACCGGGCTGGCATATTCCGGCCCGGCAGTCATCAGCAGGGCGCCGCCCTGCCGCACATAATCGGCGATGTTGCGCAGGTAGATTTGCGGCAGAATCCCCCGGTTCTGGAACCGGTCGAGAATGATGAGATCGAAATCACGGATTTTCTGCTGAAACAACTCCCGCACCGGAAAGGCGATCAGCGAGAGTTCGTTGAGGGGTGTATTATCGTCTTTTTCCGGTGGCCGCAGAATGGTGAAGTGCACCAGATCGACCGAGGGATCGGCTTTCAGCAGCCGCCGCCATGCTCGTTCGCCCTGATGCGGCTCGCCGGAGACCAGCAGCACGCGCAGCCGGTCCCGCACCCCGTTGAGGGTGACGACAGCGTGGTTGTTGATGGTCGAGACTTCTCCCGGCAGCGTTGCCGCCGTCATGTCGATGACGCTCGGCCCCTCATGGGTCACAGGCAGGGTAATGGGGTATTCCTGCCCGATCGGCACGGTGTACGTCACCGGAGCCTCTCCATCACGGCGGAGGGTCAACTCCGCCCCCGGGGAGGCCCCAGGGGAGGCCCCATTGGCAGGGTTGGCGACGCCCAGATCCTCCACCGCCACGCGCAGGGAGACGGTCTTGCCGACAATGCCGTAGGTCGGGGCCTCGATCATGCGCAGGCGGCGATCGGTTTCCTCGCCCCGCCCGGTCAGCAGCACATGCAGCGGCGCGTTGAAAGCCGGAGGCGTGCCTTTGGCAATGGAGGGCGGCACGTCATGCACCTGCCCGTCGGTGACGGCGACGATTCCAGCCAGCCGGTCGCGTGGAATATCGGCCAGCCCCTGCGCGATGGCGGCAAAAAGTTTCGTACCGTCACGGCCATGCTCCGGTACGGTGACGGTGCGCAGTTCCAGCGGAGGTTCACCAGCACGACCGGGCTGGGGAATGGTCCGCGTCAGAATGCTGCGGGCCTGTTCGGCCAGCTTGGTGCGGTCCTTCAGCGCCATGGACCCGCTCTGGTCGATCACCAGCAGGGCGATATCGGCCAGCCCCTGCCGCGTTTCCCGCACCAGCATCGGACCGCCGAGCCAGATCAGCAGCGCGGCGAAGGCGGCCAGCCGCCATGGCCAGCCCCGCGCCCGGCGCAGCAGCGCGGGCAGCAGCGCCAGCAGACACAGAACCCCCAGTGTTCCCAGCAGCCAGAGCGGCAGAAGCGGCTGAAACCCCAGAGAGGCGGAGATATGATCAGAGGCGGAGATATGATCGGTCTGCATCAAATCCCCGTCCTACTGCCCGAGCCGGTCGAGAATGGAGGGCACATGCACCTGATCGCCCTTATAGTTTCCGGTCAGCGCATACATCACCAGATTGGTGCCGAAGCGGTAGGCCAGCAGCCTCTGCCGCGCGCCGCCGGGAATGGTGGCATAGGGATGGCCCCCTTGATCATCCACCGCCCAGGCCGAGGCCCAGTCATTGCCGCCAATAATCACCGGGCTGACACTGTCATTGGCACGGTCCTCATCGCGCTGGACCCAGACCTCGCCACCGGCGTAACGGCCGGGGAAATCGTGCAGCAGATAGAAACTGCGCGCCAGCACATGCTCCGGCGTCAGCGGGGTCAGCGGCGGCACATTCAGGGAGCGCCCGATGGCCTGCAACAGGCGTTCATGTCCGCCATTCATGCCGGCCCCGGCCCCGGCATCGCGCGTGTCGATCAGGATGATGCCCCCATGCGCCATATAATCGTTCAGCGCCGCGAGCATGGTTTCCGGCAAGGCATCCGGGTTCTGGTCGCTGGTCAGCGGCCAGTAGAGCAGGGGGTAGAAGCTGAGATCATCCCGCCCCGGCACCACACCGATGGGCGGCGCGATCGTCGCGGCGGTCCGGCCGGAGACGAAATCGGCCAGCCCGGTCAGCCCCATGCGGGAGATGGCATCCTGCTCCGCATTGCCGGTCACGACATAAGCGAGATGGATGGCGAGCGAGGGATAATGGCTGTCCGGATTCCCGGCGATTCCGCCTGAAGCAGCCGGTGCGGAGCGCGGGCGCAGCGCGGCCATGGTGACGGCGCCGCCGATGAGCAGGCTCAGCATTCTACGCCGCCGGGCGAAAAAGGCGGGTTTCGATGCGGGCGTTGTGAGGGCGCCGCCGCCATCCCCTCCGCCCCGTTTCAGCATGCCGCGCAGCCAGAGTGACAGAAGCATATCCAGTGCCAGCAGAGCCAGCGCGGTGGCAATCAGTCCCGGTCCGAACGCATGCTGCCGTCCCAGCAGGGCGGCGGTGACGTTGCGCGCTCCCGGAATAGGTGCAGCGGGGAGAAGGGCAGGGGCGGCAGTGCCGATATTCAGCGCCTGCCGTCCCTGTTCCGGTCCGTATAGCCCCGGTGGATGATGGGGAGAGGTCGGGGTGGAGGCAAAATCTCCGGCGCGCAACGGCGTTGCGGCCTGCGGTGGGCTGCCGGGCTGACCGAACCCGTCCAGCGTCTCGGCGGGGGAAAGCATGGTGTCGGGCGGAATGGAGGCCACGCCTGCCGCCAGCCCGACCAGCCGCTTCAGCATTTCCACGAACAGCCCGGAGAGCGGCAGGGTGGACCAGTCTGTATTGGCGGTGACATGAAACAGCACGATGCGCCCCGCCCCCTGACTGCGCTCGGTGACCAGAGGCGTTCCATCCTCCAGCACCGCCCAGCTATGCGTGGCGAGATCGGTGGAGGGTTCCGCCATGACCTGCCGCGAGACCCGTATATCGGCCCCGGTTTTATCCTCTGCTTTCTGATCGCCGGATCTTGTGTCACCCCGTCTTATGTCAGGGGACGCCATCCCGAGCGGGGGCAGTCCGGCGAAGGGGCCGGGCGGAAACGGGGCCAGATGCGCCGGATGTCCCCATGACATTGCCCCGCCGAGCTGGCGGTCGCCATCCAGCAGCCGGACCGGCAGCAGATCATCCGGATGCGCGGCCAGATGCGGCCCGGCAAAGCGGATCAGCTCCCCGCCCTTGTTGACGAAGCGCAGGATGGCGGCGCGCTCTTCCTCATTTTCCACCGGCCGGTCGGCGAGGATCAGCACGGACAGATCGCGGGAGAGCAGGGTGTTCAAATTGCCCTCCCGAACCTCCGCATAGGGTTCCAGAGCGCGACGCAGGTAATAGAGCGGGCCGAGCAGCGGCGTGTCGGCGGCGGTGCGATCCGCCGCCACCAGCCCGACCGGACGTCGGCGCGACTGTTCATCCAGCAGCACGATGCCGCCTGCACCTTGTGGTCCGTCCAGCACCAGCCTTGCAAGCTGGTTGCGGATCTCCGGCGGCAGGGTCAGCGGGGCTTCGGCGGTACCCGGTGTAGCGGGCAGGACAATGCGGGTGCGGGACAGGCTGCGTCCATCGGCGGTCTGGGCCAGCACATCGGCATGATCGGTCCCTGCGCTGCGTCCGGTATGGGATACGCGCAGGATCAGCCGGTCGGGCTGGATCACGGGCGGGCGCAGCAGCAAGGGTGCGCTGCCTTCGGTCTCGACCTTCATCACCGGGCCGAGGTGATTCAATGCCGCGGCGAACACATCGTCACCCGGTTGGGCGAGACCATCCGGAATTGCCACCACGCCCCATCCCTTGGCCGGCAGCCGGTTCAGCATGGCAGCGGCGGCACGGTGATCGGTGGCCCATGGCTGAGGCTGCAACGCACCGATGCGGGCGCGCAGCAGAGCGGGGTCCATGACCGGGCTGGTGGTGGGCTGGGTGCCGTCTCCGCCGGGGGCAGTGGTCAGAAATGCCGCCTGCCGTCCATCCATGGCGGCGCGATCCAGACTCTGCTCTGCCGCGCGCAGGATGCCCGGCCAGCGCGGGGCAGAGGCCCAGCCATCATCCAGCACGAGCAGAAGGGGTGAGTGGGAGGAACCAGCAGCGCCGGGCAACGCCTCCAGCGGGGTGGAGACCGGCCCGGCCAGCCCTATGACCACCAGCGTGGCGGCAGCGATCCGCAGGGCCAGCAGCCACCATGGCGTGCGGGCTGGTGTTTCCTCCCGCATCGCCAGATCACGCAGCAGACGGAGGCTGGGAAATTTCTCCTGCCGTGGGGCGGGAGGCGTAGCCCGCAGCAGCCACCACAGGATCGGCAGCAGGCCGAGTGCCAGCAACAGCCATGGAGACAGAAACATCATGGGTTGTCTCCCATCAGGTGCTGGCCCGACTGTCTGCCAGCGCCTGATGCAGTGCCAGCAGAGGCAGTTCCGGCCCCCGATCGGTGCGATGGATGGAGAAGGTGAAGCCCATCCCGGCACAGAGCGCGGCCAATCCTTCCTGCTGGGCGGCCAGCCGTCTGGCATATTCCTCCCGCACCGCGTTGACGCGGGGGAGTAGCACCTCCCCATCGGCTTCCATCCCGGTGAAGCGCACGCGACCTTCATAGGGCAGCAGCACTTCGGCCGGATCGAGAATCTGAAGCACGCATCCCCGCACCGGCAGCGCCGCCAGCCGGGCCAGTGAGGCGCGGATTTCCTCCAGCGGCCCGAGGAAATCGCCGATCAGCACCGCATGGGAAAAAGGAGGCACCGGCGCGGAGAGAGGCGGCACCTCACCCGGCACCAGCGTGTCCAGCGCCATAGCCAGCGCCTCCAGCGCGGCCTGTCCGCCGCTGAAGCGTGTTTCCGCCCCCAGCAGCCGCACACGCTCCCCGCCGCGCAGCAGCAGGGAGGCCAGCGCCAGCAACAGCAGATCGGCCCGTTCCAGCTTGGAGACCGTCGCTGCCGCCGAGCGGAACTGCATGGAGGCAGAGCGGTCGGTCCACAGAAAAACCGTCTGTGCCGCTTCCCACTCCGTCTCCCGGATGAACCATCCCCGCGGGGCATCCTGCCCGGAGCGTGCGGATTGCCGCCAGTCGATGCGGCGGGGCGTATCACCGGGGGAGAATGGGCGGAACTGCCAGAAACTCTCGCCGCTGCCGGTGCGGCGGCGGCCATGCACGCCCTGTGCGACGGAGGACGCCACCCGCTCCGCCGCCGCCAGCAAAGGCGGCAATCGCTCGGCCTCCGCCTGTGCCCGCAGCAGGGTCTGCTGATGAGAAGAAGCCGCCATATGGGCTGGACTCACCCGATCCGCTCGATCAGGCGCTCGATCAACTGATCGAGCTGAATGCCCTCGGCGCGGGCGGCGAAACCCAGCGCCATGCGATGCCGCAGCACCGGCGGAGCCAGGGCTGCCACGTCATCGAGGCTGGGGGCCAGCCGCCCATCCAGCAGGGCACGGGCGCGGGTCGCCAGCATCAGCGCCTGCGCCGCCCGAGGCCCCGGCCCCCAGGCCAGATAACGGCGCAATTCCGTATCCTCCGTGGTTTCCGGGCGGGCGCCACGCACCAGTGCCAGAATCGCATCCACCACGCTGTCGCCAACCGGCATCTGCCGTACCAGACGCTGTGCCTGAAGCAGATCCTCGGCCGTCAGGGCCTGTTGCGGACGGGCTTCCTCCGCGCCGGTGGTGGCCAGCAGCATGGCGCGCTCATCGGCGGCCTCCGGGTAGGTCAGGGTGACCTGAAGCAGAAACCGGTCCAGCTGTGCTTCCGGCAGTGGATAGGTACCTTCCTGCTCCACCGGGTTCTGCGTCGCCAGCACATGGAACGGGCGCGGCAGGGCATGCTCCACGCCGCCGACTGCGACCTTACCCTCCTGCATCGCCTGAAGCAGCGCCGATTGTGTGCGCGGGCTGGCGCGGTTGATCTCGTCGGCCATCAGAAGCTGGCAGAAAATCGGGCCGGGGATGAAGCGGAAGGCGCGTCGGCCATGCTCCGCTTCCTCCAGCACTTCGCTGCCGAGAATATCGGCAGGCATCAGATCGGGCGTGAACTGCACCCGCCCGGCATGCAGCCCCAGCACCGTGCCGAGCGTTTCCACCAGACGGCTTTTACCCAGCCCCGGCACCCCGACCAGCAGCAGATGGCCGCCGCTGAGCAGCGTTACCAGAGTCTGTTCGATCACCGCGCGCTGCCCGAAAATCGCCTTGCCGATTTCGGTGCGCACCGCCGCTATTTTCGCGCCGGTGGCTTCCAGGGCCGCGAGACTGGTTTCAAGTGAGTGTGTGTCGGCGTTTTGAAACATGCTGACCGGCATAATGATGCACATATCCTCTGGCGATGGTGGAAACTGGCCGCGTGTCACAAGATCAACGCAAATGGTGACACGTTGTCGCATGATCGCAAAGCGGGAGATCAGTGCCCGTAGCGTGCATGCAGGCTGCGGGCGAGCTGATCGGCGAATTTGGCCGCTGCGACAGACAGCACCCGGCCCCGCAGATGGCCCAGCACGCAGGAAACCGGCTCCGCATCACGCGGGTCGAGCGGACGGAGGCACAGATCACCGGCCTCCTCCCCCTGCAACGGGCTGGCGGCCTGAAAGGTCACGGCTCCGGCGCGGCGCACATATTCGGTCAGCAGCTCCATCGAATCCGAGTCCACGGCGATATCCTCGGGGTCTGTCTGCCCCAGCCGTAACAGCGCCGCATCCAGAGCCTGCCGGGTGGCCATGCCACGCTCCGGCAGCGCCAGACGATGCTCCAGACACGCCCGCAGCCGTACCGGTGCGCCGTCCCGCCTGGCCAGCGGATGATCCCACGCCATCACCGCGCAGAGCGGCAGGGTATAGTGCAACAGGGGTTGAATTTCCCTGTCCGGCAGAGGTTGAAGGACCAGCGCCAGATCGGCCTCATAACGGCGCAGCGCTTCCAGCGCGCGGCTGTGATCCAGCACCCTTATGCTGAAGGAAACCAGCGGATGCAGCCTGCGGCATGCCTCGATTTCACGCGGCAGGTCGAGCCTGGCAAAAGCCTGACTGCACACCACCGTCACATGCCCGCGCCGCACCCCCTGAAGATCGGCGATGCGGGAGCGTATCTGATCCAGATCGGCCGCCCTGGTCAGCGCATGCTGCACGATCAGCTCCCCGGCGGCATTCAGCCGCATGCCCTGTGCGGTGCGCTCGAAAACCGGTGTGCCCAGCTCCTCCTCGAAATCCTGAATCTGGCGGGTGAGGGCGGAGGCGGTGATGTTCATCCGCTCGGCCGAGCGACGGATGGAGCCGCTGCGGGCCACATCGACGATATGGGTCAGAATCCGCAGATGTCGCATAGGCTGTCGATCACTTGTGTTGTCACCATGCCATCGGAAGAAGGTGTTCAGATTTTCGCAACACCTTGTCAAGAAAAGGGCACTGGCAGGCAACGGGTATGATTCGTAGCCTGCCGCGGCGCGGCATGTGAGCCTGCGCATGTTCGGGCGGAGAAGGAATGAATGATGACGGGTTCCGTATCCGGGAGTGCGGTCAAAAAACGACATCCTGTGGATCAGATGCTGCCATGGCCCAGATTGCTGACGCTCGGGGTGCAGCATGTCCTGGTGATGTATGCCAATGCGGTGGCGGCACCGTTGATTCTCGGTGCGGCGATGCATCTGGATCAGGCCCATATCGCCATGCTGATCAATGCCGATCTGTTTGCCTGCGGCATTGCCACACTGATCCAGACCATCGGTTTCGGTCCGTTCGGTATTCGCCTGCCCGTGATTATGGGAGTCACGGGGTTATGCATCCCGCCCATGCTGGCCATGGCCGCGACGCCGGGAGTAGGCTTGCAGGGTATTTACGGGGCCGCTCTGGTCGGCGGGCTGTTCGGGCTGGCCATCGTGCCGCTGATCGGGCGGATGCTGCGCTTTTTCCCTGCTCTCGTGACTGGCTCCATCATCATGATGATCGGTATTTCATTGATGCGGATCGGCATCAACTGGGCTGCCGGCGGGATTGGAGCGGCTGATTACGGATCCTTCCACCATATCTCGGCGGCGGTCGTGGTACTCCTGACCATCCTGCTGCTGGTGCGTTTCGCGCGCGGGTTTCTGTCCCATGTCGCGGTTATGGCCGGGCTGCTGATGGGATATATGCTGACCATCCTGCGGGGGGATGTCGATTTCTCCGGCCTCGCCGCTGAGCCGTGGATGAGGGTGGTTACGCCCCTGCAATTCGGCATGCCCAGCTTTCACCTGATTCCCTGCCTGACCATGTGCCTGCTGGTCACCATCACCTTTATCGAGGCGACGGGCATGTTCATGGCGCTGGGCAGCGTGGTGGGCAAGCCGGTCTCGGATGAGGATATCAGGCGCGGGCTGCGGGCCGATGGTCTGGGGACCGTGATCGGCGCGGTGTTCAATACCTTTCCCTATGTTTCCTACTCCCAGAATGTCGGCATGGTCGGGATTACGGGGGTGTTCAGCCGGTATGTCTGCGTTGCCAGCGGGGGCATCATGCTGGCGCTGGGTCTGGTGCCGAAACTGGCCTTTATCGTCGCCACCATTCCCTACAGCGTGCTGGGCGGGGCGGCTTTCATCATGTTTGGTATGGTGGCGGCCACCGGCATCAAGATCCTTGCCACCGTCGATTACAGGACGGAGCATAATGCCATGCTGGTGGTGGCGCTTTCGGTCGGGCTGGGCGTCATTCCGCTGGTGGCCCCGGATTTTTTCCGGATGCTCCCTGCCGCATGGAGGCCGGTCGTGGCTGATCCGATCGTGCTGACGGCTGTCTCCGCCGTGCTGCTGAACGCGTTTTTCAGCCGTGCCACAAGGCTGCGGCAGACAAAGACGGAGCAACGCTTCATGGCGGTCCCCTTTGCCGCGCCCGAGCATCCCTCCGAGCCTGTCAGGCTCTGATGCAGAGCCACGGCTAATCTGCGATCGTCCCGTTTGATCAGCAGAGAGAGACTTCCTATATCGCTCTCAAGGCGATATTGCTGTGGGGGGCTTTCCTCCGCGCGATGCCTTTCAGGCGGTCTTTCCGGCGTCATCGGATCAAACCTGGGATGGAACGTGGTCGATAACAGCACATTGAACAGCCTTTCCTGCGATGAGAAGCAGGGTTTTACCCCTGATGCCGTCATGGGCGGTGCCGCGCATGACGGCAGCGCATGTTGCGGTGTGCTGCCGTTTCTGATCCGGCGCGACGGCACATGGCTGTATCGCGGCAGCCCCATCGCCCGTAAGGAGCTGGTCTGCCTGTTTGCTTCCGTGCTGCGACGGGATCGGGATGGTTACAAACTGCGCACCCCGGTCGAGGAAGGCCGGATCGAGGTCGAGGATGCGCCCTTTGTCGCGGTGGAGCTGGACTGGACCGGCTGTGGCCGCCATCAGACGCTGACTTTCCGCACCAATGTCGATCAGCTCATCACTGCCGGAAAGGACCATCCGATCCGCGTGGCGCATGATATCCTGACCTGCGAGCCTACCCCCTATCTGCATGTCAGGGATGGAGAAGACGGCGCTCCCCCTGTTGAGGCGCGGATCAGCCGGGCGGTGTATTACGAGCTGGTCGCGCTGGCGGAACCGCATGATGTTTGCTGCCGCCGGATGCTGGGTGTCTGGAGCTGCGGCACGTTTTTCGCACTCGGCGAAATGCCGCCCCATGCGGAACAGGGATGAGGCATGGAGGTGGAAGAGACTGTCCCGCCATGCGGTATAGCCTCTGTCGGCAGATATCTGCGCACGGCTCTGGCCCTGCCGGGGCCTGATCGCGTCCTGCTGCGCCGCCCGGAGATGCTGGCGGACACTGTCTCCATGATGCGGGCTGCTGCGGTGCTGGTGGGAATCACCGAGGCCGAGGAACCGGGCATCATCCTGACGCTCCGTGCCGCGGGCTTAAGTCATCATGCCGGTCAGGTTTCCTTTCCGGGCGGCCGGATTGATCCCGGCGATGCCTCCCCGGAGCATGCCGCCTTGCGGGAAGCGCGGGAGGAAGTCGGCTTGCTGGCGGAGGATGTGCATATTCTCGGACGGCTCGATCCGGTCCTGACCGGAACCGGCTTTGTGGTGACGCCGGTGGTGGGGCTGGTGCGCCCGGACTGGGTGGTGAGCATTGCGCCCGCGGAAGTGGCGGCGGTGTTCGAACTGAAATTACGTGTGCTGCTGGATCCTGACGCGCCCCGGCAGGACTGGCTGGAGGTAAGAGGCATGCGTCATCAAAGCTGGGTCTGGCCGCATGAGCAGCATGTGATCTGGGGCGCGACTGCCACGATCCTGATGGAGCTATCCTTGCGGTTGCGGCAGGCGGAGGCTCATCTGGCGTCGGAGCCCGGCTTTTGACGGAAGAAAAACCATTTCTGTATCCATCATGGCTGGATGATCCGGCCCTGCAGGATGTGCTGGCGGTTTTGCCGCAGGCGCGTCCGGTGGGGGGATGCGTGCGGGATGCGCTGGCAGGGCGGCCGGTGGCGGATATCGATCTTGCCGTGCCGATGCCGCCGGAGCAGACGTTGCAACGTCTGGAACAGGCTGGCCTGCACAGTATTCCCACCGGGCTTTCCCACGGTACGGTGACAGCGGTGAGCAGGGGCCAGCATTTCGAGATCACCAGCCTGCGCCGGGATCTGGCGACGGATGGCCGCCATGCCGAGGTGTCCTTCACCGATGACTGGCAGGAGGATGCGGCGCGGCGGGATTTTACCATCAACGCCATGTCCCTGTCGCCGGATGGCACGCTGCATGATTATTTCGGCGGTCTGGACGATCTGCGCGCTGGCCGGGTCCGCTTCGTAGGGCAGGCGGGGCGGCGGGTGGCAGAGGACCGGCTGCGGGCGCTGCGTTTTTTCCGCTTTCAGGCCCGCTATGGCCGGTGGGAACAGGGGACGGAGCCGGATGCGGCGGCGATGCAGGCCATTACCGCCATGGCCGGAGAGTTGACGCAGCTGTCGGCGGAGCGTGTGTGGAGCGAGTTGCGCCGTATCCTCACCGGCCCGCATCTGGCGGCGATACTGGCGGCGATGGAGCAGACCGGTGTGCTGCCGGTGCTGTTTCCCGCCGGATACGATCCCGCACCGTTGGTCGAGGCGGTTGCAAACGGCATGCCCGGCGAAGGCCTGGCGGAGGAAGCAATCCCGCGCCTCGCTTTGCTGGTGGGGGCAAAGGAGCCTCCCCGCGCCTTGGCCGAGCGCCTGCGTCTGTCCGGTCAGGAGGCAGGCCGGTTGACCACCTGCCTGGATGGTTCTGTGCCGGTGTGGGATGGTGCTGCGGATATGGTGAGCCTGCGCCGTCTGCTGGCTGATGATCCGGCGCAGGCTCTGATTGATCGCGCCTGGGTCATGTTGCGCGATGAGCGGGCGGCGCATCTGACACGCCTTCTGACGCCTTTGAGCCGCCCGAATTTCCCATTGGCGGGCCGCGATCTGCTGGCGGCCGGTCTCGCCGTGCCCGGCCCGGCGCTCGGCCATTTGCTCGACACCCTCCGCACGGAATGGCTCCGGCGCGGCTGTCGGGAGGGGGAGGAGGAAAAGGCGGCGTTGCTGGCGTGGGTGAAGGATGGCGTGAAGGCGGGAGGAATTTAAATTCTACTCTTCGTCTGACACAGACATAAGAATTGCTGCGTCCGGCCTGATGTTTGAAGAAAAATCCCTTTTCGGTCCGGCTTTCAAGCCATCTGGGTGCTCTCGGTAATGAAAGTGGAAAGGTCTTTCCGCACAAAATCGATTTTGATGTCAGGAGGGTGGAGCAGATTATTTAATATATCCTTGCGCAGCCTGCGCTTCATGCAGTTCGTCCGGGCTTTGTTCCATCAATGATTGCCAAGCATGTTCTGGATGTTCCGCCAACGGGTGAGCGTATAGAGAGCCAATCTTCTCATGCCCCTTTTTAATCCTGCACCCGTTGCAGAAGACGATCAGACGCGTCTTTAATTCTGCATGAGGAAGTGGGAGAGGAGCAGGGTTGGTATAGCTCCTAACCTGATTCTGTTCTGATTGTGATGCTCCGAAGGACATTATCGATGCCGGTGGAGTACTGCTGCTTCAGAGAAGTTAATTTCTGAAACATTGTGTTCTTTGAGATTGTCAATAAGTATCAATGTGTTGTAGGCAAGAGGTTCCTCCGCGTGCGCGGAGATAGACCTCGCTGGGCATCCGTGCGCTGCGGCGTGACATGGGTTCCTCCGCGTGCGCGGAGATAGACCCCGTCGTTCCTAGGGCGTTATTTATTTGCGTCGGGTTCCTCCGCGTGCGCGGAGATAGACCTTCGATTGGTTTCGCGCTGCCCCCACCGAATGCGGTTCCTCCGCGTGCGCGGAGATAGACCCGCCAGCGGGCGTTGGACGATTGTGCCCCACGTGGTTCCTCCGCGTGCGCGGAGATAGACCCCCTGTGATCGTAGTGAACCAACGACCGTTGGGGGTTCCTCCGCGTGCGCGGAGATAGACCCGACACCCTCTACGTCCGTCAGGTATTTTTCCGGGTTCCTCCGCGTGCGCGGAGATAGACCCGTTTCTAGCTGACGCGCACGATTTGTCTGCCGGGTTCCTCCGCGTGCGCGGAGATAGACCCAGCGGCAAAGACATGGCGCAGTTTTGCGGGAAGGTTCCTCCGCGTGCGCGGAGATAGACCGCTCCGTCACCTCCGCATTAGGGGCTTCATCCGGGTTCCTCCGCGTGCGCGGAGATAGACCCGAGCTTTCTGACCTGCCGCGCACTTAGGAGTGGGTTCCTCCGCGTGCGCGGAGATAGACCGTCATGATAGTTGATTTCCCGTTCCATATGCAGGGTTCCTCCGCGTGCGCGGAGATAGACCTCCGGCCGGTCCGGCCGAGTATCGTGCGATCGGGGTTCCTCCGCGTGCGCGGAGATAGACCCGACCTGTATTGCGACGTTGCGCTCCAATACAGGGTTCCTCCGCGTGCGCGGAGATAGACCTTTGACCGACCGTTTCCGAGCGCCCAAGGCAGCGGGTTCCTCCGCGTGCGCGGAGATAGACCTTGTGCCCCACGTCCCTTGGCTTTTTTTCTGCTGGTTCCTCCGCGTGCGCGGAGATAGACCCTGCTGGCGTAACGGGCACTCAGACAGAAACGCGGTTCCTCCGCGTGCGCGGAGATAGACCCGACGATAGCTCCGATACGTACGCACCGTTCCAGGTTCCTCCGCGTGCGCGGAGATAGACCTGTGTGCGTCCAACACGGCGGAATTGGCCGAACGGTTCCTCCGCGTGCGCGGAGATAGACCTGATTGATGAATAAAATAGACGGGGGCCTAATCGGTTCCTCCGCGTGCGCGGAGATAGACCCTGGCAAACCGGGCAGCCAAGGCAGTGGTGAGCGGTTCCTCCGCGTGCGCGGAGATAGACCCGGGCCGAGCTGCCCTGGCGTTCGGACGACAGAGGTTCCTCCGCGTGCGCGGAGATAGACCCGCGGTGGTGAACGCCAGCCTGAATCCACTCGTGGTTCCTCCGCGTGCGCGGAGATAGACCCTGCGCGGTCACCATGGCGCGGCACAGATCGTAGGTTCCTCCGCGTGCGCGGAGATAGACCGCGATCCGGGCTGCGGAGCCCAAGGAGAAGATGGGTTCCTCCGCGTGCGCGGAGATAGACCCCGATATCGCCGGATGGGCCGGGTGCATCATCCGGTTCCTCCGCGTGCGCGGAGATAGACCGTGGGCAGCTATGCTAGCATCCATGGTCAGCCCGGTTCCTCCGCGTGCGCGGAGATAGACCTCGGCACGACCTGCTGATCGACCCCGCCATCCTGGTTCCTCCGCGTGCGCGGAGATAGACCCCGTAGCGCGTGAGACTACCAGCGATACAGAGCGGTTCCTCCGCGTGCGCGGAGATAGACCCCACCCACGCTTTTCGAGCAAAAATAGCCCGGGGGTTCCTCCGCGTGCGCGGAGATAGACCCTTCGTCTTGCGCACTCCACTCCCACCCCGGGAGGTTCCTCCGCGTGCGCGGAGATAGACCTCATCGATCCGACCCGCCTTGTCGTGATCTACGGGTTCCTCCGCGTGCGCGGAGATAGACCCGGTCTCATGCAGACGGTGCCGGATGCGCCTGAGGTTCCTCCGCGTGCGCGGAGATAGACCCAATGTCGTCCCGAATGCAAAAATGGTGGACGAGGTTCCTCCGCGTGCGCGGAGATAGACCCCACGGGATCAAAAGAATAACTTTCGCCTAAATGGTTCCTCCGCGTGCGCGGAGATAGACCCTGTACTGGGAGCCGATCAGGGCCGATCAACTGGGTTCCTCCGCGTGCGCGGAGATAGACCCATTGTTCGCAGAGATGAAGATGGTCGGCTACAGGTTCCTCCGCGTGCGCGGAGATAGACCTCCCCGTGCCGTTCGCCATCGACTGCGCCAGCAGGTTCCTCCGCGTGCGCGGAGATAGACCCGATATCTGAAAAGCGGGGCCGCTGATTTGCGGGGTTCCTCCGCGTGCGCGGAGATAGACCCGACTGGTCGCCGGGAGAGGTTGGGCACGCATTGGTTCCTCCGCGTGCGCGGAGATAGACCCTCGCGCGGTCGGCACCATCCGCGCGCGCTGGCGGTTCCTCCGCGTGCGCGGAGATAGACCCGAATCTCTGATAGGTTTCGTCTGTCTCAAGATGGTTCCTCCGCGTGCGCGGAGATAGACCTGTATAGGACTGCGAGCCATCAATCAGGAATGAGGTTCCTCCGCGTGCGCGGAGATAGACCTGCCCCCTCACTAGGGGTTGCCGCACTGTCGGCGGTTCCTCCGCGTGCGCGGAGATAGACCTTGGTGTCATGCAGGACGGCGATATCGGTCCCAGGTTCCTCCGCGTGCGCGGAGATAGACCCCTAAGGCGCGCCCGCGAGGAAGGGGAGGGGTGGGTTCCTCCGCGTGCGCGGAGATAGACCTCCGTGCCGTTGAAATGCACCGCCGGAAAGCGGGGTTCCTCCGCGTGCGCGGAGATAGACCTCACTCATCATAATGGATCGCTACTCTCCCGCCGGGGGTGTGCAAACCGCCCCCCGGCCTGATACACCCGGGTGCATGGATGCACGCCCGCTCGATCAGGTAACGGATCAGTCGCCACCCCCACACGCTCCGCCAAAGCGGAGAGGTAAAGGGGCGCGGAAGATCAACGTGGAGTTGGAGCCGACCGCCCTCGCCATGATGGGGCGGCTGTGGCGGGAGCATATCGCGCATCACCGTGTTCGTATGCTGGTGGTGATCCTGCTGACGGCGCTGATGGCGGGCAGCACGGCGCTGTATCCGGTGGTGATCCAGCATGCGATCGACCTGTTCAATGCCCGTGACCGGCGGATTTTGTACCAGATTCCGGTGCTGGTGCTGATCGTCACCGCCATCAAGGGCGCGGCGATGTATGGGCAGACGGTCTCCATGCAGCAACTGGTGCTGATCGTCATCAGGGAGTTGCAGGAGCGTATGTTCAGCCACCTCGCCCATGCCGATCTGGATCGGGTGGAGCGGGAGGCTCCGGCGCAGCTTGCCGCGCGTTTCACCACCGACGCCGCCACCATCAGGGAGGCGCTGGTCCGTGCCGTCAACGGGGTGGGCGATGTGGTGACGGTGGTGGGGCTGGTCTCCTCCATGGTGTATCTGGATTGGGTGCTGAGCCTGATCGCGGCGGCGATGTATCCGCTGGCGGCGCTGCCGATCCAGAAAATCGGCAAGCGCATCCGCCGTGCCTCCGGCGGCATGCAGGAGCGAATGGGGGAAACCGCCGCTCTGCTGAACGAGAGTTTCGCGCAGGCCCGCACCATCCGCGCCTACCGGCTGGAGGATTTCGAGATCAGGCGCGCCGGAGAGGCTTTTCAGCACCTCTACAGCGCGTTGTTGCGCATGACGCGGTCCCGCGCGCGGGTCGATCCGGTGCTGGAGGTGCTGGGCGGCAGCGCGGTCGCGGTGGTGATCGGCTTCACCGGCTGGCGCGCCGCAAACGGACAGAGCAGCCTGGGCGATTTCGCCGGTTTTATCGCCGCACTGCTGATCGCCTCCCGCCCGCTGCGTGCGCTCGGCTCGCTGAACGCGGCGGTGCAGGAGGGGGTGGCCGGGCTGGTCCGGGTGTTTGCCGTTATCGACGAGCCTGCCGCCATCAGGGACGCACCCGATGCGGTTCCTCTGCCGCAAGGGCAAGGGCATGTGGCGTTCGAGAATGTGGGCTTCGTCTATGCCGATGGCCGTACCGGGCTGGACGGGCTGAGCTTCGCTGCTCAGCCGGGCATGACGGTGGCGCTGGTCGGGCCTTCGGGAGCCGGAAAATCCACCGCGCTGGCCCTGTTGCCGCGCTTGCGGGATGCGACGTCCGGCCGGGTGCTGGTTGATGGCGCGGATGTCAGGGAGGTCACGCTTGCCTCCCTGCGGGATGCCATTGCCTATGTGGGGCAGGATGCATTGCTGTTCGACGACACCATCGCCGCCAATATCGGCATCGGGCGTGAGGGCGCGGAGCGGGCGGAGATCGAGCAGGCCGCCGAAGCCGCTGCCGGAGGCTTCATCCGCGATCTGCCGGAGGGGTTCGAGACGATAGTCGGCCCCGGCGGCCAGCGCCTGTCCGGTGGGCAGAGGCAACGTGTGGTGCTGGCGCGCGCACTGTTGCGCAATCCGCGCATTCTGCTGCTCGATGAAGCGACCAGCGCGCTGGATGCGGAAAGCGAGGCCGCTGTACAGCAGGCTCTGACCAGATTGCGTCAGGGGCGCACCACGCTGGTGATCGCGCACCGTCTGTCCACCGTGCGCGATGCCGATCTGGTGGTGGCCATGGCCGATGGACGGGTGGCGGAGCAGGGCACCCATACGGCCCTGATGGAGCAGGACGGGCTGTACGCCCGGCTGGTGCGCAGCCAGACGCTGGAGCTTTAACCCACCACACCACCGAACAGATGGCCGGTGATCGCGGTGGCGGCCATGGCGAGCACACCCCACAGCAACACCCGCATCGCCGCCCGCAGCTTCGGCGCATTGCCGGCCCATGCTCCCGCCAGACCCAGCAGCAGCAATGCCAGCAGCGACACGGCCGAGACGGTCCAGATCACGCTTGTCTGTCCCGTGCTCTGCCCTGCCGCATCGTAGGGATCAGGGGCCAGTGCCGCTGCCAGCCATGGCAGGGCCGCACCACAGGCGAAGGAGGCCGCCGAGGCCAAAGCCGCCTGCACCGGACGGGCCGCTCCGTCCTCGGTCATGCCCAACTCATCCCTGGCATGGGCGGAGAGAGGATCGCGGCGCATCAATTGCTCTGCAACCTGTCGTGCGAGGGGAGCATCCAGACCGCGGAGGCGATAGATCTCGGTCAACTCGTCCAGCTCTCCGTGCCAGTCGGCATCCAGTTCCTTTTTCTCCCGCGCCAGATCGGCACGTTCTGAATCGGACTGGGAGCTGACGGAAACGTATTCGCCCGCCGCCATCGACATGGCCCCCGCGATCAGAGCCGACAAGCCCGCCAGCAGAATGGCGCCACGCCCGCTGCCGGGGCTGGTTGCGCTGGCCACGCCGACCATCAGGCTGGCGGTGGACAGAATACCGTCATTGGCCCCCAGTACGGTGGCACGAAGCCATCCGAGCCGTTCCGTGGCATGGGTTTCACGATGTCTGATGCGGCTGCGCATGGGGATTTCCATCATTCGGGAGGATGCAAACGGCAGGATACTGCCGGACCGTAGCCGTCCGCCAAGCGGCTGCCCATCCGGAAGAACGGCCGAATAGATGATCGTTTGATGATCCGTAACAGGCTCAGGCCGCGTCGAAGCCCTGCGGATGTGCGCGCCGCCATGCAAGGGCAGTGGCAACAATATCATCCAGCGCAGGGAAACGGGGGGTCCAGCCGGTTTCACGACGGATTTTCTCTGCACTGGCGACCAGAACGGCGGGATCGCCAGGCCGCCTGGCCTCGATGCGCATCGGTACAGTCAGGCCGCTGACACGCTCGACACTGTGGATGACTTCCATCACCGAATAGCCTGCGCCATTACCGAGATTATACACTGTGCTGCCCTGATCGATCCGCGTCAGAGCCGCCAGATGCGCTTGCGCCAGATCGCTGACATGGATGTAGTCGCGGATGCAGGTGCCGTCCCGTGTCGGGTAATCATGGCCGAACACCTTTATCTCCGGCCGTAATCCCAGCGCCGCGTCGATCACCAGCGGGATCAGGTGGGTCTCCGGATCATGATCTTCGCCACTCCGCCCCTGCGGATCGGCCCCCGCAGCGTTGAAATAGCGCAGGCAGGCATAGCGCAGCCCGTGAATCCGGTCCGCCCATGACAGGGCACGCTCGATCATCAACTTACTCTCGCCATAGGGGGAGCCGGGCTGGATGGCGGCGTTCTCGTCGATCGGCGTGTCGTCGTGATGGCCGAACAATGCGGCGGTGGAGGACAGGAGGAAGCGCGGCACTTTATGCTGCACGCAGGCCGCGATCAGTTTGAAGCCCAGTGCCGCATTCTGGTTCATGTAAAGCATCGGATCGACCATGCTCTCCCCCACAAGAGAACGCGCGGCGAAATGCATCACGCCATCCCATTGTCCCTCGGCGAGGGTGGCATGAAGCGTGGTTTCGTCCGCCAGATCGGCGACTACGAGCCGCACGCCGGGTGGCAGAGCCTGACGGTGCCCCTGAAACAGGGAATCATAGACGGTGACTTCGTCGCCCCGGTCATGCAGTGCCCAGACCGTATGGCTGCCGACATAGCCCGCCCCGCCTGTGACCAGCAGCCGCAGGGGACGATGAGGGGAGACACCGGAAACTGTTTCATTCATCACGGAAACAAGGTCCGTTCATGCTGGTAAAAAATAAGTTGCACACCCTGTTTCTCATGCGGTGTCTGCGAGGGCGATGCAACCCCTCTGGCACTCGGCTCGCTGAGACCAGTCAAATAATGGCGATGCAGGATTTCGATTCAGGTGGTTTCCGATGCAGCGTGATCTTGCAACACTGTTGAAGGAAAGCGCTTTTAAAAGCGGTGTGTTTCGGAAAAGGATAAAAATAATGCGGATGACTGGAACGTGGAAATCGGTCGCAATGGGCACTCCCTTTCTCGCGGGGGCCTTTCTCGCGGGTGTCCTTGCGCTGGGTTTTGAGGGTGGCACAGCGCACGCTGAAACAGCGTCGCAGAAGATCGCATCTACTGATCCGGCATCAATCAAGGCCGGCACATATGTGGCTGATCCGGCTCATTCACAGGTCGCATTCTCGGTCTCGCATTTCGGATTCACGCATTACAATGGCCTGTTTTCCGATGCGCAGGGGGAGCTGGCCATCGATCCCGCCGCTCCGGAAAAGACGAGGCTCCGTATCAGTATTCCGATCGCATCGGTGGTGACGACCAGTCAGAAACTCACTGAAGAATTGAAATCGGCCGACTGGCTGGACAGTGCGAAATTTCCGCAAGCAACGTTCGTGGCGACCAAGGTGACGCTTGCGGGCAAGGACCATGCGATGGTGCCCGGCAATCTGACGCTGCACGGGGTTACGAAACATGTCGTGCTAAGGGTTCGGCTGGTTGGCACAGGCATCAACCCGATGGATAAAAAGCAGACGATCGGGTTTGAGGCTTATACGGAAATCCATCGTGGTGAATTTGGCATCACCAAGTATCTGCCGGTCGTGGGTGATGAAGTGAAGCTGAGGATTGCCGGAGCTTTCGAATTGAAGGAATAATAACCTTGGTTGAAAGCGCTTAAACACGATCCTTTAAGACATGTATTTTGAAAAAGCCTTGCGGTTCCCTCACTGCAAGGCTTTTTTTTGCTGCCTCACATGGTTGTGAACATAGTTATACAGGCTGCTATCGCAACTTTCTCGCCCTGGTAACGTCTTGAGTGAAGGATTGCCGTCCTGAGGCGCGATGCGGGAACATCGCCGCCCGGTCCGAACGGCAACTATCCGCAAGACAACATAATCGAGGAATACGCATGTCACATACAACACATCCGGTGCCGCCCGGCCCTTATGGCGACACGGGTTGGAGCAGCCAAGATGAGTATCTGGCGCTGGATGAGCGTCGTATTCGACTGTCCAACCGGATTTCCTGGGGCGCTGTGCTGGCAGGCGTTGTTCTGGCTCTGGTGGTGCAGGCCCTGTTGAATCTGCTCGGGATCGGTATCGGGCTGAGTTCTGTTGATGCTGCCAACAGCTCCGGTAATCCCGATGCCGATACGCTGTCCATGGCGGCGGCGGGCTGGTGGACCCTCTCGGGCATTATCGCGGCCTTTTTCGGTGGCCATGTGGCGGGTCGTTTATCCGGCACTGCAAAGCTGAATACTGCGCGGTGGCATGGCCTGGTCTCATGGGCGGCCACGACTTTCGTTCTGTTCTACATCCTGACCACCGCGGTTGGCGGCATGGTCGGTGGCGCGATCAGCACGGTGGGTAGCGGCGTGGGTCATGCGATTGGCGGTACTGCGAGCGGGATCGGCTCGATGGTAGGCGGGATGGGCAATGCGGCCGGAACGGCGGCAGCGCGCAATCCCGATGATGCAAAACAGGCTTATAACAGTCTGGAAGCCCAGGTGCGCAGCCTGGTCAATCCGTCCGACGCGCAGACGGTGCAGAATGCCGCCGTTGCCTATGTGAAGGCAAAGCTGAACGGGAACCAGCAGGAAGCTGATCGCGCCCGTGAACAGGCCGTCAATGGTTTGGCCAAAGCGGCCAATATCAGCCCTGATGAAGCCAAGACCCGTCTGGATGCGCTGGAGCAGCAGTATCAGAAGACCGTCGATGAGGCGAAGCAGCAAGCCATCGCGGCGGCAGAAGCCACTCGTAAAGCCGCAGCCCGTGGCGCAATCTTCGGTGTCATTGGTCTGCTACTGGGGGCGGTTGCAGCCTGGTTCGGTGGCGGTGCGGGTGCACCGGAGGCGGAAGCCGTGATCCATCATAACCACGTGGTGCGTCGCGACGCATAACGGTCTGATTTATCCGGGTTCATGAAAGGCGGCGCGGGCATAAATCCCGCGCCGTTTTTTGTTTCATCAAACGGAAGGTGCGAATCATAGTATAAAAAATATTGTGCACATGGGCATGATAGCGGCAGATAAAGACCGTTTTCCTACCCTGCTGCTTTGAAAGCCGTCACAATAAAATGCACCTTTCCTGGGCGCTGGATGTATTTCTGTTCGCGGCGGCTTTTTGTGCCGGAGTGGTCGATACAGTGGCAGGGGGTGGTGGATTGATCTGCGTTCCGGCACTCGGCCTGACGGGTATGGGGACAGTGGCCGTCTTCGGCACCAACAAGCTGCAATCTGTGTTGGGACAGCTTTCTGCCACCCTGAAATTCCGGCGTCAGGGAGGAATGGATTTTTCCCCTCTCCGGCGTGGTTTGCTCTGCACGGTGGTGGGAGCGCTGGCCGGAGCCATGTTGCTGCAAATTGTTTCAGAGGTTTTTCTGAAGCGTTTGGTGCCGTGGATGTTGCTCGGTGTATTTCTGTATTACGTGTTGTCATCCGATCGCAAGGATGTGGCGGGAGAGGCCCGATTGCCGCCTCATCCCTGCAAATTGCAACCTCTGGGTGTCGTGATCGGGTTCTATAACGGTTTTTTCGGTCCCGGCACTGGATCGATCTGGACCGTGGCCCTCAGCCGGACCTATCAACTGCGCATCAATGCGGCCACGATGTATGCAAATCCTCTGAACATGGCAGGCAACATCGCGGCGTTGTCGATTTTGATCAGCAGCAGCGCGGTTGATTACCGGCGCGCCCTGATCATGGGGGCAGGTTCTTTTCTGGGAGCACAGATCGGTGGCAGTGTGGTGATCCACAAAAGCGCCCGTCTGTTGCGGACCGTTTTCATGACGCTGATGCTGGTCTCGATTATCGGCAGCTTTCTCAGAGCCTATGGATAGGCACAGGCTTCCCGGCCATGAGACCGGGAAAATGCATGCTCTGATCAGTAGTTTTCCGGCACGTAAAGTTCTGCCGGCAAGGTACGGCGTTCATAATGCGGATCGAATACCCTTTCCGGCAATGCCACTGGTTCATGTGGCACATCGCCATAGGGGATCAGGGACAGAAGGTGCGAGATACAGTTCAGCCGCGCCCGTTTCTTGTCGTTGCCCTCGACGATATACCAGGGGGCTTCGGGGATGTTTGTGCGTTCGAACATCTCTTCCTTGGCCTTGGTATAGTGTTCCCAGCGCACGCGGGATTGCAGATCCATCGGGGACAGTTTCCACTGCTTCAGCGGATCGTGAATACGCATCATGAAGCGCAGCTGTTGTTCCTGATCGGTGATCGAGAACCAGTATTTCACCACAATGATGCCGGAGCGGACCAGCATACGCTCGAACTCAGGCACGTCGCGGAAGAAATCCTCCACCTGTGATTCGCTGGCGAAGCCCATCACGCGCTCCACGCCGGCGCGATTATACCAGCTGCGATCGAACAGCACGATCTCACCGGCAGCCGGCAGATGGGCGATGTAGCGCTGAAAATACCATTGCGTGCGTTCGCGGTCAGAGGGGGCGGGCAGCGCCACCACACGCGCTACGCGCGGGTTGATGCGCTGAGTAATCCGTTTGATGACGCCGCCCTTGCCCGCGCTGTCGCGACCCTCGAACAGCACCACGACTTTCAGCCCGTTATGGACCACCCAGTCCTGAAGCTTTACCAGCTCCGATTGCAGGCGCAGCAGTTCACGGAAATACAGTCCGCGATCAATGGTGCTTTTGCGGTGCTGGTTCTGCAATGCGCGCAAGGCGGCAGGAAGGCGGCTATCGTCGATTTCCTGTTCCAGTTCTTCATCGAAATCGTCCTCAAGCTCAAGCGCCAGCCAGGATTTTTCGATAGGGCTGGAAAGGTCGTTCATAGCGGTATCCTCACGGGCTTTGGGCAGCACAATTCAGGCAGGATGTAGAAAAATCTGTCTGCCTCGTCCCGTGAAGCATTTGCGACGGTTTTGCCTTGTTCCGGATTGAAGCCGGATCAGCGTCGTTTTTTCTCCGACCTGAACCGCAGCAGCCCCAGCCTGTTGAGCAGCAGGCAGGCTCCCGCGACGGAGCCGAGGATCGCCATGAACGCGATATAGGTGCCGCCGGGGCCGGAGGTCCCCGGCAAACCCGTGGTGTTCATGCCGAAAATACCGGTCACCAGCGTGGGCGGCAGCAGGATGGCGGTCAGCACGGACAGGATCATCAGGCTGTGATTGGTCTCCTCCGCATTGCGGGCGGCAAGCTGATCCTGCGCGATACGGCCCCGTTCCTGCAACGACATGACGTTGCGCTTCAGGCTTTCAAGGCGGGAGGTGACGCGGCTCATATCGTGTCCGGCTTCCCCGATCCATTCCGGGGCGATCTCGGCGATTTCACCATACAGTTCTACGGTGGGCTCCACCCGGCGATACAGCAGCAGCACGGAGCGGCGCAGCCCGGCCAGCTCGTCGCGTGTGACCTCATATCCCTGGAGCAGCCTGTCCTCCATATTGTCCAGTTTCAGGGCCAGCACCTTGGCGGCGCGGCTGATGCCTTCCATGATGGCCCGCATCAGATGATCCCATTGCGCGGCAGTGGTATCCAGTGAGGCCTGACCATAGCCGATCACCGAAGGCGCCCGCAGCGGGTGCCGACGCGCCGTGATCAGCATGGTCGGCGTCATCACCAGATGCAGCACACCCATATAGGCCGGGTCCGGTTCTTCACTGACCTCATGCGCAAAATCCGGAATGGTGCCCCAGAGGGCGTCATCCTCTGTATCGAGATGAGAGGATTCATTGCGATCGCACAGCAGCGCGCAAGCCTGTTCCGGCAGCCCGGGCAAGGCGCGGATGAATTCGGTCACGCGGGTATCCAGCAGATCCAGATGCAGCCAGATCGGTTTTGCCGGCACGCCGGTGGAGAAAATGGCCTCGATCTCGGGCGCGGTAAGCAGCGTGCGCGCCGTCAGATCCCTTGCTGCGAGCAGGCCATAACAAGGCGGCATTCTGGCTGGCTTATCCATGGGGCGTCCTGAACCGGCGGTTTGTCTTGTCATCCCAATGGGTATCCCGATGGGCATCCCAAGCCTGCCTCTTGTGCGAAGGCAGTTTGCACTGTGCTTTTGGGATGGAATACCGGCGTAAGACAAGGCACAGATTTTTGACCATGCCGAGCCGACAAATACTCTGCCGGATGGCCGGTTTCAGGGATATTTTTCCCGGACAGGCAGGTGTCTGCCCTTCATATCAGTCAGTGGCATCCCCCCTTGCTTCCACCGCAGCCGTCGCATCCCTTGCATCCGGTAGAGGAGGGGGAGGCGGCTGGAGAAAGACGCTCGGCCAACGCAGGCATCACCTGCATCCGCCGCAGCAGAGCCGATACAGCCGACCAGAGCGGGGCCATGGCACGGGGGGCAAGCTTCTGCATCCAGAACAGAGCGCAGATCAGGACGGCGATCCCGGCGATGATGGACTGGAGCATGGTGGCCTCCTGGCTGGCTTCAACCGGTGAACAGGCGCGTTATACGATAGGTCAGGAAAGACAGCAGATAAGCCAGTCCGAACAGATATCCGGCGCTGATCCAGACCATCTTCCAGCCCCCCGTTTCCCGTCGGATGACCGCCAGCGTGGAAAAGCACTGCGGCGCATAAACATACCACGCCATCAGAGAGAACGCCGTCGCCATGCTCCATTGCGAGGAGAGCAGCGGCATCAGCTTCTCAGCGGCATGATCCTTGTCGGCCGTAATCGAATAGACGGTGGCGAGCGCACTGACCGCGACTTCCCGTGCGGCGAGGCCGGGAATCAGGGCGATGCAGATCTGCCAGGTGAATCCGATCGGCTCGAACACCAGCAGCATGGCCTGACCAATCTGCCCGGCGAGGCTGTAGTTGATTGCCGGGCCGGTTGCGCCGGGTGGTGGAGAGGGGAAGCTCGACAAGGCCCATAGCAATATGCTGACGGAGACGATGATGGTGCCCACACGACGCAGGAAAATATAGGCGCGCTGCCACAGTTCGATGGCCAGACTACGCAGGCTGGGCAGACGATAGGGGGGCAACTCCAGCAACAGGGGTTGTTCCTCTACCGTGCCACGTTTCAGCACGCGGGCGACCAGCAAAGCGCTGAGGATACCTGCCAGATACAGTGCGAACAGAACCAGTCCCTGCAGATTGAACAGGCCCAGAATCGTATGGGCCGGGATGAAGGCGCCGATCAGCAAGGCATAGACCGGCAGTCTTGCGGAGCAGGTCATCAGCGGCGCGATCAGGATGGTCAGCATCCGGTCCCGCGGGTTCTGAATGGTGCGGGCCGCCATGATCCCCGGCACCGCACAGGCGAAACTGGACAGCAGCGGAATGAAGGAACGCCCGCTCAGCCCGGCTGTCGCCATGAAACGGTCCAGCAGGAATGCGGCGCGGGGCAGATAGCCGGATGCCTCCAGCGTCAGAATCCACAGGAACAGCACCAGAATTTGTGGCAGGAACACGATCACGGTGCCGGCCCCGGCGATCACGCCATCGGAAATCAGGCCGCGCAACGGGCCTTCCGGCAGGGCAGTCCCCGCCACGTCGCCAAGATGGTCCATGGTATCCTGCAGGAAATCCATGATCGGCTTGGCCCAGGAAAACACGGCCTGAAACATCGCGAACATCAGCAGGGTCAGCAGCAGCATCCCCCAGACAGGATGCAGCACCCAGCGATCCAGCCTTTCCTCCAGTGTCGGACGTTCCGGCGCGATGCGGGTGATACAGCGATCCAGCATGGCGCGAACCTCGGCATGCAGATCAGCATTGGTGTTGGTCGGGGGAGGGGGCGGCAGATCCGGCGGCAGCGTATCCAGCAGGCGCAGCAGGTTGTCCGCTCCATTGCGCTGTGTGCCGATGGCGGTGACGACCGGGATTCCCAACGCCTCTGACAGATGGGGAATATCAATATGAAGGCCCTGTTTCTCGACCGCATCCATCATGTTGATGACGGCCACCACCGGACGGCCCAGTTGCCTCACTTCCAGCAGGAAGCGCAGATGCAGGCGCAGATTGGTGGCGGCAATGACACAGAGCAGCAGATCGGGCGGATCTTCCCCCCGATACCGGCCGAGACAGACATCGCGTGTCACGGCCTCATCGGGACTGGCAGCATGCAGGCTGTAGGTGCCGGGCAGATCCAGCACCTGCACGGAGCGCCCGCTTGGCGTGGTCACGCGGCCTGATTTCCGCTCGATGGTCACACCGGCATAGTTGGCGACTTTCTGGCGGCTGCCGGTCAGCCGGTTGAACAGCGCCGTCTTGCCACAGTTTGGATTGCCGACGAGCGCAATGCGCAGCGGGTGTGTTGTCGTTGACATCGGATCCAGTCGTTACAATCGGGAAACTGAAATAACGGACGCATCCGCAAGGTGAAGGCGGGAGGAGATCATTACTCCGCCGCCAGACGTTCTCCCGGATCACTGCGCAGGATGACTCGATCAGCCTCGGCCTGACGCAGGGCAAAGCGGGTAAAGCCGATCTCCACCGCCACCGGATCGCCACCCAGAGGGCCATGCGCGATCATCCGCACCGGTTCACCCGGGACGAAGCCAAGCTCACCCAGACGCCGGGCGATGACGTCATCCGGTCCGAGCGGCTCGATATGGTCGATGACACTGTGGCTGGCAACCGACAGCTGGGTCAGGCGCATGGGTCAGCTCCTTGGCACGGTGGCCATGGGATCCTTCCGCCCCGATCCAGACCGGAGGAGGGTAGAAGTTGAGAATGAGGATTAGTTAAATTCTTGTCTGATGTCCAATGCGCTGCCGGGATGGGTTCCCTGCAAAAAGCCTAAAAAGCATAAAATATATTTTTAATGACAAAAAAGGCGGTGCCCGGCTGGTGCACCGCCTGTTGGTTATTCCGCGAGGGTAAGTTTTTCAGGTCATAAAGCTGTATTGATTGAGGCTGGTGACACCGAGCAGGGTGATGTGGGTATTATCACTGAGCGTCAGGGACAGGCCGGATGCGGTCTGCTGGGCACCGGCGAGGACGGTCTGCACCACGTTATCGCCATATCCCTGCAATTGGATGAAATCTTTCCCGCCCTGGAAATTGCTGATGGTGACATTGCCCCCGGCCTGTCCGTTGGCGAAGAGGAACAGATCGGTGGAGGCGCTGGCCCATGCGTTGCTGGTGCCGCTGCCGAAGCCGACGGCATAGGAACCTGTTTCGCCGACGATATTGGCATTGGCGCTGTTGGTGAAGATGGCGGCATTCTGTCCACCGAACAGGGTGGTGGCGCCCTGATCCATTACCACCAGATCATTGGTGCCGTTGCTGAGGATGGTGCCGCCGCCAATGCCCCCGAACACGGTGTTATTGGCCCCCTGCGTTGCGAGCGTCACGGCACCCGTTTGGCTGCCAAGCAGTATGTTGCCATTCCCGTTGGCGAACACAGCGCTGCCTGCGCCATTGGCGATCAACTGATTACCACCTGTACTGCTGCCGATGATGGTATCGGCGCCGGTGCCGCCGAACACGGTGAGCTTGCCGGCTCCACCATTGACGTTCATGGCTCCGCTGCCACCGATGACGGTGCTGGCTCCGGCAGAACTGACGAAATTCAGCTGGGCGGCATTGTTGAATACCATAGCATTACCGGAGGCCCGCACAGTTGCCGCACCCTGTGTTGCGGTGATGGTGTCGTTGCCCTCCGAGTTGACGATGTTGTTGGCATTGCCGAGCAGAACCGTATTATCGCCATAGCCGGGATTGAAGGTCATGGCGCTGCTGCCACCGACCAGCGTATCATTGCCATCGCCAGTATAAAGTGCCGACAAGGTGGTCGCAGGCGCGATGGAGGCCGAAGTCCCCCCAATGGAAAAGCGCTGCACGGGAATGCTGATGCTGACCGGCAGGCTTACAGCAGAGGCGTTGAAAACCGGGTTTGGCTGCGTGCTGGATAAGGTCAGCCGGGTTGCACTCTGGCTGGCCAAAGTCGGAAAGTCATTCGTGTAGACAATGTCATGGCTGGCAGGCTGCGATCCTGTTACACTCAGTGTCGCACTGGTCAGCGTATCGGGCGTCGTGGGGGTTGAGAAATGGGCATTGTCCCAGATGCTCATTGTCCAGGTGCCTTGCGCATGCTCTCCCTGGAATATGGGCGAGGTCAGCGTGAAACCGCCTTGTTTCCAAGGAACATTCTGCATATCGGCAATGTTCACCAACAGAAACGCGGTGGTGCCGGCTGGCGAGGTCAGACCGAGGCGGAGATTGCCTGAATCCGGCACATTCATGTTCAGATTCAGGCTGATATGCTCAACAGAAATGGCGTTATTGATGGTAAAGCTGATCCGTGTCGGTGCTGTACCCGATGGATCGAGTGCAATATCGACCGGGCTTGCAGGCTGATAGGCAGCGGTCAGTGTCTGCTCGGTTCCGGTGACGCTGCGGCCCCGATAGCTTTCTGCCAGATGCACAGCGGCGCGGGCATCGACCAGACCAAATCCGTAATCGGCGTTGTAGAAACGGCCTCCTCCATTCCAGTCTGCCGAATGCGTCTGGAACCATTTGACGGAGCCTGCATCGGTGATGCGTGCGGATTGGGCAAGAATCTGCTGTACATCACGATAATTCAGGTTGGGATTGGCCTGAAGCATCAGGGCCACGATGCCTGATACAATCGGCGCGGAGGCAGAGGTACCGTTGAAATTATAGACATAATCTCCGGCAGCACCGGCAAGGGTGTTATACCCATCAGAACCGGTGCGATCGGTGGAGACGATGTCTGAACCGGGTGTAGAGGCAGAGGGATTGGTGGCAGAGCCGCCCGGCGCGGTGATCAGCAGGCTGGCGCCAGGCGTGCTATATCTGGCGACGACGCCGGTATTGTCGATGGCACCGACCGCGATCACGTATTGGGAATTCTTGGTGGCGTTCATGATGGCGTTGGAGCCTCTGCCGCGGCTGTCGCCGCTGGACATCACGATCACGGTGCCAAGTCCGTTGCGGCCCTGCTGTGCCAGTGTCTGAAGCCCGGACATGAAGGGCGCGAACGGGGTTCCGACCCCCCAGCTGGCATTGACCACATCCATCCGGTCGTTCAGCGCATGCGTGAAGGCAATCGAGAATTCCTGCGGATTGACCGGATAGGGAACTGTTCCCTCTGCCTCGTGATAGATGCCGAGCGTGGCATCGGGGGCAACTCCCACTCCGCCAATCCCGTTATTTGCGGCGGCGGCAATCAGACCGGCGACGGCAGTGCCATGATTTTCCGCGGCAATGGTCGGGCCACCGCCCGGTTTGTCCTGTGCGGCATCCCACGTAGCGGTCGGGTCGATATTTTGGACCAGATCGGGATGATCGAGCTGGGTTCCGACATCGATGACACCGACACGAACCCCTTTGCCAGTGTAGAGGGACCATAGCGGCGTGACATCAATATCGATCCCGGGTGTGCCCCCTGCCTGTCCGGTATTTTGCAGATACCATTGATACTGAAACAGCGGATCATTCGGCAGGCCGGAAAAAGGCATTGATTAACCTTAGGCTTAAAAAAGAAAAATTATATAATTATATTTGTATTATTTCGCTTTATTCTTCAATGGCAGTATGATGAAAGAATGGTTTTTGGCTGAGAAGCAGTGCACGCTGTGGTTTTCGTGCACTGCTTCTCCTGATGTATTGCTTACTGCCGACGTGAGAAGGACACCGCATAGGCGGCATTCCGCGCGTCGATCAGCGGATCCGCGGAGGCTTCGATCCCGGTTTCCAGATTGCCGGGCAGGAACAGGATGGAGGCCGCCTGTTTGTCAGCATCCTCGGGGATGTTTTTGATGGAGATCGTGCCGAGCTGGACCTGGCGGCGATCTGCGGGGAAGGGCTTTGACCCATCGTCGATCGCGTCGTCTTTTTCAGCCAGAACGGCATAGAGGGCGAATTTGACAGGGCCTTTTTTCAGTCGCGTCGGCAGCTCATCCACCAGAAAATCCGGCTTCTGTTTCTCGGCTTCCTGCTGCGTCAGATGATGGGCGCCGCTGATCGGGGAGATTTTGAATCGGAATGGATGTTTCTTGCCATCGCTATCGGTGAAAATGAAGGTGTTGATACCGTTGTATGTTTCCCTCGCAAAGCTGGACGGGGTTTTGAGGGCGCCGACTGCTCCGGCCACGGTGGGGTGGGTGGCGATGAACTGCTCGGCCGGGGTCGGATGAGGTGCATCCTTGCTCTTCGAAATCGCGGTCAGCAATTGAAGAAATTCTTCCGGCGTGCGGACCGGGAAAAAGGGCAGGGAATTGGTGATCACATCGACATCTGTATGACCCTTGTCGTGAAATCGGATGGCCATGCCGTGCGGATTGGCATTCGGCGAGACGTCGGCGATATGAGGCAGGCCGGTGGCGTCTGAGAAGCGTACGGTGACGGGAATGGTCTTGCCGGCGAAAATGCCTGCCCGGCTGAGCTTTTTCGCATCAGGGCTGGGGGTGAACGTGCCTTCCGCCAGCAGGCCCTTGGCATGATTGGCCCGTTGGCCGGGGGTCTGCTTGCCCCACATGGTATTCATGACATTCACGATCTGCTCCGGCGTGGAGGCTCCATCCTCCGCTATGGCGGGGCCGGTGGAAGACAGGGAGAAAGCAGCCGCAAGCAACAGCCCGGCAGCGGCAGCCCGGATATAAGGCGGTCGAGTATGATGGTGAGACACAGGGTACGACATGGGGGAGGAAACCCTTATGATGGATGGTATCCCGGTTGATCCGGGTGTTTTCGGGGCGGCTGAGGGAAAGAAAAGGCAGCAGATACGACCCTCACAGGCTGAGGATAATCATGCTTTCCCGGTGCTGTCTTGCTCCCTTTCTCCCGCATTGCTGTCAAAGGAAAAGATGAGGGGAGGGGGAGAAGGAGGGCAGGTCTGACCCCATGGCGGTGGACAATCGGTTCGGCTGCGTTTAGGTGCAGCGCCTTCACTTTTTATCATCAGGATACCGTATATCATGCCAGCGATCACCCTGCCCGACGGCTCCGTGCGCCACTATGATGCGCCGGTGACGGGCACTACGATCGCGGCCGATATCGGTCCCGGTCTGGCGCGCGCGGCTCTGGCAATGAAGGTGGACGGCCGGATGATGGACCTGTCCCGCGCCATCGCGGCTGATGCGCAGGTGGTGTTCGTCACTCGTAAGGACGAGGCCGCGCTGGAGATGATCCGCCACGATGCCGCCCATGTGCTGGCGGAGGCGGTGCAGGAGCTGTTCCCCGGCACGCAGGTAACCATCGGCCCGTCGATCGAGAACGGTTTCTACTACGATTTCGCCCGCAACGAGCCGTTCACGCCGGAAGACCTGCCTGCGATCGAAGCGAAAATGCGGGAGATCATCGCCCGCAACGCTCCGTTTGAACGCGAGGTGTGGGACCGTCAGGATGCGATCCGTTTCTTTCAGGACAAGGGTGAAAAATACAAGGCCCAATTGATTCAGGATCTGCCGGATACCGAGACGATCACGGTGTATCGTCAGGGCGAGTGGCTGGATCTGTGTCGTGGCCCGCATATGCGCAGCACCGGGGATATCGGTCCGGCTTTCCGTCTGATGAAGGTGGCGGGTGCGTACTGGCGTGGCGATCACCGCAACGCGATGCTCAGCCGCATCTACGGCACCGCATGGCGCGATCAGAAGGAGCTGGATGCCTATCTGCATCAACTGGAGGAAGCCGAACGTCGCGACCATCGCCGGCTGGGTAAGGAGATGGATCTGTTCCATATCCAGGAAGAGGCCGTCGGCTCCATCTTCTGGCACAAGAAAGGCTGGCGGCTTTATCGGGCGCTGGAAAACTATATGCGCCGCCGTCAGATCGAGGCGGGGTATGAGGAAGTCCGCACGCCGCAACTGGTTGATCGCAGCCTGTGGGAAGACTCGGGCCACTGGGACAAATACCGGGAGCATATGTTCATCGCCACCGTAGAGGATGAGGAAAAGACCCTCGCCCTGAAGCCGATGAACTGCCCGTGCCATGTGCAGATTTTCCGTCACGGTCTGCGCAGCTATAAGGAACTGCCATTGCGGATGGCGGAATTCGGGGCCTGCCATCGTTACGAACCGTCCGGTGCGCTGCACGGGATCATGCGGGTGCGTTCCTTCACACAGGACGACGCGCATATTTTCTGCATGCCGGAGCAGATTGCCAAGGAAACCGCGGATTTCGTGGCGATGCTGGCCTCGGTGTACCGTGACCTCGGCTTCGACAGTTTCCGCGTGAAGTTCGCCGATCGTCCCGAGAGCCGCGCCGGTAAGGATGAAGACTGGGATCGTGCCGAGCACGAGTTGCGTGAAGCCTGCCGTCTGGCCGGGGTGGAATACGAACTGAACCCGGGCGAGGGGGCGTTCTATGGCCCGAAGCTGGAATTCGTACTGCGCGATGCCATCGGGCGGGACTGGCAGTGCGGCACGTTGCAGGTGGATTACGTGCTGCCGGAGCGTCTGAACGCGGAATATGTGGCCGAGGATGGCGCCCGCCGCCGCCCCGTGATGCTGCACCGGGCCATTCTGGGCAGTTTCGAGCGTTTCATCGGCATTCTGATCGAGCAATATGCGGGCCGCTTCCCTCTTTGGCTGGCACCGGTGCCGGTGGTGGTGGCACCGATCGTCTCCGACGCGAACGCGTATGCGATGGAGGTGGTGACGGCCCTGAAACGCGCCGGCGTCACCTGGGCCGAGGCCGATCTGCGCAACGAGAAGATCAATGCCAAGATTCGTGAACACAGCCTGGCCCATGTGCCGGTGATTCTGGTGGTGGGACGGCGTGAAGCCGAACAGCGTCAGGTGGCGCTGCGTCGTCTCGGTTCTCAGGAGCAGCAGGTGATGGCGCTGGACGAGGCAATCTCAGCCCTCGCTACGGAGGCGACGCCGCCCGATCTGCGGCAGTAAGACCAGGTCAGGGAAGCAGTATCGTCGTCCTGATGCAGGGGCTGGGCAGTCATTCCCGTCTTTGCCCTTGATCATCGGCGGGTTGAGGGGCAAATAGAGCCATTGCAAAATCCCGTCTGCTTTCGGTCGCTTTCCAGGCAGCCATGGCGGCGGGGCATTCGTGATAACAGATACAGGAGAGATCCATAGCCAGGCCGCCCTTGCCCGCACCGCCTAATCGCGACGGGCCCCGTGTAAATGAGGAAATCCGCGTTCCGCAGGTCCGCCTCATCGATCAGGATGGAGAGATGCAAGGTGTGATGAGCGCGCGTGACGCGCTGATCCGCGCCTATGCTGTTGGTCTCGATCTGCTGGAAATCAGTCCGAACGCCGAGCCGCCGGTCGTCAAGATCCTCGACTACGGCAAGTTCAAATATGAACAGCAGAAAAAGAAAAACGAGGCCCGCAAGCGCCAGAAAGTCATCGAGATCAAGGAAATCAAGGTCCGTCCCAACATCGATGAAAACGACTACCAGGTGAAGATGCGGGCGATGCGCAGCTTTATCTCGGAAGGCGACAAGGTGAAGGTGACGCTTCGGTTCCGCGGTCGCGAAATGGCGCATCAGGAACTCGGTGCCCGCGTGCTCCAGCGTATCCGTGAGGAGCTGGACGCGGAAACCAAGGTCGAGCAGATGCCGAAAATGGAAAACCGGCAGATGGTTATGGTGCTCGCGCCGCGCTGAGCCATCCGGTTCGACGTGATGTGATGGATGCGTAACGCCCCTGGAAGATTTTCTTCCGGGGGCGTTCTGCGTTGAGGGGATAACTTGTGTCTATCCTTTGCGCCATGCCTTGCGCCGGATCGGGGCTTTGGCAATGATCGCCGTATGACACAGCCTTCTTCTGCTTCCTCATTGGATCGGAGTGCCCGGGAGATTTTCCGCGGTGCGCATTATCTGGCCCGTTTTCTGTCTGCCGATGCGGAGGCGCTGGTACCGGATGGGCCGGTCGTTGTGTTTTTCGAAACCTGGTTGCCACAGCCGGATATGGAGGCCCCCGTCACCGGAGAGACTTTCTTTACGCATCGCGGGCTGGATGTCATCGCCATTAAACCGGCTGCCAATGACTGGTATCAGCAGGATGAGATGACTGAACTGATCGACGCCGTGCTGGCAGAAACGAAGGGGCGACGCCGGGTCGGATATGGCGGCAGCATGGGCGGCTATGCGGCCATCAATTTCGCGGAAAGTCTGGCGCTGGATGATCTGGTGGCGGTGGCCCCCCAATTCTCCATTGATCCGGCGCTGATGCCGCAGGACTGGCGTTGGCGGCGGGAGGCGGAAGGGATTGCTTTTCGTCAGGACCGGATGCGGCTGATCGGTCGGTTGCAGCGCGGTACTATTATTTACGACCCGGATAGCGAGGACCGGCCGCATGTGCGGGCCATCCTGATGTATCATGACCTGACCCCGCTGCCATTGCGGTTCTGCGGGCATCACATGTTCCGCGCGCTTCAGCAGGCGAGGGTGCTGCCGATGCTGGCGATGAATCTCGTGCTGGGCCGATTTGACCGTGCGGCTTTTCGTCGGGCTTTCCGGCAGGGGCGGCGGAAAAGTCCGGTTTTCTGGCTGGAACTGGCGCGTGGTCTTTGTACGAAATGCTGGCTGAAAGCGGCCTCGGCCGCGCTCGATCGGGCCAGAGCACTGGCTCCGGACGATGCCTTCGCGCAGGATGTCGTGGCGGGGGAGATCGCCCGTGCCGGTGGCAACCATCAGGAAGCAGACCGACTGATGCAGCTCTGGCGCAGTCATGAGGATGCCGAACTGGCGGAGGCGGCCCGTTATCGCATGGCGCAATGGGCCTGGTATGACACGCGATCAGCCGAGGAGATAGAATACGAAAGGGCCGCACGGGCGGCCGAGCATCTGCTGGCCGCCCCTCAGGCGATTCCGGATTTCACATGGCCAGTATCACATGGCCAGTAGCGCGTATGGTCGCTTCCTGACCGTCCTGATCTCTGCGTGGTCAGGCTGTTCCGGTAATATTGATTAGCCTGTCTTCATCAGCCGGTGTTGCGATGATATAGGGGCCTCCGGCCAGCACCTGTAATGATAACAGACCAATCGCCCCATCCTGACGTTTCCCAAGCGGCAGCAGCGCATTGCCGTTGGTCCAGCGTTGGCCGGAGCATGCCCCGGTAGAGGCCTCATAGGGAGGGGGATTATGCCATCCCTCCAGCCCTTCGTGCTCCAGATGGGCGTTCAGGGTGTGGGTCATCCCTGAATCATACAGGACTGCTTCGCCGATCAACACACCCAGGTTGCGGCGATCATCCAGAAATGGCCCCGTTACGTCACAGGGACGGGAGGCGTTGGAGAGAATACGCACGGCATTCACCCCGGCAGGAACCATAAACAGCACCCTGCCATTGATTTCCCTTACCTGGCGGAGCATCTGGCCATCTTGTGTCTTGATCTGCAACTGCCGCTCTGTGGTCGTAGAGGGGCGGGCCGGCGGAGCAAATTCGTTGGCGCGGGCCTCAATACGGCGGAACACCGGCTCCACGAGATCGGGTGTCACGGCCAGTTTTGCAGCGGCATCCTCGGCCCAGTTCGATTTCCGGCCTCCGAACAAGGTGACGTTCCCGCTGGTCTGCTCTGTGCTGAGGGGGCTGAACTGTCTGCGATTGCCGGTATCCAGATAGGTTTCTGTCAGAACCCCGTCTGCGGTGATGATCGCATGTTTTTCTGTTTCGATATGATAACATTGATAGGATGTAAAAGAACGATCATAAAAAATCGTACGTCCGTTCACCAGCAGGCGGGCCGGGATGAAATAACCGTCCAGATACAGGCAGTGATCGGGTGTGATCAGCATATCCTTATACGGCACATGATCGCTGACAGCGTCTTTTCTGATCCGCACCGGATATCCGGCCTGGTCAGCGGGCAGATCCTGATTCACATGTGCGGTTGCAACGCCTGACCAGATGACTTTCCGTGCAACAGACTGGCTGTTTTCGAAAGCGAGAATGGTGTGGCCCGGGCAGATGGTTTCGACCGGTTTTTCGCCTTCCGGTGTGCTGATCATGCTGCCGCCCAGGAAGCAGACCAGCGCCAGTATCCCGTTCTGGTTGAGAGAGGTGAAATCACTGGCGGTCAGCCCTGCGGCGAGTGTCACGTGCCTGCACAGGATGGAGGTCTGTCCACCCCATTCCGGCACTTGCTCTATCAGGGAGTAGCTTCCATCCCCGTTGGCTTGAAGATAGATCCGGGAGCCGTGTGTGGACGCGTTGGTCAACATGATGGCATCACGGGTGGTCAGGTTGGTGATCGACGCGAACATATTCGCTTTCGCGCCGTCGTAACTGATCATCACCGTACTGCCGGAAACGCTGCCATCCGCATTATGGCGATCCTGAAAATCCAGCGTGGCCGGCATATAGCTGCCACACTCAATTTCCAGTTGGGCACCCTGAAGCCGGATGGTGGCCTGACCGGAGGAAATGGTTGTCGTCTGTGTGACCAGATGGACGTTATCCAGCACCAGAACTGATCCGCCTTCCAATGTCAGCCGGGCATTGTCATTGTAAAGAGTATGCCCGTCAGAAGTCATCATAACAGTCCCGGAGATCAAAAGACCTTCGATATTATGGTTATTCGAGAGAAAAACGGTGGCTCCATTCTGAAATGCAGCACTTTGATAAGAGCAGGGAGGGCTGCCTCCTTGCCAGTTTTTGCCTGTGTTCCAGTTATTATTGGACAGATCCGATCCGATCCATGCCAGCATAATTTTAAACTTTTAAAAATGAATGGCTGTCTATTAGAAATTTCAAAATTAAAATGATAGTTAATTTTATGGAATATTTTGACTTTGTCAACATTTAAGCTATTGATTAATTATATATAACTGATGTGTTTATTTAAATAGGGGAAATTTTTTTAAAGGTGATGTTGCGTTTGTCTTGTGGTTCAGCCTGTATCCTCGCCGGGGGGTGAACGTGCTTGACATTCTGCCTTCCCGGGCCGCACACCCCATCCTTCTGATGGATCAAGGGTTTGCGTTATGTTCGACACACTTTCGGGCAAGCTCACCGGCGTTTTCGACAAGCTGCGTGGTCGTGGCGCGCTGAACGAAGCCGATGTGGCGGAGGCACTGCGCGAAGTGCGGCTGGCCATGCTGGATGCCGACGTCGCACTGCCGGTGGTGAAAGACTTCATCGCCTCGGTCAGGGAGCGTGCGGCAGGCGCGGAAGTCATCGACAGCGTGGCACCTGGTCAGCAGGTGATGAAGATCGTACATGATGCGCTGATCGAACAGCTGGGTGGTGCCGGGGCAGTGCCGCTGAACCTGAATGCTGTGGCGCCCGTGCCGGTGCTGATGGTTGGTTTGCAAGGCTCTGGCAAGACCACCACCAGCGGCAAGCTGGCGCTGCGTCTGGCGAAAAAGGAACGGCGGCGCGTGTTGCTGGCCAGCCTGGATACCCAGCGTCCGGCAGCCCAGCTTCAGTTGCAGCAGCTTGCGGAGCAGGCCGGGGTTGCCTCCCTGCCGATCATCCAGGGCCAGACCCCGGTGGAGATCGCCCGCCGCGCCATGGAGACAGGACGGCGCGAGGTCTATGACATCGTGATCCTCGACACCGCCGGCCGCCTCGCCATCGACGAGGAGCTGATGGAGGAGGTCAAGGCGATCCGCGCCGAGACCAACCCGTCGGAAACCCTGCTGGTGGTCGATGCCATGACCGGTCAGGACGCGGTCAACACGGCCCGTGCCTTCAATGAGGCGGTGGGCGTGACCGGTATCGTCATGACGCGGATGGATGGCGATGCGCGTGGCGGTGCCGCCCTGTCCATGCGGGCGGTAACCGGCGCACCGATCAAGCTGACCGGCTCTGGCGAGAAGCTGGATGCGCTGGAGGATTTCCATCCGGAGCGTGTGGCGGGCCGTATTCTGGGCCTGGGCGACGTCGCCGGACTGGTCGAAAAGGCCGCCGAGACCATCGACGAGGCCGAGGCCGAGGAAATGGCGATGAAGATGCTCAAGGGGCGCTTCACGCTGGAAGATTACGCCAAACAGCTGAAACAGATTTCCCGGATGGGCAGCCTTTCCTCCATTATGGGGATGTTGCCGGGTCTGGGGAAATTCAAGCAGCAGATTGAGAACGCCAATATTGATACGTCCATCCTGAAGCGTCAGGCAGCGATCATCAGCTCCATGACGGTGAAGGAGCGTCGCAGCCCTGACATCATCAAAGCCAGCCGCAAAAAGCGCATTGCGGCCGGGGCTGGCGTGCAGGTACAGGATGTTAACCGTCTGCTGAAGCAGTTCGATGATATGAGTCAGATGATGAAGCAGTTCAGCAAGCTGGGTCAGAAAGGATTGATGCGCAACGGCATGCAGGCTCTGATGGCCCAGCGGCACCGCCCGCAGTGATGGGCCCGCAGTGATGGGATGGTTCCCATGCGCGGGAGCAGCAGGAGAGGGACATAATGCCTAAAGTGGGCATGCAACCAATCCGTCGCGCCCAGCTGATCCGCGCCACGCTGCAATCAATTGATGAGGTGGGTCTGAGTGATACGACCGTGGCCAGGATAGCCCGGATCGCAGGGGTTTCGACCGGCATCATCGCCCATTATTTTCAGGACAAGGAAGCCTTGCTGGAGGCGGCGATGCGCCAGATTCTGGCGGATCTGTTCGCAGCCATGCGGGCCAGACGAAAAGCGGCTGTGGATGATACGCCGCGTACCCTTCTCCGTGCCATTGTCGAGGGTAATTTTGACGGCACACAGACCAGTACCGCCGCGGCCAAGGCATGGCTGGCTTTCTGGTCATCCTCCATGCATCAGCCGCATCTGCGGCGGTTGCAGCAGATCAATGCATGGTATCTCCATCGTGTGTTGCGGACCCAGTTCCTGCGCGTGCAGACGATGGAGCAGGCGCATCATTCCGCACTGGGACTGGCGGCGCTGATTGACGGATTATGGCTGCGGGCCACTCTTGCCGGGAAAGTTAATGAGGAAAATATTCATGTGGCTTTTGATTATATAGATCAAAAACTTACCACCCGTTTGTGACAAAATGTGTATGGAATGCCAGAATAGGATGGTGCCAGATAAACAGAGTATGGTGTGTCACGCCCATAATCTTGAGCTTAACATCTAACCGGATGCCTGGGCAGCCTTCAGATGCCGACACACCATACGTCATTGTAGTCATTAACATAGCAATAGTATTTTGACTGTGATTAACCCAGAGTCATTATTAGGCGTACTAGTAATAGACGTATAGGATCAAATTCAGCCATCCGATCTTAACTGTAGTTCTATTTAATTCTTGATCAGATGACTGTTTTTTTCATGGAGGAAGCCTCTATGTCAACTTAAAATTTCATAACCAATAAATCAAACCTACTTTTGATTTGGGATCGGGAAAAAGAGCGCATTTTTATTGAATGGACGTTCAAATTAAAGTAAATAGTCTTGTAGAATCAAAGCTTCAACCTCGGCTGAGACGCGTGCAAGGATATCCCGATCATGACCACTCCCTCTCCTTCCCTATCTCCGGTTGCGTTACAGGAAGCTCATGTTCCCGATTCCCTGACGCCGGGATTGTATATTCATGGCCAGGTTGAGGCTGGTACGGGGGAGGTTTTTAGCTCGGTCAATCCGGCAGATGGCAGCATTCTGGCCCACATCGCCGCCGCGCGTGAAGCAGACATTGCCCGCGCCGTGGCCAGTGCGCAGGAAGGACAGCGCATCTGGGCGGCGATGACGGGAATCGAGCGCGGGCGCATCCTGCGCCGGGCGGTCGATATTCTGCGTGCGCGAAACGACGTGCTCGCATTGCTGGAAACGAAAGATACCGGCAAGCCATTCAGCGAAACCAGCACCGTGGACATCATGACCGGTGCGGATGTGCTGGAATATTACGCCGGGCTGGCACAGGCGATCGAGGGTGAGCAGATACCGCTCAACGCGACCCAATTTGCTTACACAAGGCGGGAGCCGCTGGGCGTGGTGGCCGGGATCGGAGCATGGAACTACCCGGTGCAGATCGCGCTGTGGAAATCGGCTCCGGCCCTGGCGGCGGGCAATGCGATGATCTTCAAGCCCAGCGAGGTCACGCCGTTGACGGTGATCGAACTGGCGAAAATCTATACCGAGGCCGGGCTGCCGGATGGCGTGTTCAACGTGGTGCAGGGCCGCGGTGATGTCGGGGCGATGCTGACGGCGCATCCGGTGATCGAGAAAATCTCCTTCACTGGCGGGGTGGAGACTGGAAAGAAGGTCATGGCGCTGGCCGGATCGTCTTCGCTCAAGGAAGTGACGATGGAGCTGGGCGGCAAATCCCCGCTGCTGGTGTTCGAGGATGCCGATCTGGACCGGGCCGCCGATATTGCGGTGATGGCGAATTTCTATTCTTCCGGTCAGGTCTGCACCAACGGCACCCGCGTTTTCGTGCAGGAGAGCGTGTTGGCCGCCTTCCGGGAGAAGTTGCTGGCACGCGTCGCAAAGATCCGTCCTGGCCATCCGGAAGACCCGGCAACGGTGTTCGGCCCGCTGGCGAGCTTCCCGCATCGTGACAAGGTGCTGTCCTGCATTGCGCGTGGTGTAGCGGAAGGCGCAACCCTGCTGGCGGGGGGAGGAGCCCCGCAGGAGGCGGAATTCTCCCGCGGGGCCTACGTGTTGCCCACCGTGTTCGGAGATTGCCGGGACGACATGTCCATCGTGCGGGAGGAGATTTTCGGCCCGGTGCTGAGCCTGCTGTCTTTCCGCGATGAGGAGGAGGTGATTACCCGCGCCAACGCCACCGAATACGGTCTGGCGGCCGGTGTGGTGACGGAATCGCTCAGCCGGGCGCATCGCGTCATTCACCGGCTGGAGGCGGGCATCTGCTGGATCAACACATGGGGCGGCTCCCCGGCCGAGATGCCGGTCGGCGGTTATAAACAATCCGGCGTCGGGCGGGAGAACGGGCTGATGACGCTGGGCCATTATACCCGCATCAAATCGGTGCTGGTTGAACTCGGCGGTTTCCAGTCTGTTTTTTGAAAAGGGCAGGACAGCGCGATGAGCAATTTGCAGGAATACGATTACATCGTGATCGGCGCAGGCTCGGCGGGCAATGTGCTGGCCACCCGCCTGACCGAGGATGCCGGAACGCGCGTTCTGCTGCTGGAGGCAGGCGGCCCGGATTACCGCTTCGACTTCCGTACCCAGATGCCGGCGGCGCTGGCCTATCCGCTGCAGGGGCGCCGCTATAACTGGGCGTTCGAGACGGAGCCGGAGCCGTTCATGAATAACCGCCGCATGGAATGCGGGCGTGGCAAGGGACTGGGTGGTTCCTCACTGATCAACGGCATGTGCTATATTCGCGGCAACGCGATGGATTACGATGGCTGGGCGGAACGGGACGGGCTGGAGGAATGGAGCTACGCTCATTGCCTGCCCTATTTCCGCAAGGCCGAGACGCGGGATATCGGCCCCAATGACTATCATGGCGGCGATGGCCCGGTATCCGTCATCACATCGAAGCTCGGCAGACCGGGCGGCGGAGCAAACCCGCTGTTCGAGGCAATGGTGGAAGCCGGCGTGCAGGCGGGCTATCCGCGCACTGATGATCTGAACGGCTATCAGCAGGAAGGTTTCGGACCGATGGATCGCACGGTCACGAAACAGGGCCGCCGTGCCTCCACGGCGCGGGGTTATCTGGATCAGGCGCGGAAGCGGAAGAATCTGACCATCCTGACCCATGCGTTGACCGACCGCATCCTGTTCGCAGGCAAGCGCGCCATCGGGGTAGCGTTCCTGCATGGCGGAGAAAGCAAAATCGCTTATGCAAGGCAGGAGGTTCTGCTGTGTGGCGGCGCGATTGCGTCTCCGGCGATTTTGCAACGCTCGGGTGTTGGTCCGGCTTCCGTGCTGAAGGCGCTCGATATTGCACCGGTGCAGATTATGGAAGGTGTCGGCAGCAATCTTCAGGATCATCTGGAGATGTACATGCAGTATGAGTGTCTGGAGCCTGTCTCACTCTATCCTGCGCTGCTGTGGTGGAATCAGCCGAAGATCGGCGCGGAGTGGATGTTTCTCGGCAAGGGCCTCGGCGCAAGCAATCATTTCGAGGCAGGCGGCTTCATCCGCTCGCATGATGATTTCGCGTGGCCGAACATCCAGTATCACTTTCTGCCGGTCGCGATCAGCTATAACGGCACCAATGCGGTGCAGATGCACGGGTTTCAGGCTCATGTCGGCTCAATGCGCTCGCCCAGCCGCGGCCGTGTGCAGATCGTATCGCGCGATCCGGAAGTCTATCCGAGCATCCTGTTCAACTACATGTCGCATGAGCAGGACTGGCGCGAATTCCGCGCTGCCATCCGCATCACGCGGGAGATCATGGCCCAGCCTGCGCTGGATCAATATCGTGGCCGCGAACTCAGCCCGGGTGTGGAGTTGACGAGCGATGCCGATCTGGACGCCTTCGTGCGCAGCCATGCGGAGACGGCGTATCATCCGTCCTGTTCCTGCAAAATGGGCACGGATGATGCGGCGGTGGTGGATGCGGAGGGCCGCGTGCATGGGCTGGAGGGGCTGCGCGTGGTTGATGCTTCGATCATGCCGCTGATCACGACCGGCAATCTGAATGCTCCGACGATCATGATGGCGGAAAAAATCGCCGACCGTATTCGCGGCCGTGCGCCCCTGCCGCCTTCCGACGCGCCATATTACCGTGCAGATGGTGCGCCCGTACGGGGAACATGTGCGCGGAGAGCCTTTGGGCATGATGTAAACGTCTCCTGACCGAATATCCTGCTCAGCCGAAGCCAGTTTGGATGAGGTGTTGACCGGAGCAATCGCCAATACAGAAAGGGGCGTTGGAAATACCCAGCCTCCTTGGCTGACTTAAGATAAAACCCTGCCGGTTTTCGGCAGGGTTTTATTGTTTTGACGGGTTACCGAGGCCTGCGTCCGTGGCTCTGCCCGGGATAGAAACTGTCACCTTGCGCATGTTCTCCCCCATAATCGAGACATGAAGAGCGTAATTGTGAGCCAACCGATCTGAAGGACAGTTCATTTCAGATATAAATTAATGTTTTTTTGTTATAAATTATCTGAAATTGAAAAAAACTGGCCGAAATCAACCATTGTGTCTATTTTCCTAGAGTGAGATAGCAGTTTTGAGATTCGCGCGTTCCATAACATTAAAAATGTTACAAAATACGTAACATTTTGGGGATCACATGAGTCAATAAAGTTTCCAAAGACTTCAGTCTGTGTCGACGGTTTTTATTCTAAATCAAGGATTTCCAATGGCTGACATTACTGTTGCTGCGGGTGTTACTTCCACCGGGCTGAATGTGAACGGAGACCCTGGCAGTGCGACGGTGGATGTTCTGGGGACTATCAGTAATACTTCGGCTCATGGACAGAATGGCAGAGTCGATATCATAATTTCCAGTGGTGGTTCTGCTGTATCGACGACACTGACTCCGGGACCAAATTTCACTAGGCAGCTGATTATCTCTGGCGGTATGCGACTGGAACCGTTCTTAGCGCGGGGATAGAAGTAGTTTACGGTGGTATCGCAAGAGGCACGACGGTTGGTTCTGGCGGTCAGCAGTATATTATGTCTGGCAGTGCGATCAGCGCGATTGTCAGTTCTGGTGGTCAGCAGCTTGTATCTTCTGGCGGTATCGCGAGCGGCACTGTTGTCAGTGCTGGCGGCTCTGCGGTTATTTACGCTAGCGGTAGTGCGATCAGCGCGATTGTCAGTTCCGGCGGTAAGCAGAATATTTTGTCCGGTGGCAGCGCGACCAATGCGACGCTCCTTTCTGGCGGCACGCAGTTTGTATCGGGCGGCGGCATCGTCAGCGGGACTGTGTTCAGTGCTGGTGGTCAACAGGTTCTGCTGAGTGGTGCGTCCACGACCGGGACATCCATTCAGGTTGCTGCATCGCAGACTGTTTCGTCTGGCGCGACAGCGACGGGAACGATCCTCGCTTCTGGCGGTGAGCAGTTTGTATCGTCTGGCGGCACTGCGATCAGCACGGTGGTCAGTTCTGGCGGCACGCAGCTTGTGTCGTCTGGCGCTGCCGCGAGCGGCACGCTGCTCAGCTCTGGCGGTTGGCAGTATGCTGTGTCCGGTGGTGTCGCGAGCGGCACGGTGGTCAGTTCTGGTGGTCAGCAGGCTGTTGTGTCCGGTGGTGTGGCGAGCGGCACGATGGTCAGTTCTGGTGGTGTGCAGGTTGTTGAATCTAGCGGTGTTGCGAGCGGCACGGTGGTCAGTTCTGGCGGTAAGCAGAATGTTTTGTCCGGTGGCAGCGCAACAAATGTGACGCTCGTCTCTGGCGGCACGCAGTTTGTGTCGGCAGGTGGTATCGTCAGCGGGACTGTGTTCAGTGCTGGTGGTCAACAGGTTCTTCTGAGCGGTGCGTCCACGACCGGAACTTCCATTCAGGTGGCTGCGTCGCAGACTGTTTCCTTTGGCGCGACAGCGACTGGAACAATCCTCACCTCTGATGGCACGCAGCTTGTGTTGTCTGGCGGCACCGCGATCAGCACTGTTGTCAGTTCCGGCGGTGTTCAGACCGTTTCGTCTGGGGGTGCCGCGAGCGGCACGGTGGTCAGTCTGGGCGGTAATATGGTCCTGCTGAGCGGCGGTGTGGTGCAGTCTGCCGTTTTGTCGGGTGGTAACCTGACTGTTTCTTCCGGCGCCAGCGTATCCGGTGTCGATATCGAGAATCAGGCCAGCGACCTGATCGTTTCTTCCGGTGGCTCTGCGCTTGGCACGCTGCTGAACAATGGCAGGATGCTTGTGCAGGCTGGTGCATCGGTATCGGGCACCCGGATGACTACCAATGGTGATTTGTATCTGAGCGGCGGCACGGCAAGCGGCACGGTGCTGATCGGCGGCAATGAATTGATCAGCAGCGGCGGTATCGCCTCCGGGACGGTAGTGTCGGGTGGAAGCGAGAGTGTGTATTCGGGCGGTATCGCGATTGGAACTGTGGTCAGCTCCGGCAGCCAGTTCGTGGATGCGGGCGGTGTGGCGAGTGGTACCTCGTTGCTGGGAACACTTCAGACCTTGAGCGGCCTGGCATATAATGCACACGTGACCGGTAGCGGTGCGTTGCAAAGCATCCAGTCCGGCGGCGTTGCCAGCGGGACGGTTGTGACCTCCGGTGGCGGGCAGTTGATCCAGGCTGGCGGTGTTGCGGTGAATGACGTGATTGCCGGTAGCGGGACAATCACTGTCAGTAGTGGTGGTGTGCTCAGTGGTTCCCTGACTTTCTCGGGCGTTGGCAGCGGAACGCTTGTCATCGGTGACAACGGCGCTGTCGTCTCTGGTGTTGTGATCAGCGGTTTCCAGAGTGACGATCAGGTTGATCTGAGCAGTCTGGGCTATGACAGCCAGGGCTATGTGACACAGGGCAGCAACAATATCAGCGTTGTGACGGGGAATGGCAGCTACAGCCTGAATTTTGCGAATGACGGGCCGTCCAATCGGATATTCCTTGCGAAGCAGGGTGCGAATGGTTCCACTGTGCTTTATGCAACGGGCGGTATTCTGCCGGCACAGAGCGTGTCTCTTGTTGGCACGGCCTCCAGCATGACGGCTGCTTTCGGCTTTGATGCCGGTTACAGCGGGAGCTATACGAATCTTGGTGCTGGTGAAGTCAGCACGGATGGCAAGACCTACAGCGTGACGGGTACATCCACCGACGTATCGACGGCGTTGCACAACCTTGTCTTCCAGCCGAGCGGTGGCAGTTCTCCGACAACGGTCAAGCTGGTGCTTTCAAACGAGGCGGCTCCGGTTGTATTGCAGCTGAACACGACGCTGAACCAGTATCTTGCTGGTGGCTCGAAGGCGGATACGATCATTGGCGGTGCTGGGCATGATACTCTGGCCAGCGGTTCCGGCGGTGGTGTGCTGCAGGCTGTTGGCAGCGGTGATCTGCTGATCGGTGGCAAAGGCTCGACGACGTTCTATGATGGTGCTGGTTCCACGACGATCTTCGGTGGCCGTGGTCATGATACGATCCATGCGACTGCCGGTCATGACCTGATCCTGACAGGCCAGGGAGGTTCGACCGTTACACTGAGCGGTCAGGGCAATTCTCTTTGGAGCTATGGGGCTGATAATGTCGCGGTCTTTGCCGGTGCGAACACGGTGATTGGTGCGGGTGGTTCGAACGCGACGATCTCTGGCGGGTCTTCGGGTGTGATGTTCATTGGCGCTGGCGGTGTCAGCACCATTCTGGGTGGCGATGGTGCCTCGACGCTGTTCGGCACGGCTGGCAACCTGACCTACGCGGCCGGAACTGGCGGCGGGTTTATCGTGACGGGCGCCGGCAGCACGGCCAATCTGTTCGGGAGTGCGGCTGGTGGTCTTCAGGCTTTCGGCCAGAAGGGTGCGACGCTGTTCTACACGGGTGGCGGCGGTGCCGACACGATCCAGGGCGGTAATGGCAGCATCGTGGTGAATAACGGGATCAACGGCACGTATTTTGGTGGAACTGCGGGTTCGAACCAGATCTCTGTTGCCGGACACAGCCTTGTGTTCGGTGGTGGGAATGGAGACGTTCTGACCGCGACTGGGACGGGGAATGTGTTGCAGGCCGGCGGCGGCAACACGACGCTGAATGGGGGCGGTGCTGATGGCACTGTGATGTTCGCTGGGACCGGCAATGATATGATGATCGGCAGCACGAATGGGAGTGCGGTTGATATTTTTGCCTTTGCCAATGGTCAAGGTGGAGGCTCCGACACGATCAGCGGGTTTACGGCGGGTGTTGATCGCCTGATCCTGAACGGGTTCTCCGGTGCTCAGGCGGATGCTTCCTACGCGACGCAGAGCGTGGATGGGTCCGGCAACATGCATTTCACGCTGACGGATAACACGCAGATCACGCTGACGGGCGTGACCGCACTCAGCCGGAGCCAGTTCGGATAAGGCTAGCCTGAAACGATTAGTGGGTAGCAGAGGGAAAACGGAAGAAGTCCGTTTCCCCTTTTTTTATGGGAGCGATCCTGGCTCATACCCTAAACCTGTGGAAAGCACTGGTTTAGAGTTTATTAATTTCAAATGTATATATGTATATTTTCTTTCTTAATACATGACTTGAATGTTATAGTAAAAACATCTATGTTAGTTAATATGAAATTATTATTTTTATTAATTTAATATTAATATCTTGGGCGGGGTAAATAAATGTCCGTTATCGATATTGCTTCTGGCATAACATCGACAAATCTCGTTCTGGGCATCCCTGGCGGACAATATGATTCTGCTACGGTGGAGGGCACCGTTATCAGCAGCATCGTCAAGAGTGCTGGTCTCATCGTGGTCTCGAACGGTGGGAATGCGAGCGGCACTGTGATCAGCACAGGCGGTGCCTTGACAATCAGTAATGGGGGTACGGCCACTTCTACAGTCATCAGAACCGGTGGTACCGAGACTGTCTATGCAGGTGGAACGGATAGTGGGGCGACAGTCAGCAATGGCGGTACCCAGATTATCTCATCCGGGGGTACGGTCAGTGATACGGCGCTGAAATCCGGCGGTGTTCAAACTGTCTATGCAGCCGGCAGCGCCGTTAACGTAACGGTCAGCCGGGGGGCAACACAGTTCGTGTCATCTGGTGGAGAAACCAGCAGCACGGAAATCGCAAGCGGTGGAATCCAGACGATTTATGATGGCGGCCTTGATGATGGTGTTGCTGTCGACAGTGGTGCCATCCAGAATATTTCGTCGGGTGGAATGGCAGTTAGCGGAACTGTTAGTGGTATCCAGAATATTTTTTCTGGCGGCAATACCAGCAATATGGGACTGATCAGCGGCAGTATCCAGAATATTTCTTCCGGTGGTAGTGCTTCCAACATTCTGGTGGCCGGCACCCAGAATGTCTATGCAGGCGGCAGTTCTATGAGTGCTTCCGTCAATGGCATTCAGAATGTTTATTCCGGCGGCATTGTCAGCAATGTGTTGATTACGTATGGCGGCAGCCAGAACATCTATGATGGCGCGGTGCTTGTAGGGGCTGCGGTCAATTATAATGCAAACCAGAACGTCCTGTCTGGAGGAAGCGCTTTAAGCGCAATCATCAGCGGAGGTACCCAGACCATCCTGTCTGCAGGGTCCGTGACCAGCGCGACAATTTTCAGTGGTGGAACACAGTTTGTTTCCTCTGGTGGAAATGCCAACCTGACACAGGTTAGTGCGAACGGACTACAGACAGTTCTGTCCGGTGGAACTGTCGTCAGCACGACGGTTGCAGATGGTGGAACCCAGTTTGTGTCAGGTGGAGGCATTGCAAGTCTGACGGTGATCAGTTCTGGTGCTTTGCAGGCTGTTCTGTCGGGTGGCTCTGTCGTCAGCACGATGCTGGCTGCTTCAGGAATCCAGACCCTTTCTTCAGGCGGCACTGCAACAGGTACAATAGTCAGTTCTGATGCCACCCAAATCATCAGCGCGGGCGGGGTTGCCAGCGGCACAACCATCAGTACAGGTGGTATTCAAACTGTGGCCGGCGTTGCGGTGGATGATGTCATTGCCGGAAATGGTTCGGCGGTTATTCTGAGGGGAGGGAGCTTGAGCGGCTCACTGACCTTCAGCAGTGCCGGCAGTGGAACATTGCTGATTACAGATTTCCGTTCGGTTATTTCCGGAGCAGTCATCAGCGGGTTCCAGAGTGATGACCAGATTGATCTGGACTGGCTTCAGTACAGCAACAACACCACGGTTACGCAGTCCGGTAATACGGTGACTGTGGCCAACAGCTATGGCCACTATGCCCTGACCTTTGACAATGCGGCGGCAATTTTGGCGAAGGCGGATGCGGATGGCAGTACCCTTCTGTATGTGGCCGACTACAGTCAACTGCCGAAGCAGGTCAGTGTGAGTGGTGCTTCCGCCAGTGGAACCATGACGGCTTCATTCGGATTCAATACGGCCTATACAGGAACTTACTCGAATCTCGGCAGTGGCACGGTCAGCGCGGATGGCAGCACATACACGATCACCGGCACCACACAGGACGTATTCAGATCTTTTCAAAATCTTGTGTTCCAGCCTTCATCTTCCAGTTCTGCGCCGTCTTTTGTTCAGGTGATCCTGAAAAGCGAAACAGCGCCGGTTGTATTGCAGGTGAACACGACGCTGAACCAGTATCTGGCGGGTGGTGCGGCGGCGGACACGATTATTGGCGGTTCTTCTGGTGCGGATACTCTGGTCAGTGGTTCTGGCGGTGGTGTGCTGCAGGCGGTTGGCAAGGGCGATCTGCTGATTGGAGGCAGAGGCTCGACATTATTCAATGATGGTGCCGGTGCGGCGACGATCTTCGGGGGGCGTGGTCACGATACGATCAACGCTGCGGCGGGCAGCAACCTGATTGTAACCGGGACTGGCGGTTCCACCGTAGATCTGGGCAGTCAGGGTAACGCGCTTTGGAGCTATGGCGCGGATAATGTTGCGGTTGTTGCCGGTGCGAACACGGTGATTGGTGCGGGTGGCTCGAACGCGACGATCTCTGGCGGGTCTTCGGGTATGATGTTCATTGGCGCTGGTGGTGCCAGCACCATTCTGGGTGGTGATGGCGCCTCGACGCTGTTCGGCACGGCTGGCAATCTGACCTACGCGGCCGGAACTGGCGGCGGCTTTATCGTGACGGGCGCCGGCAGCACGGCCAATCTGTTCGGGGGTGCGGCTGGCGGCCTTCTGGCTTTTGGTCAGAGCGGAGCGACACTGTTCTACACGGGCGGCGGCGGCGCCGACACGATCCAGGGCGGCAATGGCAGCATCGTGGTGAATAACGGGATCAACGGCACGTATTTTGGTGGAACTGCGGGTTCGAACCAGATCTCTGTTGCCGGACACAGCCTTGTGTTTGGCGGAGGGAATGGGGACGTTCTGACCGCGACGGGGACGGGGAATGTGTTGCAGGCGGCAGGCGGCAACACGACGCTGAATGGTGGCGGTGCTGATGGTACTGTGATGTTCACGGGGACCGGCAATGATATGATGATCGGCAGCACGAATGGGAGTGCGGTTGATATTTTTGCCTTTGCCAATGGTCAAGGCGGAGGCTCGGACACGATCAGCGGTTTCACGGCAGGTGTTGATCATCTGGTGCTGAACGGTTTCTCCGGTGCTCAGGCGGATGCTTCCTACGCGACGCAGAGCGTGGACGGGTCCGGCAATATGCACTTCACGCTGACGGATAACACGCAGATCACGCTCGTCGGCGTCTCCGCACTCAGTCGGAGCCAGTTCGGATGAAGATCTGACTTGACTCTGAACTTTACTGCAGGGAAGCATCATTGATGCTTGATCTATCAGACGCTGTAGCCGTTTCTGGCTACAGCGTTTTTTTTAGAACTTCATTTGTCATATTGAATGCCCTGTTAGAATTTTAGTCTTATGTTAAAAAGTTATCTTTCTGACTTTTTGATCTATAAGAAGTAGTAAGCTTAACAACAAATATCAATTAAAGGGAAATTAATGTCTAACGTTGTGGTTTCTTCTGGTGTAACAAGCACCGGTTTGATCATCGGTCAGGCTGGTCAGTATGATAGTGCCTCTGTTCAGGGGATTATTACTGACACCACTGTTAATAATAGCGGTTTAGTGGTGGTATCTGGAGGTGGAACAGCCAGCGGTACAGTGATCAATTCGGGAGGTCAGGAAAGCGTTGGTTCCGGTGGATATTCTGTCTCTGCTACGATCAGCAGTGGTGGGTACCAATATCTGCTTTCAAGCGGTGTGGCCAGCAGAACTCAGGTTGCTTCTCGTGGTACTCAAATCGTTTCTTCGGGTGGTACTGCTATTGATACCCAGGCCTATACATCTGGCGGGCAGTATATTTATTCTGGGGGGGTAGCACAGGATACTCATCTCAACGCAGATGCCGGCCAGTATGTATCTTCAGGAGGCGCCACACTTAATACGCAGATCAGTGGGGGAGCGGGACAGGCAGTTTATGCTGGTGGGGTGGCGAGCAATACGCAGATAAGCTCTGGAGGAAGACAGTTTATTTTTTCTGGTGGGCTGGACAGCGGCGGACAGGTCAGTGCAGGTGGTTCGCAGAATATTATGGGAGGAGGCTCCGCCTTTTCTACAACGCTATCATCTGGTGGTCTTCAGTATGTGAATAGTGGTGCCTTTGTCAGCGGCACAATATTCAGTACAGGCGGCCAGCAGATTTTGCTAAGCGGTGCCTCGATCAGCGGTGCATCCATACAGGTTGTGGCCACTCAAACCCTGTCTTCGGGTGCAACAGCAACGGGTACGGTTCTGGTATCTGGTGGCCGGCAGTTTGTTTCTTCTGGCGGTGTAGCAAGGGGCACCATGGTGAGTGCTGGTGGCAGCCAGTTTATTCAGTCTGCCGGTCTGGACATCAGTGGAACGGTTTTGGGTGGTTTCCAGATCATTCTGCTGGATGGCGTTGCAAGTAATACGGTGATCAGTGCTGGCAGCCAGTCTGTTGCCGGCAGTGCGGTCAGTGCGCAGATCAGCTCAGCCGGTGAGCAGACTGTTTTCGATAGCGGTATTGCGAGTGGCACCGTTGTCAGCAGTGGTGGGAACCAGTTTGTTCAGGCTGGCGGTTCCGCATTTTCGGCACTCCTCCTGTCTGGTGGCACGCAGACTGTTTTCTCCGGTGCTACGGCTTCGGGCACGATATTGAGCTCTGGTGGCATGCAGCTTGTGTCTTCTGGCGCCATCATCAGTAACACCATTTTCAGCGCTGGCGGCAATCAGGTTCTGCTGAGCGGCGTGGTTGTGAGCGGCATTTCTGTGCAGGGGTCTGGCTCTCAAACGCTTTCTTCCGGGGCCATAACGACGGGAATTGTTTTATCAGGCGGTGGGACGCAAGTTATTTCCGCCGGTGGTATTGCCAGCACCACTGTGATCAATTCCGGTGGTATGCAGACGGTTTCGTCTGGGGGTGCCGCGAGCGGCACGGTGGTCAGTCTGGGCGGTAATATGGTCCTGCTGAGCGGCGGTGTGGTGCAGTCTGCCGTTTTGTCGGGTGGTAACCTGACTGTTTCTTCCGGCGCCAGCGTATCCGGTGTCGATATCGAGAATCAGGCCAGCGACCTGATCGTTTCTTCCGGTGGCTCTGCGCTTGGCACGCTGCTGAACAATGGCAGGATGCTTGTGCAGGCTGGTGCATCGGTATCGGGCACCCGGATGACTACCAATGGTGATTTGTATCTGAGCGGCGGCACGGCAAGCGGCACGGTGCTGATCGGCGGCAATGAATTGATCAGCAGCGGCGGTATCGCCTCCGGGACGGTAGTGTCGGGTGGAAGCGAGAGTGTGTATTCGGGCGGTATCGCGATTGGAACTGTGGTCAGCTCCGGCAGCCAGTTCGTGGATGCGGGCGGTGTGGCGAGTGGTACCTCGTTGCTGGGAACACTTCAGACCTTGAGCGGCCTGGCATATAATGCACACGTGACCGGTAGCGGTGCGTTGCAAAGCATCCAGTCCGGCGGCGTTGCCAGCGGGACGGTTGTGACCTCCGGTGGCGGGCAGTTGATCCAGGCTGGCGGTGTTGCGGTGAATGACGTGATTGCCGGTAGCGGGACAATCACTGTCAGTAGTGGTGGTGTGCTCAGTGGTTCCCTGACTTTCTCGGGCGTTGGCAGCGGAACGCTTGTCATCGGTGACAACGGCGCTGTCGTCTCTGGTGTTGTGATCAGCGGTTTCCAGAGTGACGATCAGGTTGATCTGAGCAGTCTGGGCTATGACAGCCAGGGCTATGTGACACAGGGCAGCAACAATATCAGCGTTGTGACGGGGAATGGCAGCTACAGCCTGAACTTTGCGAATGACGGGCCGGGCAATCGTGTCTTCCTTGCAAAGCAGGGTACGAATGGTTCCACTGTTCTATATGCAACGGGCGGTATTCTGCCGGCACAGAGCGTGTCTCTTGTTGGCACGGCCTCCAGCATGACGGCAGATTTTGGCTTTGATGCTGCTTACAGCGGGAGCTATACGAATCTTGGTGCTGGTGAAGTCAGCACGGATGGCAAGACTTACAGCGTGACGGGTACATCCACCGAAGTATCAACGGCGTTGCACAACCTTGTCTTCCAGCCGGGCGGTAGCGGTTCTGCGACGACGGTAAAGCTGGTGCTGTCAAACGAGGCAGCGCCGCTGATGTTGCAGCTGAATACGACGCTGAACCAGTATCTGGTGGGTGGCTCGCAGGCTGACACGATCATGGGCGGGACGGGTGCCGACACGCTTCAGAGCGGGTCTGGCGGCGGTGTTCTGAAGGCAAGAGGCAGTGGGGATCTTCTGATAGGCGGCAGCGGGGCCACGCTGTTCAATGACGGTGATGGTGCGGCGACGATCCGGGGCGGTCAGGGCCGTGATACGATCAATGCGTCTGCTGGCAGAGATACAATCGTGACGGGGAGTGCTGGCAGTCAGGTCAATCTGTCTGCTGCCGGCAATGTTGCATGGAGTAAAGGCGCGGATACGGTGTCAGTGATGGCAGGCGCGAACACGATTGTTGGTGCTGGCGGCGCGACTTATGCCACGATCAGCAGTAATAATGTCACAACTTTCATCCAGAAAACGGGTGCCAGCACTGTTGTCGGTGGTAATGGTGTCGCGACGGTGTTTGGTACGGGTGGCACGGTTGACTATACAGCCAATGGTGGCAGGGATCTGGTCGTTGCCGGCACTGGTGGCACGGTCAACCTGTTTGGTTCGACCACTGGTCCCGGTCTGCTGGCGTTTGGTGCGAGTGGCGCTGTGCTGGATTATACAGGGCATGGTTCTTCGGATACGATTATCGGCGGCACAGGAAGCGTTTCTGTCAGCTCCGGCAGTAACGGTATTTATGTTGGCGGCACTGCCGGTTCGAACATGATCCTGGCCACGGGAGACGCGACGGTTCTGGGTGGTGGCAATGGGGATGTTCTGTCCTCGACGGGGAGCGGCAACGTTCTGGTGGCTGGAACCGGGAACCAGACGCTGACCGGTGCTGCTGGAAACGGTACAGAGATGTTTGCGGGGACTGGCAATGCGCTGATGATCGGCAGCACGAACAGTTCTGTCGTGGATGCATTTGCGTTTGCCAATGGCCAGGCTGGCGGCTCTGACACGATCAGCGGATTTACGGCGGGGGTTGATCGTCTGATCCTGAACGGGTTCTCCGGTGCGCAGGCGGATGCGTCTTATGCGACACAGAGCGTGGACGGGGCCGGCAACATGCACTTTACGCTGACTGATAACACGCAGATCACGCTCGTCGGTGTCTCCGCACTCAGCCGGAGCCAGTTCGGATGAAGATCTGAGTGAAATCGCTGGACCACAAGGAAAGAGAGCTGATGAAGGTCAGCTCTCTTTTTTTGTGTTCTGTTTCAATATTGGAATAACGTTTTGATATTAAAACTTTTAATCAAAACGAGAAAGCAACAAAATCATTGCACAAAAAAGTTTATTAGGGAAAAAATCCGTACCGTTCGACTGCCCTACTCGTTCCTTGAGCAACAGAAATATTAAGTGTAACAATTAATGACACCATCAATGTTTTTCCCGGAACGATTTCAAGCGGCTTGACGATCGGAACGTCTTCAGGGGGCAGTCAAGGCGACCTGATGAATGTCAGCGGTACCGCCATCAGCACCACGCTGAACCTGCCGGGAGTCATGGAGGTGCTGAGCGGTGGCACTGCCAGCGGAACTCTTGTCAATAGTGGGGGAACGCAGAACATTGAAAATGGAGGCCTTGCCAGTGATACGCTTGTCAGCGGTGGGGGCACGCAAGTCGTCTATAGCGGCGGAACCGCACAGGACACTATGCTGGCGGGTGCAAATGCTACGCAGGTGGTTGGTTTTGGCGGTGTTGCCAAGCGTACGACGCTGAGTGCAGGCGCTAAGCAGATATTAGTGTCTGGCGCGGTTGTCAGTGACACGGTTTTCGGCACTGACGGTATCCAGATTCTGGTCAGCGGGGCACAGACAAGCGGTATTTTGATTGATACGCTGGCCTTTCAGGCTGTCTCTGTCGGCACCACGGCAACAGACACAATCCTGGTTTCCAGTGGCACACAGGTTGTGTTTTCAGGAGGCACGGCATCCGGTACGGTGGTGAGTGCGGGAGGAAGGCAGTTTGTTTCTTCCGGCGCAATCATCAGCGATACAGTGTTCGGCAGCGGCGGGTATCAGATTCTGGGGAGCGGGGTAGCCGCTCATGATTTTTCTTTGCAGGTTTCGGCGTCCCAGTTGCTCTCATCCGGGGCGACCGCAACAGGCACTGTGCTGGCAAACGGTGGCATGCAGTTTGTGCTGGATGGTGCGTCGGCTTCCGCGACGCTGGTGAATTCCGGTGGCTCACAGCTGGTTTTCAGTGGTCGTGTCACCGGCACAACGATCAGCGCCGGCGGTGCTCTGGAGGTGTCTGGACTGGTTTCTTCAGCCATCAGCCTGTCCAATACATTTGGCAGTGCGCTTGGCACGATCATCAGTTCCGGAGGAACCGAGATTGTCTGGAACGGAGGCTGGGATGGTATCCGGTGGGATACCAACGTGTCTTCCAATGGCAATAATCCACTGAGTGGCGCGATGATTCTGGCCGGTGGCAGCCAGGTTGTGAACGGTGGCAATGCGTATGGTGCAACCATCAGCTCTGGCGGTACCCAGATCATTCTGGCTGGCGGTAGTGATGGTGGATGGCGGAGTATTGATGAAGTCGCTGGCCTGGTGGGGAAGACGTCTGGCGGGGGTGGTACGACGATTCTGGCCGGTGGCAGCCAGGCGGTTTCATCGGGTGGCACAGCAGTCGCAGCTCTGATTTCATCGGGTGGCACGCAGATTGTCTTTGCTGCGGGTTATGCTGTCAGTGCAATGATCAATTCCGGTGGTGAGCAGATACTCTCTGCCGGAGGTGAGACAGCTTCCACGACGATTGGGGCCGGTGGCCTTCAGACTGTTTTATCCGGTGGTCATGATGGACGTCAGGTCGCTGTTTCCACCACGTCCGGCAGTTCCGGGGGCTGGGGCTATTATTACGGTGCTTCTATTTTGTCCGGCGGCCGTCAGGATGTGCTCGGCGGTGGTGTCGCCTATAGCGTGAATATCAGCGCCGGTGGCCTTCAGACTGTTGTCGGCGGTGGCAGTACATTTCAGGTCTATGTCAGTTCTGGCGCCAGTCAGACTGTTGCCGATGGCGGTGTCCTTAACGCGACATGGATTATGTCTGGCGGTACGCAGACTGTACTCTCCGGTGGTGTTGCCGGCAGCGATGAAGTCTATGGCATGCAGATTGTTTCTTCCGGTGGTGTTGCAAGCGGCTCATTCATCAACTCTGGTGGTCAGGAGACCATTCTCACAGGCGGGACTGCAATCAGTGCCACGATTTATCGCAGTGCAACACAGAGTATTTCTGCTTCCGGCATTGCCAGCCTGACAACAATTCTGGGTGGTGGAACACAGGTGGTCATGTCGGGAGGGATCGCTGCCAGTGCCACCATAAGCCAGGGTGGAACGCAGATTGTTTCCGCTTCTGGCAGTGCCAGTGGGACGACAGTCAATCAATACGGTCTGCAGACTGTTCTGTCGGGAGGATACGCAACCGGCACGATACTGATGTCCGCTGCTCTGCAGTACATTTCTGCCGGTGGTATTGCAGAAAAGACAACCATTAATTCTTCTGGTTATCAGGTTGTTTCATCCGGTGGCTCTGCCATAGGCACGATAGTCAACGATTCCGGTATCCAGTTTGTTTCATCCGGTGGTTATGCGACCGGTGTCACTCTTCATTCTGCCGGCTATCAGTTTGTTTCGTCGGGGAGTGTGGTCAGTAATACGACCATCAGCTCAGGCGGTATGCAGTTTGTTGAAGGAATAGCGGTCAATGACCTGATTGCTGATCAAGGAACCGTCACCGTTTTCAGTGGCGGTACACTGAGCGGATCTCTGACATTCAGTGATGTCGGCAGCGGTACTTTGAAGATTATGGATGACCGTACCTCTCTTTCCGGTGTGGTGATCAGTGGATTTAAAAGCGATGACAAGATTGATCTGGCATGGCTGCTTTACAGCAAAAATACCAGCGTCAAACAATCCGGGGCAAGGGTGCTGATTGAAAATCCGTATGCTTCTTCATACACGCTCAATTTTGCCAGCAGCCAGACAATCCAGATAAGACAGGATACTGATAACAGCACGATCCTTTATGTATCGGATGCTCAACCTACCCCGACACCGACACCAGAGCCGGCACCGACAGGGTATGCCCAATTGATGAAGCAGGTCAGCCTGACCGGCACATCATCCGGTGGAACCCTGTCAACTGTGTTCGGATTTGGGTCTGGCTATGCGGGTAGCTTCTCGAATCTCGGCAGTGGCACGGTCAGCGCGGATGGCAGCAGTTACAGCGTGTCCGGAACGGCATCGGATATATTGTCAGCGTTGCAGACTCTTGTGTTTCAGCCTGCATCCACCGGTTCTGCTCCATCTTCCGTGAGGGTGATCCTTAAAAACGAAACGGCTCCGGTCGTGCTGAAGCTGAACACGGCGCTGAACCAGTATCTGGCCGGTGGTGCGGCAGCGGATACGATTATCGGCGGTTCCGGCAATGATACTCTGGCCAGCGGTTCTGGTGGTGGTGTGCTGCAGGCGGTTGGCAAGGGCGATCTGCTGATTGGAGGCAGAGGCTCGACATTATTCAATGATGGTGCCGGTGCGGCGACGATCTTCGGGGGGCGTGGTCACGATACGATCAACGCTGCGGCAGGTGGCAATCTGGTGATGACGGGGACTGGTGGTTCCACCGTCTATCTGAAGGCGCGCGGTAACTCTCTGTGGAGTTATGGCGCGGATGACGTTTCGGTCTCTGCCGGTGCGAACACGGTGATTGGTGCGGGTGGCTCGAACGCGACGATCTCTGGCGGGTCTTCGGGTGTGATGTTCATTGGCGCGGGTGGTGTCAGCACCATTCTGGGTGGTGATGGCGCCTCGACGCTGTTCGGCACGGCTGGCAACCTGACCTATGCGGCCGGGACTGGCGGGGGTTTTATCGTGACGGGCGCCGGCAGCACGGCCAATCTGTTCGGGAGTGCGGCTGGCGGCCTTCTGGCCTTCGGTCAGAGCGGAGCGACACTGTTCTACACGGGTGGTGGCGGCGCCGACACGATCCAGGGCGGCAATGGCAGCATCATGGTTAATAACGGGATCAACGGCACGTATTTTGGTGGAACTGCGGGTTCGAACCAGATCTCTGTTGCCGGACACAGCCTTGTGTTTGGCGGAGGGAATGGGGACGTTCTGACCGCGACGGGGACGGGGAATGTGTTGCAGGCGGCAGGCGGCAACACGACGCTGAATGGTGGCGGCGCTGATGGCACTGTGATGTTCGCTGGGACTGGCAATGATATGATGATCGGCAGCACGAATGGGAGTGCGGTTGATATTTTTGCCTTTGCCAATAGTCAAGGTGGAGGCTCCGACACGATCAGCGGTTTCACGGCAGGTGTTGATCATCTGGTGCTGAACGGGTTCTCCGGTGCGCAGGCTGATGCGTCCTATGCGACACAGAGCGTGGACGGGTCCGGCAATATGCACTTCACGCTGACGGATAATACACAGATCACGCTCGTCGGCGTCTCCGCACTCAGCCGGAGCCAGTTCGGATAAGAACCCGGTTCCTGTGACTGCTTATCTACATAAAACTTAGTAAGAGAATAAAAATGGCTCTTATCAGCATCTCATCGGGTGTGAGTTCGTCAGGTCTTGTGATTGGTCAGAGCGGGAGCCTCTCTGCCATTCAGTACGATACAGCTATTGTGAATGGAGCCGTTACCAGCACCTCTCTGAACAGTTCGGGTGCCATGACAGTCGCATCGGGTGGTATTGCAGACCTGACAGTGATCAATGGCGGCGCACAGGTCGTCAATTGGGGTGGCCGCGTCAGTGGCACGGTCATTGGTGATGCGGGTACGCAAACGATCTTGTACTCGGGTCTTGCTGACGGAACGCAGATCAACTCCGGTGGCAGACAATACATGTATGGCTTGGCCACCAACACTGTTGTTGCGGGTGATACGGCACAGCAGATTGTTGATAGCGGTGGTGTAGCCAGTGGCACAGTCCTGACTGCTGGTGGTCAGATGGTGATCAGGCAGAACAGTATCGGCGCCAATGCCGTTATCAGCGGTACTGGAAAAATATCGTTGGGAAGTGCGGGATGGCTGAGAGGCAGCCTGACATTCACAGGAAACGGCAGCGGAACCCTGGCTGTTCTCGATCAGACTGTGGACGTGTCAAACACGGTCATCAGCGGGTTCAAGGCGGATGATGCGATTGATCTCGCCAGCATGCGTTACGTGAACAGCGCATCCGTCATACAGACCAGCCGAGCCGGTGTCGTAAAAATTGTTGCCGGAACAAGCTCTGCCTATTTGAAATTTAGCAGTGATAGCCTTGCAGGACAGGTATTGCTGGCCCAGAATGACGGGGCCGGCGGTACGCAGGTTTATACAGCCAGCGGTATTCATCCTTTTACAAATGACATCACGCTGTACGGTTATTCTACCGCGACGCAGGTGACGGCCCAGTTCAGCCTGAATTCATCTTTTGGCGGAACCTATGCCAATCTCGGCACTGGAGATCTGAGTGCTGACGGCAAAACCTATATTGTGTCTGGACGGCCTGAAGATGTGTCTTCGGCACTGACCAATCTGGCGTTTCTTCCTACCGCCGGCGGTACGGCCCCATCATCAATCAGTGTGGTGCTGAAAAACGAAACGGCACCCGTTTATGTAAAATTGAATACGAGTTTATCGCAATATCTGGCGGGTGGTGCTGGAAAGAACACGATTACCGGTGGCGCAGGTGCGGATACGCTGGCCAGTGGTTCTGGTGGCGGATATCTGTATGCCAGCGGTCAGGGAGATATCCTGATCGGCGGCAGAGGTGCCACTTTCTTTGAAGATGGTGAAGGCTATACCACTATTTTCGGAGGAAAAGGTCATGATTCGATTGTGGCGTCTGCCAATCATAATCTTCTGATGACCGGCCTTGGCGGCTCAACTGTCAATATGAAAGGGCAGGAAAATACCCTCTGGAGCAATGGTTCCGATACTGTTGTCGCATATGCAGGTGTCAATACGGTGATCGGATCCGGAGAAGGTGCACGGTTTCTGGTCGCAAACGGCCAATCATCACCGATATTTATCGGTATGGGAGGAAGCAATACCATTATCGGTGCAGATGGAGCTTCCACCATGTTCGGTACGGCCGGCAGCCTCATTTATACCGGCGGTGGCTCTGGCAGTGGCTTGGTGCTGCTTGGTTCCGGCAGCAAGGGAGAGCTGTATGGAGGTGATGCCGGTACTATGCTGGCTTTTGGTCAGAGCGGTGCCACGCTGACTTACTACGGCGGAAATGGCAGCAGGGATACGATCCAGGGTGGAAGTGGTAATATCACGGTTGAGGGTGCCACGAACGGCACTTTCTTTGCCGGCAGTGCAGGATCGAACGTCATTGATGTCACCAGAAACAGCACTGTATTCGGCGGTGGTGATGGAGATATCCTGAGATCCCATGGGGAAGGCAATGTTCTGCAGGCAGGTTCAGGGAATACAACCCTCAGCGGATATTGGGCGCCAGGTACAGTTATGTTTGCAGGAACCGGCAATGCCCTGATGGCTGGCAGTGTGAGCATGAAAGCTGTCGATATTTTTGCTTTTACCAATGGGCGTGGCGGTGGTTCCGATACGATCAGCGGTTTTCAGAAAGGGGTGGATCGCCTGGTCTTCAACGGATTTTCTGAACAGCAGGTGGATGCCGCCTACTTTACGATGCGACCGGACACCGCCGGTAATGTGCATTTTACTCTGTCGGACAATACTCGGATCACGCTGCAAGGGGTACCGTTTTTGTTCCGAAGCGATTTTGGCTGATACAGGATAACCATGCTGCCTGTTGTTTCTTCAGCCTTTGTGGACATGAGGCTTTACAGGCAGGAACCTGTGAAAAATTGGTTCCACAACGGCGTGCTCTGTTGTGATACGAGCTTTGGCGTCCGAAGCCCGCACAGTTTCCCTCAATTGCGGAAGTGCGTCCGTCTCCGTTCCATTTCCCGGGCGGCTGCCTGCCTCTGCTGCCTGCCTCTGCGGCCTCCCGGAAAAAGGCGGTGCGTTGAGGTCAGCTTTGCGGGCGTAAGGCCGTGTGGCTGATCGTGCTGAAGAAATCCATCACCAGATGATCCGGGGCGCAGAAGACCGCGTGAGGATGATGGCCCGTTTCGCTTCTGGCGAAGCTGAGCGCGGAGTCACGGTTTTTGAAAATGCCTCCGACGGCTCCGCTTTGATCGCACACGACCCATTGTCCCTGAATGTCGTGGCCCACGATGAACTGTCTGGTGTCGCTGTGACTGATACTGCCCATGCTAAGGCTGGTCCTTTTCCTGTACGGATGAGAGCTTAAAACCACGCAACCTCTGCCGGTGAGGAAGAAGAAGGAAGGATATTCTGGAAGGAATGTTCGGTCATGCGTGTTGGCTCCCCATCATGGATCATGCGCGGGGACGGATGCGTCCTGCGCCTTCCCGACGGTATTCAGGCGGGCATAGGCTTTCCATGCCATGCCCGCCTGTCCGGAATAGGAAAGTCATAGAGGAGGGCAGGCTCAGCCTTTTTTCTCTTTCCCCTTGGCCGGGGCTGGCGGCGGAGGCGGCGGTTCATGCGGTTGTGGCATCGGGGTGGTGGTGAGCAGATCCAGCCCCTCCTGTCTGGTGTCGGACAGTTTGCTCATGAACGCGGCCAACCCGTCCTGACCGTAGGCGCGGCGGCTCAGCCCGAACAGCACGACGCCGCCATCCTTGGTCAGCGGCGCATAACGGTAGGCATTCCACTCGACGATGGGGCCTTCCCTGGTTTCTCCGCTGATGAGGAAATCCAGCATGGTGTTGCCGGTCTCCTGATTGTTCACCACCGTCAGCCGGGTGAGCGGATCGCGGGTTTTACGGCTCTGAAGCTGAAGGGCCATCAGATTGACGGATTGCTCGACCGTCATCGGGCCGCTGATGCGCTCGATCAGGAGCATGCTGTCGTAATGAGCGATGGTTTCGTCCGCCGGAATGTATTCCTGCTTGACATAAGCGGCCGTGGGATGCGCGCTCCACACCAGATGGTAAAGCTTTTTCCCCAGCAGGATCGGGCCGGGCAGGCCGAGATAATCGGTCGGCTGCTGTGCCGTTTTCGGGGTGTCGGCTGGCGGAGGGGACGGCAAGGGCGGAGGCGTGTAGGAAGGTGGTGAAGCCGCCCGAACCAGAGCAGGCCGGGCCATGGTAAAGGCTGCCATCATGCCGCAGACAGTCAGCAGGAGCGGATGATAGCGATAGCGGCGTGTGCTGGCATGCATGGTCGGTATGGTTCCCAATGACTTCTCTGCGTGCAACAGACCAAACCGGTGGAGCGATGACAAGGGTGAGAGGGCGTCTCGCAGACGATGACCGACTTGTTTATCAGGTCTAGGATGACAGCATTCTGCTGGTTGTCGTTCGCTGCGGGAAAGAGTGACAAAACGGAGTTTAGAAGGCTACATCAAAAATATTCCGTTACAGATCAACAATGATTGCTTCCAAAATAAAGTGACTGAAGAATAACGTTTCTTTCCATACTCAATCAAAGAAGCGGCCCCTCCCGGAGCCGCTTCCTGTTCACCTTTTTAACGTCCCTGTCTCAAGCGGGCTTCTTTGCTTCCCGCTCCCAGAACCGCAGGGCGCCGCATGTTTTGAGGAAACGGGCGGCATCGTCCGCTTTTTCCAGTCTGACGAACCCGTTATCCTGCAAAGCGGGCTTGATCCCGGCGGCCTCCAGCAAAGGTTCGGCTTCCTTTGTGAAAGCGATGAACTTCGCATGCGCAAAGGCATCGCTGACGAAATCCCGTGCTTCCGGTTTTTGCGACAGCAGCGCCGCACCGTCGGCAGAAAGAAGAACAGCCACCGCGTCATACAGAACCGAGGGACCACCCTCCACACGCTGTTGCGCCTTGTGGGAGACGCCTTTGCTGTCGGTGATGCCGCTGACGGTCGGGGCAATGAGTTCCAGTTGCGCCCCTTCCTTGTCGACCGCCTCAATCAGCGCCGACAACAACGCGGCATCCGCCCCGTCGCTGACGAGGAGACCGAGTTTGCGGCCCTCGAAGCGCTGGGGTCCATTGGCCACGATGCTCAGTGCCGCAGAAGGAGGCAGATCATTGATCGGCGCCCGGGCCGGTTTCGGAGCATCCGGTAAAGCCTTCAGCCCCAGCCCGCCTGCCACCGCATCGGCCAGAGCCTCATCCACCAGCCGCAGATGCCCGACCATCCGCTCGCGGATTGCCGGCGTCTCCACCTTGCTGAGTTCAAAGGTGAAGGCATCCGCGATATGCCGTTGCTCGATCGGGGTCTGGCTGAGATAGAACTGGCGTGCCTGACTGTAATGATCGGCGAATTTCTCCGGCCTGGCACGGCGCTTTTCGCCGCTTTCCTGCGCGGGGAAGCTGGTATGGCCGCGTTGAGGGTCTTCGCGAGGCCCTCCCTCCGCTCCCCAGCTGTTCGGCTCGTAATTGGCGCGGCCTTTGGGGTTGCGCATCGCCATGTGGCCGTCCTGCTGGAAATTCTGCACCGGCACATGGGGCGCATTGATCGGAATATGCGTGAAGTTCGGTCCACCCAGCCGCTTCAACTGCGTATCCAGATAGGAGAAATTACGCCCCTGCAACAAAGGATCATTCGTGAAGTCGATCCCCGGCACGACATTCTGGGTGCAGAATGCGACCTGTTCGGTCTCGGCGAAGAAATTGTCCACTGGACGGGTCAGCACCAGACGGCCGACGATGCGCACCGGCACATCTTCTTCCGGGATCAGCTTGGTGGCATCCAGCACGTCGAACGGGAAGGCATCGGCGAAGGCATCATCGAAAAGCTGAACGCCCACCTCCCATTCCGGGAAATCACCGCTGTTCAGGGCGCTCCATAAATCGCGACGGTGGAAATCCGGATCGGCGCCGTTGATCTTCACGGCCTCGTTCCACGCCACGGATTGCAGGCCCAGCTTCGGCTTCAGATGGAATTTGACGTAGGTTGAATGACCCTCCGCATTCACAAAGCGGAACGTATGCACGCCAAACCCCTCCATAAAGCGCAAGGAGCGTGGAATGGTGCGATCCGACATGATCCACAGCGCCATGTGCACCGCTTCCGGCATCAGGGATATGAAGTCCCAGAAATTGTCATGCGCGGTCTGGGCCTGCGGAAAGGCGCGATCGGGGGCTTCTTTGGCGGCATGGATCAGATCGGGGAACTTGATCGCATCCTGAATGAAGAAAACCGGAATATTGTTGCCGACCAGATCCCAGTTGCCCTCCTTTGTGTAGAATTTGATCGCGAAACCACGCACATCACGCGCCAGATCGGGCGATCCTTTATTACCCGCCACGGTGGAGAAGCGCACGAAAAGAGGTGTTTTCTCGCCCTTGCGCTGGAAGATATCGGCTTTGGTAATATCGCTCAGGCTTTCGGTCAGCTCGAAGAAGCCATGAGCGCCATAGCCGCGGGCATGCACCACGCGCTCCGGGATACGCTCATGGTCGAAATGGAACATCTTCTCGCGGAAGTGGAAATCTTCCAGCAACGCCGGCCCGCGCGCATCAAGACGCAGCGTGTTCTGATCATCGCCGACCGGAATGCCCTGCTGCGTCGTCAAAACCGGATTGTTCTCTCCGGCGAGCTGATGCAGCTCCCCGCCCAGCCCGTGCAGAAACGGGCAGCCCCCACCGGAGGGCGGCGGAGGCACCGAAGCAGAAGAGGAAGCCGGGCGGGAGGGGCGGGTGGGAGGGGCCATGGACGCGATCTCCTGTATCTCTCAACGTGTTCCGCACCTTGCCGTTCAGGGGAGGAGACGAGCCGGATCGGCCCGCCACGGCGAGGCATGTGCACGACAGAAGCAACGCAGCCCGCTTTGCCTCGGTGGCATCACGAAAATGTGAGGAAATCAGTATCCCACCGTAAAGCGCTGCCGGAGATGGGCCGGGTGTTCCAGCTCATCCACCAATGCGATGGCATAATCCTCATAGGAGATGGAGGAACCCCCTTCATGCCGCAGCACCTGATCTCCGCCGAGGCGGAATACGCCGGTGCGCCCACCCGGGCCGAACAGGATGGAGGGGGAGATGAAACTCCATTCCAGATCACTGGCGGAACTGCGGAGCAGATCGAGAAACGCGACCCCGTGTGAGGCTTCGAATTTATATTCGGCTGGGAAATCGGGGTGATCGATCAGCTTGACGCCCGGCTCTGCCTCCAGACTGCCCGCGCCGCCGACCACCAGATAGCGTTTGACGCCTGCCTCCCGCACCGCACGCAACAACAGGGCGGGATCAATGGTGGGGAATGGCAGGGCGCTGATTACCGCATCATGCCCATGCAGAACAGGGACGATGGTTGCGGTATCGGCTGCGTCTCCGGTCACGGCGGTGACGCCAGGCAGGGGAGGGATCGCAGAGATGTTACGCGCAATCGCCGTCACGCGATGGCCGCGATCTGACAATTCCTTCAGAATATGCGACCCGGCATTCCCGGTGGCACCAAGCAGGGCGATAGAGGGCATGGAAGAGAATTCCAGAAAAGTGGATTGATGAATGTGCTTTCATTCCTGAGGTGGGGATGCCTGCGAGAACCGGCAAGAGGTTTTGGCCACCCGGATTGACCCATGCTCTCTGCAGGATCAGTCTGACGCCGCGTAATGCCATGCCAAGATGGTTCTTGATCAATACTGCCAGCCATGAAGCGAGGCCGCAGGATATGAAGGATGCACCGGTGCTGCCGCCGGACAAATACATCGTCATGGGCGGTGATCTGACGCATTGCCTGTGGAGCAGCAAGGGAGAGATGATCCTCCTTGCCGACCTGCCCATTTCCCAAGACCTGACAACCCGTTTGCAGGCGTGGGAGGATTGGGCCGACGATTTCGAGGATTTTCTGCCGCCCGAGGAACGCGCACCGTTCGATCTGGAAGGCTTTACAGAAGCCGGTCTGGAAATCGCTCGGGCCTTGAAAGCAGAACTTCCAGACTACACCATCCTGTATTGCGATGAAGCCAGATGGCAGGCTCGGAAAGAACTCGGTCTGACACCGGCCGAATGCCGATACGAGGTTTGAACCAGCATCATGGCCGTCCGGTCATGGTGCAGGCTTCTTCAGCGCCTGTGCATTTGTGGGTGCGGGTGAGTTCAAACATTGCATATGATGCTGGTTGACGGCGTTATGCTGGCGGCCGCAATAGCATGCGCATCAGCCGGATCAGGGAGTTGGTGATTATGCGGTGCAAGATGACCGTATTCCATCACCATGGCTTCTGGAAAAGCATGGATTATGGAATTACATGCTCTTTGCGTACGATCCTCGGCTTCTGTCGTGGTCAATTCGGGGGCATGGCCTGCAATAATTCCGGCAATGGCGCGCTTTGTTTCATCGAGAATATCCTGTGACCAGCAGGGACGAAAAAATCCCTCTTCTGCCAGAGACAAGAGAAGATTTCGCTTTAACGCGCCGGTCAGAGTACAGGCATCCAGCCGGGCGGTAAAGCGGTTGGCAAACATATCTTAAATCAGCCCTGCATCCATTTCAGCCAGTTCCTCCAATGCCTGTCTGCGTTTTTCATCGCGTATGCGTTGGTACTTGGAAACATCTTCCGCTTTGATACGCCGATGGCGACCAACGTATTTGAAAGGAATGTCGCCACGCTCCAATTGTTCCTGCCTACCGCCACGCCATCACCCTCTTTTCCCTTGGTTCAAACGGCCGCAGCATGCGATCCATCCGTGGATCGCTCCAGTCTTCAGTGAGCGTATCGGCGAAACGGGCGAGGGGGCCGGTCATGGGCAGGGGCTGGCCGGTGTGGACATCGGTGATGTGGGTGGCGACGAAAATCGGCGCGCAGGACTGACCATTTTCGTCGAGCCATGCGCCGGGATCGAGACGGCCATGGATCTCCAGCGGCGTGATCTGAGGATCACCCTGATGATCGAACCAGTGAAATTCTGCCTCCACACTGGTGGGGTAGCTGGGCATCGTGAAACCTCGGTCAAACGGAGCGGAACAGGCCGCGCCGTTTAACCCTTTTAACCCCGTTTCGTCAACACCAAATGGTGTTAAAATGACGTTTCGGGGTTAAACCCCGGCAACCTCGTTCCAGGGGATGACCCGGTAGATGCGCATGACGGTCCGGGCGTCGATCTCGATCTCTCCGGCGGGGTTGTACTGGTGCAGCACCAGCCGCCCGGCCGTGCGGCGCACCAGACGTTTCACCAGCGCGCGCGGCTCATCGTATTCTCCGTCCTGCACCACCACGACGACGTGGTCTCGCGGGGCGGCGGGGCGGGTGGGGTGGATGTAGATCAGATGGCCATGCTCCACCCATGGCTCCATACTGTCGCCCTCGACATACAGCGCGAACAGGCCGGGAATGCCGGTCAGGGGGCCGGGAAGCCGCGCCCAGTCCAGCGCCTGCGCACTGTCCGGCAGACCCGTTGCCCCCAGCGCGCCGCCCTGTGCCGTGCCGAAAACCGGTACGCTGCGCACAGAAAGCCCCGTGATCGGCGGTGGGATCGGCTGAGCCGGTATGCGAACCTGGCCCTGCAATTTCCGGGGTGACTGAGGGGGCGCTTCCGCCTCTGTGCCCGGTTGGTAATCGCCGAGGTAATCCGGGTCCAGCGTCAGCAGATCCACACCCAGGCATTGCGCCAGACGGGGCAGGGCGCGGGAGCGCTGGGTCAGATTACGCTCGATCTTGTCGATCGTGGTCTGGGAGGTTCCCGCCTCCTTCGCCAATGCGTCCTGAGACCATCCGCGCTGGATTCTGGCATGCCGCATCCGCTCGCCCACTGTCATCTCTATGGGGAAGGAAAGCGGGGATCGGGCATCGGATGGATGGCTCATACGTGTCTCTGTAGCACAGCGTAAAGGGGTTGAAAACTACCCCTTTCAGTTATTTCGGTGTTGACGGGGTTAACCCCTTAAGTTTTTAATGCCGCGCATGGTCGAGTCACAATCCCCTCCCGCTTCATCACTTGCTTCCCTGTCCGCCGATGCGGAGGGGAAGGCGGGTCTGCCACCGCGCCGATGCCTGTATTGCGGCGTGTTGTTCCCACGATCGGCGGAGGATCGGTTCATTTTCCGCTGCCCTGAACACCGGGTGATGGAGGATTAGGCGCATGAGTCATGAAGCCCTTTCCTCAGCTTTGCCCCTCCCCCTGACCCCGCCGGAAAGCGATCTCCGCGGCCTGCCTTTCATGCCGCTGGATGTGGAGCGGCTGGCGGATAGCGATATGGTGGCGCTGTCCAGCGGGGATGAGTTCAAGGCCGCCCTGCTGCTGATCCTGAAAAGCTGGACCCAGCGCCCGGCGGGCAGCCTGCCGGATGATGACCGTGTGCTGGCCCGGCTGAGCGGGGCGGGCAATCGCTGGCCGAGGCTGCGGACCATGGCGCTGCATGGCTGGCAGCGTTGTGCGGATGGGCGGCTGTATCATGCGGTGGTGGCGGAAAAAGCCTGTCAGGCCTGGGCGATGCGCCTTGCCCAGCGCAGCCGCGCCCGTGCCCGGTGGGAGAAACATGCTCCGCCCGCTTTGCCCCCGGATATGCAGGCGCAGATGCAAGGGACAGGGATAGAGACAGAGAGAGAAAAAAATCACTCTCTCCCTCATCAGGTGGATCCTCATCAGAGGGGGCCGGAAGGATGCCGTCTGCCACCGGATTGGCAACCGGGAGAGGAAGAGCAGCGCTTTGCAACCTCTCTGGGGTTGAGGGTGGAGGAGGTGTTGCCCCGGTTCCGGGATTACTGGCAGGCCCGGTCGGGGTCTGCCGGTCTGCGGCGGGATTGGCCGGCGACATGGCGCATCTGGTGCCGTGGCGATGCGGAGCGGTCGGCCTCCTCCTCTTCCCACAACCCTTCCCACAGGGGGCGCGGCAAAAGAGCCATCAGCCGTCAGGACGCTTTACTGAGGGAGCATGCGGCATGGCAGCCCGGCCATGCGGCCTGCACCATGGGGGAGGAAGCATAATGCCCCTTCCTCCACGGTCTGATCCCCTGCCGTCGCATCAGCGCCTGATGGAGCGGCGCGACTGGTTTACGGCGCTGGCGCAGCTGACTTACCCGACCGATCCGGCGGAGGCTTTGCGGGCGTTCCGCGCCTACGCTCCTTTACTGAGGAGCATGCCGGATGCGGCCTTTACCGAAGCCAGTCTGGAACATGTCGCCTGTGCGCCGCGGCGGATGCAGATGCCGGGCTTTGATGATGTGCGCAACGGGTTGTCGGCATGGTGGCGGGCCCATCGTCCGCCCTCCCGCGCTTTGCCCCCGTCCGGAAAATTTTCGTCTCCTCCGATCCCGGAGCGCAAGCCGCCATCGCCCGAGGAAATCGCCGCCGTCAGCACCCTGCTGAACGCATGGCGTCAGGAGCGCGCGGCGCGGGTCGAAGATCCGGCTTCCCCTTTCAGAACGCCTTTATCACGCAGGAAACCTACATCATGAGCTATCTCTCCGCCCCGTCCGACCTTTCCCCGCGTATCCTGAGGGAAACGGTGATGCTGTCCCTGCAACAGGAAAATACCCCGGATGAGAAGGGAGAAGCCAGTCAGTCCCCTTCGATCCGGCTGCGTCGCCGCCGGGATGGGCTGCAACTGATGCATGCACGTGGCGATCTGCCGCAGGCCCTGTTCTGCGCTGCCGAGCGGTTCCGCGATGAGTATGCGCGGGCGCAGGGTATTTCCGCCGGATGCCGGATGACTTCTCTGGCGCTGGGACGTGTGACGAATTCGGCAGGTCCGGGGCATGGCCCGGCTGAGCGGCAGCTTCTGGCACTCCGCCGCTGCCGTGCCGCTTTGTCCGCGGTGCCGGAGCGGTCGCGGGCGGTCTTCGCCTGGGTCGTGGTGGATTGGAAAACGCTGGGAGCATACGAACAGGCACATCACATGCGCAATGGACGTGCCCGGCCGTGGTTGATCGAGGCATTGGACGCGCTGGCCGATCATTATGCGGGTCGGCAACCTGCTTCCCCCTCAAAACCCGAGGAGGCGCGGTGAGGCTTCATCAGCTTCACCACGCCTCTCTCTCTGTCTGTCTGCTGCACTCATCCTTTATCGGGGCCGGTGAGGAGAAGATCCTTTATTTTTCGCAGACATGCCTGATTTGTGGGCGTTTCTGCGGGCCCCACATCAGCTTGTCCTGACAGAAACCGGCCTCATGCGTATCCATGGTTTCTTCCATCACGGTCTGTCCGTTCAAGCCGTCATTGCTCGTGCCGGCGCAAGCCGCAGCACCCAGAAGCACGAAGGTAGCAAGAACAGCATGAGTTATCATGCCGCGGATATGGGTTTTGCCCTTGTTGTTGGAAAGTACTGGGCTGGTAAAGACTGGCATTTTTATTCTCCCGTATCTTTATCGTTATCCTCAATATAAGGGTCGATTTCTTAAACAGTCTGTCTGGAATGTAAAAAAATATGACTGAATGGGGTTGGTAACGGGTGTCGATAAGGGAGAGGGACGCTTTCCTGCATCGGCCTGAAAAGATTCAATTCCAAAACGGTTTTGCCTGCCAATCTTAAAATAAAAGTCATCCTTTGTTCATCATGATAAAAAAATAGCCATTTCCTGACGGCACGCCATTCGCCTGGGTGAACGCTTGCTGAAAGGAAATGGCCCTGTTTACGCGGATATCAGGAAAAAAAATTACCTGACAGGAATTATGGCATGCCAGTTGCTTTGTAGTTGGCAGACATATGCTTCGCCGTGGCGTGGCCCCTTGAACGGGTGTCCATGGGGGGAGGCAAGGAAGCAGAGCGGGGGATCATGATGAAGATGGTAAAACAGGTTCCGGCACGTATGGAACAGTCCGGAAACGTGATGAATTGGTCTCAACAGGTCAAAATAAGTCTGTTCGAAGCTGAAATAAAAGTTTGTGTCGGCTTTGTTCAATAACCGGGCTTTGGCTCCATGAAACTTTGGTAACGCCACTGTCATCCTGATGCAGCTTGCTGACAAACGTCAGTGATTATTCGCAAATGGACACAGAGGCGGAAGAAAATCTGAAAATATAGACAATAAAAAGGTTGTATCCGTGAACGGGAAAATGATCTGGCGGGCAACGACTGCACTCTGTTTCGGAACCGTTCTGTTCGGACTGGCGGGTCAAGGCCGCGCCCAGGTGCCGGAGGAACCGAAAGGGGATGAAATGCGCCCCACCATCAGCGAAATGCCGGCCGAGCAGCAGCAGGCGATCTCAGCTGCACAGAAGCCGAAATCCAAAGCCTCCTACTGGGATAATACGGAGGCGCATCTGACCATTCAGGCCGGCATTACGGGTAATCCGTGGACCAAATCGGGCCGCAATTTCGGCCAGTTCTATGCCGACCGTGCCAATACGGTCACGATGAACCAGATCATGGGTAATCTGTCGCATCCCATTCAGGATGTCGGCAAAGGCTATGGTGTGGGCTTTGTGTTCGAGATGATGTACGGCTCTGACGCCCGCTTCGATCCCACCATCGGTATGGCGGATGGCGTGCTGACCGGGCTGTATCAATGGGTGCCGACGCAGGCGCATATTGATTTCCACCTGCCGTGGTTTACCAAGGGCGGCGTGGATATCCAGGTCGGCCAGATGTACGGTCTGCTGGGATCGGAAGGCACGCCGGCCTTGCTGCGGCCTTTCTATACGTTCAATTATGCCTCTGATTACATCGTCCCCTTCGAAATGATCGGGGTAATGACGACGACACATCTGACCGACAAGATGGATTTCATCCTCGGCGTGGATGCGGGTAATTCCACCAGCTTCGGCAATGCGGGTAATAACAACCGTCCCAAGGGCACCATCGGCGTTCAGTGGAACAACCTGATGGACAACAAGCTGAATATGCACCTGATCGGTCATTTCGGCCCGCAGGGAAACAACAGCTATCCGGTGACTTCACCCGACGGGCTGTGGACCAGTGCCGGTGTCGGCCCCCGTGCCAATGACGAGATGCAGTATAATGCCGATTTCCTCGCCAGCTATAAGGTGAACGAGAAAACGACCGTGACGGTCGATGCCACCTATCTGCATGACGATCTGCTGCGGGCCGATGCGTATGGCGTGACCACCTATCTGGCCTATGATATCAATCCGAACCTGACCTTCAACGCCCGTGGTGAAGTGTTCCGCGACAATACCGGCCTGATTATCGCTGAATATGCCAGCTTTACCTCCTTCACCCGTGCCATCAGCAACAAGCCTTACCCGTACTATCTTGCGCCGCCGACCACCTATGGCGAATTGACGCTGGGTGTGACCTATCGCCCGGATTTCGTGAACCGTCATATGTTCTGGGGCGGCAAGTTCACCGTGCGCCCGGAAATCCGCTATGACCGTTCGCTGAACGGCACCAACCCGTTCAATGAATCCGCAGTTCCCAGCGCGGCCAATGGCTATTTCCCTGTCGTGAATAACGGCACGAATGACATGCTGTGGTTCAACCTGGATATGATCGTGAATTTCTGATCGCGGCCTCAGCCTTGATCTGATAGTTTTTTCAGGTTTCTTCCCTTACTGTTTTGCCCGCTCCATGCCGGTTTTCCGCCGGGATGGAGCGGTTTTTTTATGCGATGAGGACAGGATCAGGTCGGATGAGACGCAGGCTCTGGAAGGCGGGTATGGTCATCATGCTGGCAGTGTGTCCCGTCATGACGGCCCGGACGGCAGAGACGCCGGCGGAGACGCTGGTGATCGGTTCTTCCAATGGCCGGAAACAGTCGCTGTCCGCTGCCGCCTTGCTGGCACGGTCTGATGCACAATGGGTCACAGTGCAGGATGGCAGTTATGGCGGGACACGGCGTTATCGTGCCGTCAGCCTCGCGGCGTTGCTGGGGAAAGTGACGGATGATAGCGGCGTGCTGACCGCCACAGCCTCGGACGGGTTCAGCGCCGATCTGCCATTACAGATGATCAGAGCGGCGTCACAGGATGCGTCTCAGCCGCAGCCATGGCTGGCGGTGGAGGATCCTCAATATCCATGGCCGCCTTTGCCGGGTAAGAAAGCCAGTGCCGGGCCATTTTACATCATCTGGAGTGGTGCAGGCGCGGAGCGTGTCTCCAGCGAATACTGGCCGTATCGCATCACCCATTTGGCCATCAGAACGGCACCTCTGGAACGCTGGCCTCAACTGGCATTGTCACCGGATGCACCGGCACGGATCAAGCAGGGGCAGAAAGCTTTTATCGCTTTCTGTTTGCCCTGCCATCGGCTGAATGGCGCGGGGGATGGCTCGGTTGGGCCTGATCTTGGAAAACCCATGAATCCGACAGCCTATTTTCAGCGGCCAGCCCTGCATCGCTATATTCGTGATCCGGCCTCGGTGCGGGACTGGCCGGGCCGGCAGATGCCGGGGTTTAGCGCGAAAACCCTGCCGGATGAGATGATCGAGGCCATTATCGACTACATGGCAGGATTATAAACCCGTTATAAAGAGGCGATATTGTGATTCATTCAGGATGAAAAGGAAAAAAAGCTTGACGATCACCGGGATGATAAAGTAGGGTTTTTATATCAAATCGGAATTTTGTCCGGTTCGGAAGATTTTCCCTCAAATCCGGTCTTTGCAAACCCTGTGTGAAAACACGGGGTTTTTTGTATGCACGCTCGGACGGAAAGACCCGAAGGATCAGGGCGTGACACGCTTTTCTCTTACAGATCGGCAGCAGAAATTCGTGGTGGCCTATGCCGCGCTGAACGGCAATGCCGAGCAGGCTTATGCTGTCAGCTATGGTCCTGATCTCTCGCCGGCGCAGATTGCCGCGGGGGCAAGGCGTTGTCTCAACAGTGCTGCCATCCGTGCCGCTCTGGCGCATGAGGCGCAGCAGGAGACGGAAGCAGATAAAAAGAAAATGATCCAGCCTGTGACAAAGGAAAACATAGTCGCGGCTCTGGCGCGTCTGGCATTTTATGATGCGCGCGACGTGCTGGAATGGTCGGAGGACGGGTTGCGGGTCAAGGCATCGTCCTCACTCGATGACGATACCGCTTTTGCGATCGAGGAAGTGGTTGAAACGCCACGTGGCCTGCGGGTGAAGCTTGCCGATAAACGCGCTGCTCTGGTCGAGCTTGGTCGGGCGCTGGGATTATTCAGGGAAACGCCCTCCCGCGATCCGGCGCAGGCCATGAGCCGTGCGGAGATCGAGGCGGAACTGGATTCCCTCCGCGCCCATCAGAAAAAAACCTAGGATTTATCTCATATGTCGATGCAGGCGGCGGATACTGCGCTCAGACGGGAACTGGCGCTGCGTCGCCGCCTGCGCGATCTGGCAGCAAGGGAGAGCCTTCCGGAGTTTGCACGCCTGGTCATGGCGGAACAGAATCTTTATCCGGCTGCGCATCATCATCTGCTGTTGAAAGAATTGCAGGCGGTGGCGCATGGAACAGTCGATCGTCTGTTGATCACCATGCCGCCGGGATCGGCGAAGTCGACTTATGCCAGCCGTATTTTTCCTGCATGGCTGATGGCGCTGCAATCTGGCATCCGGGTGATCGGCGCCTCCCATACCGCCGATCTGGCTGATCATGTCAGCCGTGGTGTGCAATCCTGTCTGCGTGATTACGCTTCCATTCTCGGTACCGGATTGCGGCGTGAAAATGCAAGGGATTGGGAGGCGGAGAACGGATCGGCCTATAAGGCCGTTGGTATTGGCGGCCCGATTGCCGGACGGCGTGCGGATGTGGCAATCATCGACGATCCTGTCAAATCAAGGGCCGATGCCGATAGCCGTGCCTGCCGGGAGCGTGTGTGGAACTGGTTCGGGGCTGATCTGCGCACCCGTATGAAACCGGGTGGCCGCATCGTGGTGATCATGACACGGTGGCATGAGGATGATCTGGGCGGCCGCCTGTTGCTGCGTCAGGGATCGTCATGGCGTCGCGTCAATCTGCCGGCGCAGGCCGAGGACAATGATCCGCTGGGCCGCTTACCGGGAGAATGGTTGTGGGGAGATGATTCCTACGGCTATGCCGGTGAATTGCAGCGCGTGAAGGCGGAGTATGAACGCGGTGGCGCGATGCGGGACTGGGCGGCGCTGTATCAGCAGCAGCCGCGCCCTGCAGAGGGTGCGTTGTTCAAAACGGCTGCTCTGTCCTGCATTCTTGCGGCACCGGCTTCTGTGCAATGGGTGCGGGCCTGGGATCTGGCGGCGACGCGACAGACCGGTACCGGTGATCCCGACTGGACGGTGGGGGCGCGGCTGGGTCGTGATGCCGCGGGGCGTTTTGTCATTGGCGATATCGTGCGTCTGCGTGGCGGGCCGGAGGATGTGACGCGCATCATCGCCGCCACGGCCAGCCGGGATGGTGCGTCGGTGCGGATTTCCATCCCGCGTGACCCCGGTCAGGCAGGCAAGGCACAGGCGGCTTATCTGGCGCGGATGCTCGGCGGTTATGTCGTCGAGACCTCGCCGGAGAGCGGCGATAAATCCACCCGCGCCATGCCGTTCGCGGCGCAGGTGAATGCGGGCAATGTCGATATGCTGCCGGGTGCCTGGCAGGCGGCATTGCTGGATGAGTTGGCGGGGTTTCCCTCCGCCAGACATGACGACCAGGTGGATGCGCTGTCCCGCGCTTTTCTGGCGCTGACGCAGGGGCGGGACACGCGCGCATCGTTCCTCGCCTATCTTTAAAAATCGGTTTTATTTTCTGCAAGGATGCAATCATGGGCACACGGCTCGATGATTATCTGTCCGGTGTGCTCGGTGCTGTGCAGCCGGGAACGCTGATGATGCCTGGCGACACGCGCGCGGCTGGTACGGTTTTATCGGCCTATCTTCAGGGAGGATTGGCGGCACGGATTGTCGATGCTCCGGCGGAAGATGCACTGTCACGGGGTGTTACTGTTCTGTGCGATGGTGACGCGGCTGCGGAACAGGCCATGGCGGCGGAGATCGCCCGGCTGCATGTTCCGGCGCGGATGACGGAGGCATTGCGCTGGGCACGTCTGTTCGGCGGAGCCGCCGTGATGCTGTTCGCGGATGATGAGGCCGATCCACAGCGTCCTTTGCGCCTCTCTTCCCTGTCCGGCATTGCTGAACTACGTGTGTTCGACGCCGAGGAAATCACGGTGGATCAGCTTTACGATGATCCCGCCGATGCACGCTGTGGTCAGCCGATGGTGTATCGCGTGACACCGCGCGGTGGCGGCACGATGTTCACGGTGCATGAAACGCGGTTACTGCCCCTGCCGGGTGCGCCGCTGCCACATGGCATGAGCAACGGTCTGCCCTGGCGCGGACGCTCGGTGCTGAGCGGGTGTCTGGAGGAGGTTCAGCGTTATCAGGATGCGCTGCGGCTGTCGCGCGGCATGCTGGAACGCAAGCAACAGGCGGTGTTCGGGATGGCCGGCCTCGGCGACCTGCTGCGTCAGGCGGCGATGGAGGCAGATGATGCCGCGAACTCACCCTTGCTGGAAAGCGTGCGGGAGCGTGTGCGCCGGGTCGATCTGGCGCGCAACGTGTTGAACACCGTGGTCATTGATGCCGGGGACCAGTGGCAGGTTCACGATCTCAATCTTTCCGGTGTCAGCGACCAGATCGAGGCATTCGAGATTTCCATTGCTGCCTGCACCGGTATTCCGGTGACGCATCTGTTCGGGCGTTCCGCCGCCGGTCAGAACGCGACCGGGGAAGGGGATCGGGAAGTGTATATCGCGCTGGTGCAGGCGATGCAGCGGCGTGTGCTGGTCCCGGCACTGGAACGTCTGGTGTCCTTGCTATGGCAGCAGAGAGGATTGCGGGCCTCTGCACCCTCAGGTTGGCAATTATTTTTCCCGCCGCAATGGATTCCCAGTGAAACGGAACAGGCCGATGCTGCGCTGAAAAACGCGCAGGCCGCTTTGGCCAGGGTGCAGGCGCAGGTGCAGGCGGAAACCTTGTCCGGCACCGCTTCACAGACTCTCTGAGTCGCAATTTTATAGTCAGGAGCAAGCATGATTACCGAGCGCCATGACATGGTGCCGCTGCCGCGCGCGCATCGTGATGATGACGGGTTCATCACCGATACGCCGGTACTGACGCGCACCGGCATTTTCACTTACACCGATCCGGTGACGGGCGCGCAGCGGCGCGAATATCGTCCGCCGGAAGAAGTATTCCATGCGGACAGTCTCGCCAGTTTCCGCGGGCGTCCGATCACGGTGGGTCATCCGCCGCCGACATCCGGCCTCATCACAGCCGCCAATGCTGCCGGCACGGTGGTTGGCGCGGTTATGAGCGAGGGGCGGCAGGATGGAGATAACCTTGTTGCCGACATAGTGATTCACGATACCTCTGCCGTCGATGAAGGTCTGCGTGATTTGTCGGTTGGCTATCGCCTCGATCTGGATGAAACGCCGGGGGAGGTGGATGGCGAAGCCTATGATGCCGTGCAACGCGGTATCCGTGTCAATCACGTGGCCATTGTCCCGCGTGGGCGCGCAGGGAATGCACGGCTGAATCTGGATCGTGCCGATACAGCGCCCGCTTGCACGCCGGATTGTCCGCTTCATGCGGCGCTGGCGGTGGTCACGGCGGAGCGTGATGCCGCCCGTGCCGATGCAGCACGGCTTGAGCAGGAAAAAATCAGGCAGGCCCGTCGAAATCTGGAACAGGATGCTGCCGGTCTTGGTGTCACGCTCCATGATGATGCTTCCGATGATGAGCTTCGTATTGCTGTGATCCGCGCCGTGCGGGGCGATGCGCTGGTGCTGGAGGGACAATCCTCCGCCTATCTGCAAGCCGCATTCGATCTCTGTGTGGCAGAGGCCCGGATGCAGGCGGGCGCGGTGCAGGCGCAGTACAGCGTCGCACAGCGCCGGGATGAAGCGGCATCCCGTCAGAAAATTCCGCTGAGTGCCTACGAAACCTACAAGGCGACCCTTTCCGCTGCGTGGCGTTCCACGCGGCCTTCCCATGCAGGAGAACACTGATCATGCCGCCGCTGCAAACCAGCTACGCCGCCCGTCATCCCGATGCGTATGAGGGCATGCAGGCCAATGCCGAGCCGGTCACCATCCTGACCCGCATTGCCGACACCGACATCGCTTTTGGAAAGCCCGTTGTTCAGGGCGTGAAAGATCAGAGCGTGCGTCTGCCCTCCGCGACGGCTGCGCGGTTTCTGGGGATCGCGCTCGCCGTGCATACCGTGCCTGCGCTGCCGGGGCAGGCGGTGGATACCTATCCCGCCGGATCGCCGCTCTCCGTGCTCAACAAGGGTGTGATCTGGGTGCGTGTCGCTGCCAGCGTCAGCGCCGGTGCAGCCGCCTATCTGACCCCCGCCGGGGCGATCACGGCGGCGTCCTCCAATAACACCGCCATTCCGAATGCGACCTTCGACACCAGCGCCCCTGCGGGCGGTCTGGCCCGTCTGCGTCTGTCCTGATCCTTACAAGAAAGTTCTGGAAGAATGAACAGCTCCCTTCAGCATACCCGGTTCGATGCGCAGACCGGACTGAGCTTTCTGGTCAGTCAGGCCGCCGCGCTGGAAGCCGAAATCTATCGCATTCAATATGCCGATATTCTGTATCCGTCCCTGATCCCGGTGGATACCACCGCGCCGGAATGGATCCAGGTGGTGGAATATGTTTCCGCCGACACGGTGGGCCGCGCCCAATGGTTCAACGGTCAGGCGCAGGATGTGCCGCGTGCCGATATCGTGCGCGACAGGCTGCGCGTCACCGTCTCCATGGCTGCAATCGGCTATGGCTATGATCTGGCCGAGCTGGAACATGCACGCCAGTACGGCATTGATCTCGGCCCGGAAAAAGCCGAGGCCGCACGCCGTGCCTATGAAGAATTCGTCGATGACATCGTGCTGCGTGGCGATGCGGCGCGCGGGTTCAGCGGTTTGCTGTCCCATCCGGCGGTCACGGCGGGCACGGTGGCGAATGGAGCCTCCGGCAATCCGGACTGGGCGCATAAAACCGTTGATGAGATCATCGACGATGTGAATGCGGCGTTGACCGGTATCCAGACTGCATCGCTGCGGGTGGAGATGGCCGATACCGTGCTGCTGCCGGTGGATCGCTGGCTGAAGCTTTCCCAGACGCGCATTCCCGCCACCAGCGAGACCGCGCTGAGCTTCCTCGCCCGCACCAATATCTACACGCTGACCACCGGCCTGCCGCTGACTGTGCGCGGTATTCCCGGTCTGGAAAGCGCCGGAGCCTCCGGTGTCGGCCGCATGATCGTCTATCGCCGGGCGCCGGATGTGATGAAGCTGCATATCCCGATGCCGCTTCAGTTCCTCGCCCCCTGGCAGAGCGGGCCGATGCGGTTCGAGGTACCGGGGATTTTCCGTCTCGGCGGGGTCGATATCCGCAAGCCGGGTGCGATCCGCTATCTGGATGGGGTGTAGGCGATGAGTGACGCATCAGCGCCTTATCCGGCTCCGGTGCTGCTGGCTATTCTGGCACCGGAATTCGCCAATGCCCCGGCGCAGGCGGTGACGGATGCGCTGGGCGTGGCGGCGACACATTGCCCCGCCACACTCTCCCCCGGTCGCAGGCAGGAGGCCATGGCGCTGTATGCGGCATGGCTGCTGAGCCTGCGTGCTTCTTCCCTGTCCGGTAGCGGGACCGCCGGGGCGGGGCAGGCGCTGCGGCGGGAACGGGAAGGCGAGCTGGAGATCGAATATCTCCCGCGTGCCCTGACGGGCGCCGAAGCCGAGGCGGCAGGCAATTACCGGGCGCGGTATGAGGCGCTGCTGCGTCCTTTATCGACCGGTGCGGTTCTGACCGGGGAGCCGGAATAATGGATACGCTCGGTACGGCTTTATCCCGTCTGGAGGGGCTGAGCCTGCGCATCGGCCCCAGAGAGCATGTGGGAGAGCGTGAGGATAATCAAACCGGAGAGGTCGCCGCAGCCGTGGCGGCGGAGTTCGGTTCCGGTGCCACGGCCGCGCGCCCTTATCTGCGCGCCTTCACCGATGCACGGGCCGGCAGCATCGCCGATGCCTGTGCGGAGGCCGCCGCCCTCGCCCTGGAGGGTGGTGAGCCGGAGGAATGGTTGCTGGATCAGATCTCGACCATGGTTGATGGCCGGTTTCCCGTCAGCATGGGGGATTAGGCATGAAAACCAGTTTCCGCCAGTCTTTGACGGTGTTGAGGGAAGGAACGGGCAGCTATGTTGCCGGCCGTTTCGTCCCGGCCTCTCCGGTGACACAGACCATCTCTGCCACGGTGCAGCCTGCCTCCGTCAGTGATGCGGAGCAGATACAACCCTTGCCGGGTGGTCAGGCGATTACTGCGCTGATCCGGATTTATACCGATGCCGTGCTGGGTATCGGGAATGCATCCGGTCAGCGCGGAGATTGCGTGCTGTATACCACTGCCGGAGACACCGCTCCGCGCCGTTATCGCATTATCGCGCGGCAATCCTGGGATGCCGGGATGCGGGTGGATCATCACCGTTACCTCGCCTCACTCGAACCGTAAGGGAGTTCCATCATGCTGGATGATGGCACGGTGCACGGTTTCGTGCAGCCGATGCTCGACTGCGCGCTGATCTGGGCGGAGCAGAATGCACCCCGCCCGGCTTTTCCATACGCCACCCTGCGCTGGCTGCGCAGTGAGGAAGGAAGCAGACCCATCGCACGACCATGGTATGGCGCCGTCAATGCGGATGGGCTGATGGTGGTGGAAACACCCATGCAGGACACGCTGGAAATTCAGGTTTTCGGCCCGTCTGCACTGAATATTCTGGATACGCTGCGTCAGAGACTGGGTTTCTCCACCACGCAGGACAATGCCTTTCTGCATGGCATCGCCGTGCTGTCCTGCGGCCCCGTCCTCAATATCTCCGCTTTGCTGGAAACGATATGGGAGGAGCGGGCAGCCATGGAGCTGACGCTCGGCCATGTCATGCGTGGCGCGGATGTGGTCGGCCTGATCGAAAAGGTTCAGGCCACCGGAACATTACCGGGGGGCGGTGCGCCAGTCCCCCTTTCCCTGAACATCGAAATGGAGACGCCGCATGGCTAATCTCGATCGCCTCGTCACGGTGGATATCAAGCTGCAATCTGCTTCCGTGAATACGCAGAGTTTCAGCGATATGCTGATCGTGCTGAAAAGCACCACCGCTCTGCCGCGCACGGGTATTATCACGGCTGCCAGTGATCTGCTGGCTGCTCCGTACGGTCTGACGGCCACGCATCCGGCCTATCTTGCCGCCGCGGATGCGTTCAGCGTGACACCGCATATCTCACAGATCTATATCGGCTTCTGGGATGGCAGCGGCCAGAATGAAACACTGACGGCCGCCCTCTCGGCCATGAAGACCAGCGATAATAGCTGGTACGGCCTGATCCTGCCGGACCGGACGCCGGCCAATATTCTGGATGCAGCCGCATGGGCCGAAGCCAACGGTAAACTCTTCGGCACAGCGATTGCGGAAACCGATGCGCTGGATTCCACCAAGACCACCGATACGCTGTCGCGGCTGAAAGCTGGAAATTACTTCCGCACCTTCTGTTTTTATCACGCCGCAGCGGCCACCGATTTCCCGGATGCGGCGGTGATGTCGAAGATGTTCACCCTCTATCCGGGTCAGGAAAGCTGGGCCAACTGCACGCTGCCCGGTGTCAGCGCCGATACGCTGGGGGAAGGACAGAGCAGCGCCGTACGTGGCAAGAACGGTAATACGTTCGAAAGCTTCCGCAATGTCACCATCACCCAGGGCGGAAAAACCACAGGTGGCGAGTGGATCGATGTCATCCGCTTCCGCGACTGGTTGCAGGAAGAGATCAAGACCAGCGTGTTCCAGATGATGGTCGATAACCGTATTCCCTATACCGATCAGGGCATTCTGATGGTGAAAAGCAAGGTCCAGGCGGCACTCGATCTGGGTGTGCGCCGGGGCGGGATCGCGCCGCCGGAGCTGGATGGTAACAACAACCCGATTCCTTCCTACACGATTTCGGTTCCGCTATCCGCCAATATCTCCGCCAACACCAAAGCCAGCCGTGTGCTGCGTGACATCAGTTTCCGGGCGCGTCTGGCCGGTGCGGTGCATCTGGTCCAGATCAACGGCACGTTGTCCTACACAATCTGAGCGCGGAAATTTCCATTTTTTGAGGAATGATGATCATGGCTGGCAATGTCTATAATTACTCTCCGTCCAATGTGTACGTCGTGATCGGTGGTGTGGCGATCAGCGGTTTTTCCAGTGACAAGTTCATTACGGTCGATGAACAGAGCGCGGGCTTCGATTCCAGCGTTGGTGCGGATGGGGAAGTCATGCGCAGTTTCAGTGTTGATCCACGGGTCAAGATCACATTGACCCTGCTGCAAAGCAGCCCGAGCAACGAGCATCTCGATGCGCTGTATACGGCGGATCGTCTGTCGAATGGCAGCATTCCGGTGCCGATCCTGATCGAGGATCTGGGGGGCGGCCTGCTGTTTTCCGCCGGCACCTGCTGGATCAATGGCCGGGCCGGTCATGAGCGCAGCGCGAAGGGCACAACGCGGGCCTGGAGCATTACGGCGGTGTCCCCGCAGCTCGCTACCGCTTTCCGTAAATCCTGAAGGTCATGAAAACCATGTTGCAAGGCGGATCAATTCAGGAAGGACGCGAGAGCGTCACGATCGGTGCGCAGGTTTATCACATCAAGCGGTTCGATCCGTTTCGTGCGCTGCGTATTCTCGGCTCGTTGCAGGGTGTGTTGCTGGCGCCCTTCGCCGCGCTGATGGACACGGCGCGTGGTGAGGAAGCCATCATGCAGGGCCTGCGCGATCTCTCGCGCGGGCTGGATGGAGAGGCGCTGGAAAAACTTGCGCGTCTTCTGCTCGACCCCGATTGCATCGCGGTGGGGGATGACCCCGCCACGGCGCGTCGTCTGAGTCATGCCATGGCCGGTTCGGTGTTCTCCGACGTATCGGAGGCCATCGAGCTGTGCATGGAGGTGGTGAGGATCAACTACGCGGGTTTTTTCGAGCGCGGCAGAACCCTCATTGGACAGGTTCTGCCGAATGGGACGAACCGCAAAGCGGCAATGGGAACGGCAATGGGAACGGCGGACAGCTCTCTGAAGAACTGAGGTCGGAACTACTGATCTGGCGTCCCCTTCTGGCCGGGCATGTCTCGCTGGGCGAGCTGCGCGGCGGGGTGGTGACGCTGGATGACCTGCTGAAGCTGAACGCATTGCTGGACATGCGTGCGCAGCAGCATGCGGCGGCCAAGCGGGATCAGCTGGCGCGTAACCGGACAGACGGAACGGCAAGAAGGAGTTAGGGCAATGGCCATTCTGCGTGAACTGGTCACGCTGATCCGGTTTCAGTTCGACCGCAGCGGGATCGATGAGGCGCGTGCCGAAACGACGCGTCTGCGCGAGGAAATGGAACGCACCGCTGCCATGGCTGCGAAACTGGGCGGTTCGGGTGTTCAGCCATCCAATGCTGCCGGCAGCCAGGCCGATGCGATGTCCGGTATGCTGATGCCTGCCCTGTCGGCGATCCAGTCGGCGGGGCAGTCCATGTCGCAAGCCATGCTGACATGGGCGCAGAGCCCGGCCGCTGCGCAGGGCCCTGCCGCAGCGGCGGGGAGCATGGTTGCGGGTGGGGAGGCCCTCTCCCTGCCTGCCATGGCGCAGACAATGCGGGGTGCGTTGATGCAGCTTGTGCCAGCTGCCTCGCTGGCGATGATGGGGCAGTTTGCCACGCCTTCCAGCCTTCCTTCTGCCGAGATGGAGAGGCCCCCCCTGCACAGGATGCTGTCGGCGCTTGAGCCGGCGTCTTCTTCGCAAGAAACGGTACAGGAGACTTCCCTGACCCGGCGGATCATGCGGCAGGCGGAAGCTCTGTTGTTGCCGCAACTTCCGCCCGTTTCTGCCACGCCGGAGCTGATGGCCGGGCAACCCTCCATACAGCAGGGGGGGAACGATGATCCGGCTTCTGCTTTCCGCGCTTCCCTGCGGCAGGAGATGCAGGAGGCGCAAGCCTCGGCGACCGGCGCCTCCTTCAGCCTTTTCAGGAGCCTGTTGCCAGACGGGCAGCCCACGCAGCCTGCGGGGACAGAGCGCGCGATCGACCTGACCGGCGCGCTGCAAGGCGCCATACGAGCATGGACCGCGAGGCCGGAGGATGCCTCCCTTTCCCCCATGTCTGAAGGCATCGGGCCAGGCAACACAGCGCAGTCAGGACTTGACATTCTTCAAAATTTGGTGATGGCGCTGAAAGCTTCTCCGCAAGAGGCTGATACCAACTCGGACGGAGCTGCCGCTGCTCCGTCCTTGCCGCTTCTTCTGACCTCTCTGCTGCCTGTCATGGAGCATCGGGACAGGGCGGTCCCATCCTCCACGACAGGTGATGAGGGCCTCTCAGCCGAGGCGCAGGGCAGGCACGGGCCTGTCGCCGCCCTGGCAGGGGAGGCGTCCTCCTTGCTGTCCGGTCTGACCGCGTGGCGTGCGGCACTGCTGCCGTCCCCGCTTTCTTCTTCTGTCGAAAACCGTGCTGCAGGAGGGGGAAATGCGGAAAGGGGCGCGTCAGAACTCCTCGATCCCGGCCGGGAAAACGCAGGCAGGGAAGGAGTCTTCTCCATGGAGGCTCCCGCTGTACCAACGGCTTCTCCTGTCGCATCTCTCGCACTTTCACCCGCGCCTTTGCCCGGTCTGTCCGCCCTGCGGCAGGTGCTGGGTGACATGCTGCCGCCAGTCAGCCTGCTGCGTGATCCACTGCATGGTGCGGCAGAACCCGACAGCATTGGCCGCGCCGCAGGGGCGGTCAGCTACGTCACCAATGTGTCGGTGGGTGCGCCCTCCATTTCCATCACTGCTCCGTCCGGGGATGCCGACACCATCGCAGCCCTCGCCGCACAGGGTGTGTCCGACAGTCTGGAAGGCAGCGCTGACGGCTTCGCCCGGCAAGCCAATAGCGGAGACAAAAGATCGGAAGGCTAAATTGTATAAAAAAAGAGAAAAAGAAAACATACGCTTTATTTTCATAAAATAACGCTAAAGTGAAAAAACCGATGGCCATTTTCACGCCATGGGTGATGACACCGACCGACATGCTGCAACTGGCTGCATCGAACGGCCCCACAACCGTCCGGAGCAGCGATCAAGAAGGGGCCGTTCATGGCCATAAAGACTGACAGGAAAAAACAACCGTCATCGCTTTCTGCCGAGGCAGGAGGCGAAACAGAGAACAGCACGATGCCATGCCAGCAGCCAAAGCCGCCTTTTACTGCATGGACGCCGCCCTGCATGGCGCTGGGGGCGTCTGCGGCCGATCAGGCCGTTGCGCAGGGTCTGCACACCCTGCCCTTTGTGCGGGTGGCCGGCGATGGCAGTGGCACGCGCTTTTGGGCGCCGGAGCCAAGCGGCGATTATCTGACCGATTGCGGGCTGGGGGCGGCCTATGGTCAGGCATTGCTGGCCACGCTGCGGGCCGAGCCGGAAGGGCCGAGCCATGTGCTGGCTTTCCTGCTGCACGACCTGCTGCGTCATGGCGATATCCGTCGTGATGGCGGTCTGCTGGCCGGTATGGCCACCGTGCTGAGCGATGCGCTGCGTCAACCGGTTGCCGAGGCTCGTTCTTCCTTACCGGAGGAGGCGCCCGGCTGATCAACGCCACCTGAGTACGATCCCTCCGCCCTGATCTCTCCCTCTCCCTGTTTCCTGCGGGAGCAGGGCGGAGGATCATTTTTCCCATAAGGCTTCCCCCATGCTGAACACGCTGGATCTGATTTTTGGCGCCTCCGGCCAGACCTATCTGGAATATCAGGCGACTCCCCGGCACATTGCTCTTGCGCCCATTGATAAAGGCGGGGGAGGGGCTGCCAATACGGGCCAAACCAGACCCGCTCCCGTCCCCGCCACCAAGGGGGCGCTGCATCTGGATCTGCTGAGTATGGAGAGCTATCAGCTGCCCTCCCTCGCCACGCAATATCCGGTGGAACAGGGCATGCCGATTTCCGACGGCATCATCCCGCAATCGGCGCGGCTGACAATCACGGGGGCCGTGTCCTCGGCCAATGCCACGCTGTTTCGGCCATGGAATCTCGGCCTGCGCGGGATTTCGCGGCTGGAGGATACCGTCAAGCTGCTGGAGGAGCTGCATACCGCCCATCTTCCTGTCACAGTGGTGACCGGGCTGCATGTCTATCCGAACATGGCCATGACCGGTTGCGAGATCAATCGCGGGATCACGAAAGATGGCGAATCCCAAAGCCGCACCCTGAAGATCAAGCTCGATTTCCTTCAGATACGCATCGTGCAGGCCGATGTGGCGGTCAGCGGCAATGCCGCCGCCGAGGTCAGCGGCAAGACCGGATCCTCCGCCATTCCCGCTGGAAAAGCGCAATCCGCCACCCCACCCCCGAGCCTGATCACGCGGGTTGCAACCGCGCTCGGCCTGTCGGCCTGACCGTAAAGGAAACCGGATATGCAGCTGATTTCCGTGCCCGATCTGAATGACAGCGTGATGGAGGCCGCGCTGGATGGCCAGCCCTTCTTCCTGCATCTGTCCTGGAACAGCGAGGCCGGGTTCTGGACCATCGGGCTTCAGGATGCCACCCGCACCACCCTGTTGGAGGGGCTGCCCGTGCTGGGCAACACCCCCCTGATCGGCCGTTACCGTACCGAGGCCATGCCGCAAGGAGAACTCATCGCCATCCCGCCCGATACCGCGCTGGAAAATGGGCAGGAACGCATCGGGCGCAGCGATCTGCCGGGTGAAGGCGGGGCATCGCTGGTTTATGTCTCCGCCGCTGAAATGGCTGCCTCCCTTGCAGGGGCGGACTGACGGGTCGCCATAAATCCTTGGCAAACAGCGCCGGAAAATATTAGAAAGGGCCTGCACCAACCAATGCAGCCTACAGAGAAGGGGGGAGGGAGCCGCAAGGCTGCCTCCCCCCTTTCTGCGTTCCGGCCCTTGTCACCACCCGTGTCACCACCCGTGTCAGAGGCTCCGGCACTGGCTGATCCAGCGCAAAGCCCCGTGGTGACGCCACTGTTTTGCTTTTGTTCGGCCTTATTTCCGCCCGCAGAACAGCAGCTGATGGAGGCAGGAACCGACAGGCCGCTCTGCCTCCCCCGGTCTCCGCCTCATCTCTGTTTTTCCCTGTATCCAGCGGTCCGTTCCCTATGCCGAAAGCATGTCCCTTCTGCCCTGCTTCCAGAGTGAGTTTATTGCGTTTCCGCGATGTTTTCCGGCGCGGCATTGCGCTGGCCATGCCGGTTTTGATGCTGAGCCGTGCCATGGCCCAGCCCCTGGATACGGCCCCTCATCCTGCCTCTGCCTTGGCCAATATGGGGGCTGTACAGCGGGCGGAGCTGCATGCCCGCGCCCATGGAGCACTCTCCACGGCTGAGGCGCCCCCGATTCGCGTGAGTCAGCAACCCGTTCAGCACGTACCGGACAGCGAGTCGGCAGCGATGAGACAGGAGGCTGAGGCTGCTCTGGAAGCGAGGCTGGGCCGTGGAATCAGCATTTCAGAGGGGCATGCGACTCGATTTCGGGACGGGAAAGGGGGAGAATCGCAGTGGTATATGTGCGGTTCGACCACCCGATTGAAGGGTGGGATGGCCGGGATGAGCGGGTCCGACTCGGACCGATTCGTGATGGCATCCTCGGGCGCGTTGCTGCTGGAAAGCGAACAACACCCCGATTTTGGGTGGACATGGACACATGTCTGCTCCCCGGAAAACGCAATTCATCCCCCTTCTTCCCCGGTTTCAGCCCCTGCCGGGACCGCTGTTTCGCCTCCGGTTTCGGCCGGTGGGAAGGGCACCGGGAGATAAGCCGGGAGAGAGTTTTAACGTAACATATGAAAGGTTTTAGCATGGGCTACGACATCATTCTTGCGGACGCGACTCGGGACGTATTTTTGACCAATGGAGACCTGATTCTCTCCGATGGGTTGGCCAGAGTGCGTCAGGAGATCGGAATCACCCTCCGGGCATGGCGTGGAGAGTGGTTTTTAGACCTCGATTTTGGAATACCTTACTTGCAAAATGTACTGGTCAAGGAGCCGCAACGGGTCGTTTTGCAGTCCATTTTTGCAGCGGCGATTGCGTCGGTTCCGGATGTGGAGGCGGTCGAAAGCCTGACCACGACTCTGGACCGCCCCAGCCGGACCCTGTCCATCGTGTTCTCTGCCCGCACCCGGTTCGGGGTGGTGTCGGACAGCATCCCGTTCGGCATCGGTGGGGCATGAGCGGGCGGATGGAGGGGGAGGAAAGTACAGCCATCCCCCCTCCCTATCCCTGCCATGGATGTGTCGGGATGCAAGACGCGTCCATGTGGCTCGATCCGGGATTCCAGTGAAAAGGTCATGAGAATGAAACGTCAAAATCTTGCCGGTCTGGTGGTGGTCCTATGCGTGGCCATGATGTGTGGTTCCGCTCTGGCTTTCGACAGAGATGATGATTCACACGTTGTATGGCATATGTTTTGTGATCGAAACGGAAAATGTGTCGAGCGGAAGGAATATTGCGATATCGATCATCGCTGTATCTCTGTTCCTGCAACGAAACAGGAAAAAGCAGAGAGGCTGCATCAATATGCGCTTTGGAAGAAGAAGAACCTGATTCAACAGAAGCAATACCGGCAGGACCTTAAAGTGCAGGAGATGATTGCAGAAAATCAGACACCAGAGCTTCTGGAAGAATTAAGAAAGAAGTACAGCGTTCTGCCAGGTCCATATCATGAATGCAGAAGCAAAGAGTGTAAAAATTTATATGAGTACTTTTATGAGAAATTAAATAAACCTATAATAGGCAAAGATATAATGGAATTATCTTCAAATATTACAGTCAACGATAGCGGAAACTGGTTTATATGTTACTCTGGTCAGAAAATTATGAATAATGGAGCCGTTCAGAAGCATGATTGGATTATGTCCAACGCCGGTTGGTTGCTTGATAGCTATGTGGTGGGAGATGGCTTTTATGAGGAAATATACAAACAAGCCTGCCAGTCAGATGGCGAAGTGATTTGGCAGTGAATGTCACCTGTCAAACATCGTTGTAAGGAGTTTTGATTATGACTGTTGATATCAAGCAGATTCTTAAAAACCTGATTGCATCGCATTGCGATCGGATCAACACGACAATGCCGGGGACGATTGTTTCCTATAATCCGGCAACGCGGCGGGCGGTGGTGCAGCTTTCCCTGTCCAAAACCTCGCCGGAGGGGATCGTCCTGAAAGCACCGCGCGTGGTGTCTGTACCGGTGGTGTTTCCGACCGGGGGCGGTGTTGCGATCACCTGGCCGTTGCATCCGGGGAATGGAGTTATGCTGCATTTCTGTCAGCGATCTTTGGAAAACTGGCTGGATCATGGCGATGATGTTGTTGACGACTTCCGGCAAAGCAACATCTCTGACGCTATTGCCGTGCCGGGTTTGAATCATGGCGCTGCGACAGAGCCGGCGCATGCGGAGAATATGGTGATCGCGTTCGGCTCGGCCTCCATGGAAATGACCCCCTCCGGCGGCATGGTGCTGAATCTCCCTGGTGGATTGACCATCAAGGGGAAGGTCACCGGTGATCAGGATGCGGTGTTCAACAATATTTCAACCAGCACGCATACTCATACCGGTGTACAGCCCGGCTCCGGACGATCAGGGACACCTGCCGCATAGGTTTCTCACTGATTATATCAGGATTTTTGTAAGCCGTATCCTTCACCGGATGCGGCTTTTTTTATGCCTGTGTTTGTCTCGATCCCGGATTATAATCCTGCTATAAGTCAGGTCTATAATCGGTATAGTAGTCGAACGATAAAAAGAGGTTTCAAGAATGATAAATCTAAAACATTTATGCAGTGCATTGCTGATATTTTTTATATCACTAGCCTCAATGCCCGCATCGGCAGATGTCTGGGATCCAAAAGTATTGGAACAATTAAGGCATGATTTGCTTGTGCAAAGATTGAAAGAGAGAGAAAAGGCAAAAGAAATAGAAAGAAAACAAACACCTGAGTTTATTGAGGAAATGAAAAGAAAATATGTAGTTCCTCCTGGCCCATATCACGAATTAAGAGGAAAAAATGCAGATATAATAATAGATCAATTTTGGGATGAAATTCAGAAAAAACATCCAGATTTTCATACCATTTTGGCATATGTAACAATTAATGATAATGGAGACTGGTTTTCTTGTATTGGGTTAGAAAAAATTCTAAAAAATGGAGTTTTTATTCATTTTTCTGCAATAAAATCTAGCAAGGAATGGATTTTTTACTCTAATGAAGTAGCAGGAAATTTTTGGTCTTATTTGTTTAACGCGTGTAATAGTGATGGAGAAATAGTGGAATGAATTTATCAGAAAGAAAAATTCGGATTCGTTTTTTTGGAGAGGAAAATAATTTATATGATGTTAATGATTTAAGGGTCATTTTGAATATAAAGAGATCCATAACAAGCTCTGGAAATAGCATCAGTTTGACAATTTTTAACCTAAAAGGATCTAGCGTTAAGTTTATAAAACAATCAGTAAAAATGGAAATATATGCTGGATATGGATCTCATCTTTTTCTGGCTTTTGTGGGCGTGCCAAATCTAATTAAAACGGCATAGTAGTCGAACGATAAAAAGAGGTTTCAAGAATGATAAATCTAAAACATTTATGCAGTGCATTCCTGATATTTTGCACATCGCTAGCCTCAATACCCGCGTCGGCAGATGTCTGGGATCCAAAAGTATTGGAACAATTAAGGCATGATTTGCTTGTGCAAAGATTGAAAGAGAGAGAAGAGAAAAAAGAAATAGAAAGAAAACAAACACCTAAATTTATTAAAGAAATGAAAAGAAAATACTCCTTACCTCCTGGCCCATATCACGAATTAAGAGGAAAAAATGCAGATATAATAATAGATCAATTTTGGGATGAAATTAAGAAAAAACATCCAGATTTTCGTGCTGGAGGATATGTAACAATTAATGATAATGGAGATTGGTTTTCTTGTATTGGGTTAGAAAAAATTCTAAAAAATGGAGTATTTGTTTATATAGAAGTGATAAAATCAAGCAATGGATGGGTTTTTTATTCTAATGAAGTAGCAGGAAATTTTTGGTCTTATTTGTTTAACGCGTGTAATAGTGATGGAGAAATAGTGGAATGAATTTATCAGAAAGAAAAATTCGGATTCGTTTTTTTGGAGAGGAAAATAATTTATATGATGTTAATGATTTAAGGGTCATTTTGAATATAAAGAGATCCATAACAAGCTCTGGAAATAGCATCAGTTTGACAATTTTTAACCTAAAAGGATCTAGCGTTAAGTTTATAAAACAATCAGTAAAAATGGAAATATATGCTGGATATGGATCTCATCTTTTTCTGGCTTTTGTGGGAGTGCCAAATCTAATTAAGACGGCTCATAAAGATGCAGACTATACGATTACCATCACGGCATTTGATGGAAATGATATTTTATCAGCTTCTCGATCCAGTTACACAGGGTATGAGAATGTAACGGTCAGGGAAATCATTGAGACTGCTGCGCATGATGCAGGTTTGGGCCTGAAGATTGTGGATGGTCTTGGAAGGCGCAGCTGGAAACATGGGTATAGTTTCTATGGCTCATCGAAGAATATGCTTGAGGATGCCTGTAAGGCTGAGGGACTTGAATACTCTGTCCAGAATAATGTTGTACAGGTCAACAAGAAAGGTCAGCCTTTTCCTAAACCGGAAATTCTGCTGTCAATGGAAACTGGTCTGATCCGCTATGTCGAAGTTGCTTCCAAGGGTCCAAAGGCGTCTGTTTTTACGAAGGGTATTAACCCGACCGATAATCCATATGTAAAACAAATTGTTTCTTCAGATGAGCCAGTAGAGGGTTTAACGGTTTATTCATTGATGCGGCCTGATTTGATCCCGGGTGATCCTGTTGTAATCAAACATCCTGGAATCGTCAAAAAACGTTATCATGTCAGTACAATTGAACACGATGGCAATAATATGCCTGTAGACAATAAAGAACTTGGAACATGGACATCAACGATCACTTTGGTTGAATAGCTCCCCACCCCAACCATCCACCGTCTTTCTTCGTAGCTGCCTCCTTCACCGGATGCGGCTTTTTTTGTGTTTGTTTCCTGAAAGGAACAGGTTTCATGACCAGCTATGGCATCACCCCGTCCGGCTTCATCAAGCGCCGCATGAGCGATATCGGCGCGGAGATCATCACCACCCTGCAAAATGCATTCGGGGCGGAGATCGCAACCCAGCCGGATACCGTCCTCGGCCAGATCGTCGCCACCTTTGCCGAGAGAGAGGCCGCGCTGTGGGAAATGGCGGAGGGCGTCTATAACGCCATGTATCCCGCCACCGCCAGCGGCAGCAATCTGGACAAGGCGGTTTCATTCACGGGCGTCACCCGGCTTCAGGCCACGCGCTCGCAGGTATATTGCGTGTTGTACGGCAATGCCGGCACATTGGTGCCCGCCGGAACAGCCGCCCCTCAGCAGGCCGGGCTGACGCGTTTTCTGCTCGCGGCTGATACGGAAATCAGCCCTGATACTCTGGCCGATGTCTCTATCGGCGTCAGCAGCGCTGTGGCGGGGCAAAGTTATTCTCTTGTGCTGAACTCCGTCAGTTTCAGCATCACCGCGGCATCGGCCAATGCCTCGGCCATTCTGGCGCAGCTCGTGGCTGCTGTTTCCTCCGCTGGATACAATGCCAGTGTGCAGGGAAGCGGCAGCAGTGCAGTTCTTCGTATCGTTACCGATGGACGCAGAACAATCAGCGTTGCCACATCTTCTTTGCTGATCATGACGGAGATGGGAACGCCCGGTTTGTTTATCGCGCGTGATTACGGGCCGTATACCGCCCCTGCAAACTCCATCACCACGATCAGCAACACGATCTCCGGCTTTAAACGTATTCTCAATCTTCAGGATGCCACGCCAGGGCGACCCTATGAGACCGATTCAGCCTTGCGGGCACGCTATGCGCGCGGTGTCTATCGGCTGGGGGCCGGGACGTTGCCCTCTATCCGGGCCAGCCTGCTTCAGAAAGTGCAAGGTGTCACCGCCGCGATGGTGATCGAAAACGATACAGCCTCCGTCGATAACGGCGGACGGCCACCGCACAGTGTCGAATGCATTGTCGAGGGCGGAGAAGACGCCGCCGTCGCTGCGCAGATTCAGGCGGTGAAGCCGGCCGGTATCACCGCATACGGCCTCAACAGCCAGACCGTGCAGATCAGCACCGGTGCGCATAACGGCACGGAATGGCACAGCATCGGCTTCACGCGGCCGGTGCGGCGCTATGTCTGGATCAACTGCAAAATCACGACATTAAGCGAGGAAACATTCCCCGCCGATGGTCTGCTGCGTGTGCAGCAATCCCTGAATGATACCGGTGTTGCACTCGATATTGCTCAGGATGTTGTTGCGCAGCGTTTCCTCGGCCCGATTTACGCAACAGTCAGCGGCATTGCCTCCATCGCGCTCAGCTTTGCCGTTACCAGCGACCCCGCAACAATGCCAGCGAGCACAGCCTACACACAGGCCAACATCTCCATCGGCGCCCGCGAGCGCGCGATTTTCGATACCGCACGCATCTATGTTTCGTAATTGGAAATAGCAAAGATCAGAGGATCATAATTATGCCACAGGAGGATGCAAACTCTGCATCCTCCGTGGAACAAGCGACGGGGGAGTGGGGGGACTATGAGAGCTTTATATTTGAAGATCGCAGGTGCCGCGGTTCTTTTAGGCAATGTTCTATCCTGTGGGTCTGCTGTTGCGGATTACTGGGACCCGAAGCTGGTGGCCAAATTGTCGCAGGCGCTGCAAGAGGAGATGGAGCGTCGAAGAAAACATAACGAGGCTATAGAACGGAAGCTGACACCTGAAATTCTGGAAAAACTGCGCCAGAAATATTATGTGCCGCCCGGTCCGTATCATCTTTATAGGGGGGAAGAAAAGGAAAGATTGACCCAGCCATTTTGGGAAGAGCTTCAGAGAAGAAATCCGAATCTTACTTGGTTAGAATCTCATATGACTGTTAATGAACAAGGAGACTGGTTTGTCTGCATAGCATCTGAAGAAATATTAAAAAATCACATACACAGACCAGATATTTCAATCAAATCAAGTCGAGGATGGACATTATATAATGATGAATTTGGAGGAAAATTTTTGATGCAAATACAACATAAGGCATGCGCATCAGATGGAGAAGTAGTAAAATGAATTATTTAAACAACAGGAAATACAAAATAATTTTTATGGGTGATGATGGAGTAAAAAAAATATACTCAGCTTTTACGGATCGGCCAAAGATATGCTCGAAAATATCTGCCATTCTTCTGGCTTGCTCCGATCATGATACAGAAAGCGCATTGTGCCTGCCGGTATGGTGCGCTTTCTGTATGATAGCGAAGGAGACGAAAGCATAAAATGGAGTGTATCAGACGATGAAATACAAAACACTTGTTATTGCCGCGGTTCTTTTAGGCAATGTTTTGTCCTGTGGGTCTGCAGTCGCAGATTACTGGGACCCGGGTGTAATGGCCAAATTGTCGCAGGCGCTGGAAGAGGAGAAGGAGCGTCGAAGAAAACATAACGAAGCTATAGAAAGTAAGCTGACACCTGAAATTTTGGAAAAACTGCGCCAGAAATATGACGTGCCGCCCGGTCCGTATCATCTTTATCGGGGAGAAGAAGAGGCAAGCTTAATCCAGTCATTTGGGGATAAGCTTCAGAGAAGAAATCCAAATATTTCTTGGTCAGATTCTCATATGACTGTTAATGAACAAGGAGATTGGTTCGTCTGCATGGTAACGGAAGAAATATTAAAAAATCATATACCAAGAAACGAGATTTCAATAAAATCAAGTCGAGGATGGACATTATATGACGATGAATTTGGAGGCAAATTTTTGTTTGAAATACATGATAAAGCATGCCTATCAGATGGAGAAGTAGTAAAATGACTTATTTGCAAGATAGAAAGTACGAATCTGTCGGCTTGCTCCGATCATGATACAGAAAGCGCATTGTGCCTGCCGGTATGGTGCGCTTTCTGTATGATAGCGAAGGAGACGAAAGCATAAAATGGAGTGTATCAGACGATGAAATACAAAACCCTTGTTATTGCCGGAGTTCTTTTAGGCAATGTTTTATCCTGTGGGTCTGCTGTTGCGGATTACTGGGACCCGAAGCTGGTGGCCAAATTGTCGCAGGCGCTGCAAGAGGAGATGGAGCGTCGAAGAAAACATAACGAGGCTATAGAAAGCAAGCTGAAACCTGAAATTCTGGAAAAACTGCGCCAGAAATATGAAGTGCCGCCCGGTCCGTATCATCATTATAGGGGGGAAGAAGAGGCAAGCTTAATCCAGTCATTTGGGGATGAGCTTCAGAGAAGAAATCCAAATGTTTCTACGCTATATTCTCATATGACTGTTAATGAACAAGGAGACTGGTTTGTCTGCATACTAACGGAAGAAATATTAAAAAATCATATACCAAGAAACGAGATTTCAATAAAATCAAGTCGAGGATGGACATTATATGACGATGAATTTGGAGGCAAATTTTTGTTTGAAATACATGATAAAGCATGCCTATCAGATGGAGAAGTAGTAAAATGACTTATTTGCAAGATAGAAAATACGAATCTGTCGGCTTGCTCCGATCATGATACAGAAAGCGCATTGTGCCTGCCGGTATGGTGCGCTTTCTGTATGATAGCGAAGGAGATGAAAGCATAAAATGGAGTGTATCAGACGATGAAATACAAAACCCTTGTTATTGCCGCAGTTCTTTTAGGCAATGTTCTATCCTGTGGGTCTGCTGTCGCAGATTACTGGGACCCGAAGCTGGTGGCCAAATTGTCGCAGGCGCTGCAAGAGGAGATGGAGCGTCGAAGAAAACATAACGAGGCTATAGAAAGCAAGCTGACGCCGGAAATTCTGGAAAAACTGCGCCAGAAATATGATGTGCCGCCCGGTCCGTATCATCTTTATCGGGGGGAAGAAGAGGCAAGCTTAATCCAGTCATTTGGGGATGAGCTTCAGAGAAGAAATCCGAATGTTACTACGATACATTCTTATGTTACCGTTAATGAACAAGGAGATTGGTTTGTCTGTATGGCAACGGAAGAAATATTAAAAAATCATATACCGAGAAGAGAGCTTGCAATCAAATCAAGTCGAGGATGGGCATTATATGGCGAGGAATTTGGAGGTAAGTTTTTATCTGAAATAGATCGTAAATCTTGCAATACAGATGGAGAATTAGTAAAATGAATTCTTTAAACAATAGGAAATGCGAAATAATTTTTATAAGTGATGAAGGAATAAAAAAAATCACAAATATAAAAGCAAAAATAAATATTAAAAGAATGTATAATAATTCTGGAAATAGTATAAAAATTGATTTGTATAATATAAATAATGAATCATTAAGACATATAATAAGATCTGTGGATTTACAAGTTTATTGTGGCTATGAATCTGGCCCTTTTTCGTTGGCCTTCTCAGGTTCTCCATACGCCATAAAAACAGGCCAAAGAAATGCAGATTCTATTGTGACAGTGATAGGCTTCGATGGCTCTGATCTTTTATCCCGATCATTGATAAGTTATAGAGGAGAAAAAGGAATTCCTGTCCGGGATGTCATTGAGGCCGCAGCCACGAACGCCAAAATGACATTATACATGGCAAAGGGCATTGGTGCCAGACGTCTGAAAAGCGGCTTCAGCTTTTACGGATCGGCCAAAGATATGCTCGAAAGCATCTGCCATTCTGTCGGCTTGCAATATTCCGTTCAGAACAAAACGATTCAGGTTACCAGAAAGGAGGAAACCACCACGCGCCCTTCCGTCCTTCTGAGCATGGAAACAGGGCTGATCCGTTATATCGACAGAACCTTCATGGGGCCGCGAAGCTCCGCTATCATACAGGATCTGAATCCCGCTGATAACCCGTATCTGAAAGACCTCGTCTCCAGTATCGGACCTGTGGAAGGGGTGCAGGTGTATTCCCTGATGCGGCCCGATATCAATCCGGGCGACCCCGTATGGCTTCCGCAGGGAAAGAGGTATGAAAAATTCCGTGTCGATACGATCGAGCATAATGGCGATACGATGCCGGTCGAAAATTCCGAGCTGGGAACATGGACCTCAACGATTAATCTCGTCTCCCTCAAACAATTTTCTGCCACGGTCGGCAAGGAAACGAAGGAAAGTCTTTCTTCTCTGACAAATGCCCTGTCGGCCGAGAAAAAGCGTCAGGAAGAGACAGACCGGTTCGGCTTCAAATTTTATTGATATCAACAAAGGATTCCTACCATGTCTGAAGACATCAAGCAGATTCTGAAAAACCTGATTGCCTCGCATTGCGATCGCATCAACACGACCATGCCGGGCACCATTGTGTCCTATGACCCCGCCACACGCCGCGCCGAGGTGCAGCTTTCCCTGTCCAAAACCTCACCGGATGCGGAGATTATAAAAGCCCCGCGTGTTGTCGATGTGCCTGTCGTGTTTCCCTCGGTCGGCCCTGTCGGAATCACCTGGCCATTACATTCCGGTGATGGCGTCATGCTGCATTTCTGCCAGCGTTCGCTTGAAAACTGGAAAGATGCCGGCAGTGATATTGTCGATAATTTCCGTCAGACCCACATCACCGATGCCATCGCCGTGCCGGGTCTGGCGCACAGCCAGGCTACATCTCCGGCCCATCCCGACAATATGGTGATTGCGTTCGGCTCTGCCTCTGTGGAATTCACATCTTCCGGTTCTCTCATACTGAATGCGCCGGGCGGCTTGACAATCAAGGGCGCGGTATCCGGCGATCAGGATGCGGTCTTTAACGGTATTTCGGTCAAAACACATGCTCATTCCGGTGTGCAACCCGGTTCCGGACGCTCCGGCCCACCCTCCGCTACTTGAGTGCTGGAGGACCGAATAAAAAGGTGGACAAGGGGAAGATAATTTCTTATTGTCTGCTAAAGTCGATGCATAAAAACATTCCTTCTTGAATGATCCAGCAGGAATGTCTCTTTCGGCCTTTTTGAAAAAGCCGAAGTTTTTTCTACTCTTTTCTCCTGATCTGCGGATGTCGTAATCCGGTATGTGTCATGCATGCCGGCTTTTGCGCGTCCGCAGTTTCAGACTGCTCCGGGCATTGTCATATGATCGCTCAAAATGAGTTGAATACCGCGTTCGGTACAAAGCGGGAAAGTGCTGCCAGCTATATCACGGCAGATGGAAAACTCGTTATTGCCGGACCGAATGTTCTAAGACCATCCTATGCCGATGATGGAAGTTATCTCGGCGCACTGACGGAGGGAGCGTCTACCAACTTTCTGCCTGATTCAATGCTGACAAACAGTCAAAAAAGCTGGTCTGGAAATTATGCTTCCATCGTGACCAGCCGGCTGACGAAGAATGGGTTTTCCTGCCTTCAATTCGATTTTCCTGCGCTTGACAGTGCAGCTTCCGCACAAATCAGTTTAGGTGATCCGGTTTCGGCCCAGGCGGGGGAAACATGGTGGCTCAGCGCATGGGGGTTGATGATCGGCACCTCTGCATCTGTGCCGGTCGTGTCGCTGCGACTCTCATCCGGTTCTGCCAATGTGACGCAGGCGTTTCCGTCCGGCAATGCTTCAGGCCGGCTGGTGAGGATCAGGGTGAGTCTACAGATTCCAGCGGCGCAGAATACGGTCTCAGCCTCTCTGGTTGTGAACGGGGCGGCTGGAAGCAATGCTGTTTCAATGGTTTTTTCGGCTCCGCAGATGGAAAAAAACCGGGTGAGCAGTTTTATTCCTACCAGTAACGGCTTTGCTTCCCGTGTTTCGGATCGCGTTTTCTATATTGCCGATGCCGATCCAGGAAACGGGCAGGTGCCTGATGCCACCAACATGGTCTTCGGGCGCGATCATGGCGTGGTGGCGTGGCAGCATATGCTGGCCCAGTTTTCCGCCAGTCCTTCTCTTCAGTCTTTGGTCAAGGCGCTTTATCCGGCGTGCACGACGCTGGATACGGCTTTGCAGGCGATGATGAATAATCGCGTGCTGGATCAGGCAAGCGGAGATCAACTGGATGGCATCGGCGATATTCTCGGCCAGTCACGGCTGGTGGGTCCGGCCAGTGCGATAATGCTGACGGATGATCAGTATCGGCGGTTGTTGAAGCTCAAAATCCTGCTGAACAACGCACATGGCACAACCGAGGATCTGAGGGCCGCTTTCTGTGTTCTGTTCAATGCAGACAGCACGCTGCTCCAGGATAACGGTGACGCAAGCCTGACCGCGGTTGTGGGACGATTCATCACGGCCTCTGATCTCGCTTTCGCACGTTCTATCGCCGGATTTCCAAAACCGGCTGGCGTTGGTCTGGTGCAGATGCAGTACGATCCGGCAAGACCCTTCGGATTTCAACAGCAGAGTTATATGGGCTTCGGATCGGGTTGTATGGCGCGCGCGCTGGATAACATCATTCCCTCATCCTGAATTCTCTGGTCCTGGTTTTTTTTAAACCTCAACACTGACAGGAAAAAGCATGTCGTTTTTTGGCCGTTTCAACAGTCTGTGGGCATCACAAGGAACGGCATCCCCGCCGAGTGATACACAATCGGATCAGGGCTTTTCCTATCTGGGACAGATTCCACCCAGCGTGGAATTGTTCAACGGTCTGTTTCAGGAAAGAGACTGGAAAATAAAATGGCTCTACCAGCAGATTTCCTCTGTCATCGGGCTTGATGGCAGCACGCCGAGCGAGACGGAAACAGGCAAGGCCGCAGGGGTGTTGGCAAACTGGTTCGCTCCGATCAGAAATCCGGCTTTCCAGGGTGGTGCGACCATCTATGGCCCCCTTGAGATCGGGTCTCAGTCGGTCCCCACGACACCATACATTGATTTCCATACAGACGGCACCAATACCGACTACAATGCGCGCATTATCGCCACAGGTGGGACGCAAGGACAGGTTGCAAGCGCCGGCCTGATCCTGGCATCCGCTACTCTGGAAGTCGGTGGCGACATGACCGCCGATAAATCGCTTCTGGTAACCGGCGGCATCACCGCCAATGGTGGCATCACCGCCAATGGCGGAGCATCATTTAAGAAGACGATGTATGTAGGCGGAGGGAGCACAAATGCTGCCAGCCTCTATGTGGACGATAATAGCGGTGCGGCCACATGGGCCGGATATTTTTCAGGCTCCGCCTATGTCAGTAAAAAATTCCAGGTTGATGGTGGTGCTACCATCAATGGCGGTGACCTGAGCGTATCCAACAATATGAAAGCGAATGGTGCTGTCACCGCGCAGACGATTTATGCGCTGGATGGCGGGTTTTCTACATCCGGCGGTCTCTATGTCGCCACATCCGCCAGTGTCGGCACTCTCTCTGTCACCAAGGGTAGCGGAAACAACTCCAGCCTCTATGCCAGTGATAATGGCGGTGCCGCGACATGGGCTGGATATTTTTCCGGAAGCCTCTATTGCAGCTCGAAGATAGAAACAGCCAACCGGGTCTACGCGCATAACTATGTCTGCACGGGGCCTACGGACGGAAATTTTACCCCGGCCAATAACGGCGCCAATGGCTGCTCGATGACGCCCTCCGGGTTCAATGCTTACTCTGCTCCCGGACCGGCAGCGGCGTTCGGGACGAATGGCTCCAATAACCAGATTATTGCGTTTTCGGCAGGCACCAGCAGCGGCGTCCAGTGGATCGGCAGCATCGGCAGCAATGGATCGTCGGTACAATACAACACCACATCCGATTATCGTCTGAAAACTAGTATCACCGATCTCGATCAAAGTGCTGCCGCTGAAAAAATCCTGAATATCCACATCAAGAATTTTGCATTTATCTCCCATCCAGATCGCATCGTGACCGGTGTGATCGCGCATGAGCTGCAAGCTGTGATCCCTGAAGCGGTAACAGGGGAGCATGATGGAACGCGTCATGTGGACAATGTCGTGATTCGTGATGGTACGGTGGCATGGGAAAATGTGGCTGAAACCACTTATCAGGCTGCAAAAGAGCAAAATCCCGATCTCTGGAACGGCACTGAGTGGCACGCATCCTGTGAGGTGCCGGACTATCAGCAGGTGGATTACAGCAAGCTGGTGCCGATGCTGACCGCAGCCCTGCAAAATGCACTGACCCGCATCACGGCCCTTGAGGCCAAAGCCAAATAAGGAAAATGAAGATGAAATGGCTGTATCTGGCGCTTCTGGCGCCTTTTTTTATGTCTCAAGCGCAGGCGCAGGGCATGCGGCCCTCCTATTGTGCCGACGCATCATGTTCCGCCAGTATCGGTGCCCAGGTGGTAGGCATGATTGATGCGGCGACCGGACGTCCCGTCGCGCTGTCATCTGCATCACCTTTACCTGTCGCGGGGGTGGCAGTCTCTGCAACAGGCTCTGCTGCTGCATCATCCTCGATCACAGCCGGGTCTTATCAAACCGTGTTTGCGGCAGGCTCGATCACACGCGGATGCAGCGTTCAGAACCCGGCCGGCAATACCGTGTCGCTCTGGGTGGATTTTGCCGGAGCCACTGGCTCATCCCGCGCTGCTACTTCGGTGGAGGTTGTGCCGGGGGCGTCCATACGCTGCGATTTCGTGCCGACCGGTGCCGTGACGGCCTTTGCCGCCAGCCCGGTTACTTTCAATGCGCTGAGGTGGTGACATGATGCGTCGCATTTTTTTGATGGCATCTTGCCTTCTGCCCTGCATCGCCTCAGCCCAGACGGTCACGTCTCCGCCCATGCGATCCAGCGTGTGCACGGTCATGACGGCAGGTGGCATCTATACGGTGCCAGCATGGGCAGTCACGCTGGATATTGAGGCATGGGGCGGGGGTTCATCCGGTGGCAACGGCACTGTTGCCGCATCCGGCACGGCGACCAGCGGCGGGGCCGGTGGCTCGCCGGGATATCACGCCCGGATGCCGGGCGTTCGAGTTGCATCCTTGGGAGCGTCATCGCTCACCGTGGTGGTCGGTGCAGGTGGTGGCCAGCCGTCTGGTGCCGGGGCTGCCGGGATCGGCGGTGGTGAGACGAATATCGTGGGTGGTGCGCTCAATATCCGCGCCGGAGGCGGCGGCGCTCCGGCTGGTGGCTCCACCGCAGCCTCGGCCAGCGGTGGCAGTGGCAGTTTTCTGATCAATGGCGGCCCCGCCAGTGGTGCGACACCCGGTCAGGGCTATCCCTTTGGCATCGGCGGCATGACCAATGGTCAAAGCGCTCTCAATCTGACCAGCCCCGGTGTCGGGGCATCCGGAGGCAGCGGCGCGCCGGGGGCGGCTGGGGGTGGAGCCGGCGTTACCATGGCCTCAACGGCGGGCGCGGCTGCTGGTGGCGGGGTCGATGGCAATGGCGCCGGCAAGGCCGGCGGCGCTTCCGGCCTTACAGCCGACAGCTATCCGATGGGGAATATTTTTGGGGGCGTCGCGCCCGGTGGCAATGGCGGGATGATTCCGGTTCGTACACAGCCCGGTCAGGAATCCATCGGTGGCGCAGGCGGGGCAGGCGGCAATGCCTCCACCGATGGCGGCAATGGCAGCGCAGGCGCAGGCTTCGGCGCAGGCGGAGGTGGAGGCGGTTCTACAATCACAGGGCGGCAATACGGGCTTGGTGCGCCCGGTCAATCGGGAGGTGTAGTGATATGCGCAAGGCCATAATCGCAGTGATCGCATTGCTGCTGGGGGCGGCGGCGCCCGCTTCGTACGTGCAGATCTGCACGGCTCCGTGTGTGGCGCAGGATGGGACCACGCAGCCCGCCGGGACGGTGCTCAACCGGGCAATATGGATCGAGCCTCCCGCCCATGACGCTACCACCGAATGGCAGCCGGATCAGGGGCAGGCCCTCTATCATCCGGTAACGTCAATCAAGGAAGGTGCTTCATGAACCATCAACCGGAAATGTTGTCGGAACTGCTGCGCGATCTGCGGCAGGATGTTCAGCGCGGGCAGGAGCGGAGTGAAGAACGCTTCGATCAGTTGCGGGATGAGCTGCACGTTCTGCGTGCCGGTTCCTCCCGCATTGTCGATCGGGTTTACGGTGTGGAGCGGCGGGTCGAGGCGCTGGAAGGTCCGGTGGCTGAGTTCCGCCATCTGCGCAGCCGTATTGGCGGGTTGGTCATCAGCGGCAGTCTCGCCGTGAGCGCTATCGGCACGGTCTGGACGCTATGCGGTGATTACGTCCGCGATCATCTGAGCTGGCGTTGATCACAGCGCGCACAAAACGCAGGAAAAATCTCATGAGTTTTGAACAGGCTCTGGCTCTGGTCATGAGCCGGAGCGTGGAGGGAGGCTATACCAGCCTCGCCTCCGATGCTGGCAACTGGACGGGTGGCAGGGTCAATGCGGGGCGCTTGGTAGGGACGCAGTTCGGTATCAGCGCTCCGGTTCTGGGTACCTGGCTGGGGAGGGAGGCTACCAGAGCCGACATGATCGGGCTGAGCCGCGAACAGGCAGCCGCGATTTATGAGCAGCGCTACTGGCGGCCTTTGTGCTGTGGCCATATGTCCGGCCCGGTCGGCGGACTGGTCTTCGATGCGGCCGTCAATCAGGGGCCAGCCAGTGCTGCCCTGATGGTGCAGCAGGCTGCAGACGTTCGTCAGGATGGCGAGATCGGCCCGGTGACGCTGGCGGCTCTGAACGGTGCCGATCAGGCCGACTTGCATGCTGAAATCGCCAGGCTGCGTGCTGAACGTTACCGCGCCACGTCAGATTGGTCGCGTTTCGGCAAGGGCTGGATGCGGCGCCTGATGCGCGTGGTCGCGGCAACGGCCGCCTTTACCTGACATATCCCCCTTTATCATAAACGGAGACAGATCCATGAACTGGTCCCCTTTGATTGATGCCGTGGCACAAGGCGGCGCCTATATTGCCACGACTGTTCTGGTGCCGGGTGTGCTGGCCTGGGCGGCACGGCGCTGGAATATCAATGCCGAATGGAGTGGCACGATCCAGCAGGCTGCCGGGGCCGCCTATGCCGCGGCAGTTGCCAGTGGTCGTCCGGTAACGGACCCCTCTGCCCGTGCGGCGGCCCTGTCGGCGGGGGTGGAGTATTTGCGCCAGCGTGCCAGACCGACCATGCTGCATGCACAGGGCATCACAACGGACGCCGCGGCCATGGCGGCGGTGGAGGCCGGTCTCGGTACTCTGCTGGCGCGCGATCCAACTGTCGGGGCAGCGAATGGCGGTGCCGCGCAACTCCATTGAACGGCATTGGCATCATAAAGAACAAAAGGGATGGAAGGGCAGATTACTCTGCCTTCCATCCCTTCCATCTGTATTCAAGCCGGAAGAACGTGTCTGTCAGATCAGAAGCGTGTGATCAGGGTTCCGCCATGCCCATCTGAGAAAAAGGCGAAATTCCGGCCCCCCAGAGAACCGGGATCGAAATCCAGCGTCGCCTTTGCGCCGTTTTGCGCGGTCAACTGCAACAGGCCGGTGCTTGCGGAGTAATCTGATTTCAGGTTGCGTGCTGACAATCCATGAATATCAATGAATTCCATCCGGCCGAAATCTTTCAGCAGCGGGCCTGTATAGGATGCCGTGCCGACATTGTTGCCAAAGGTCGAGGCATTGTCGATCACGAGCTGTGAGGCAAAACCCTTGAAGTCGATCTTGATGGCTCCACTGACCGTGGATGCAAACTCCGCTGTGGAGAGCATGTTCAGCTTGAATGTGCCATTGCTGGCTGCATCAATCGGCTGGGATATCACCTGCGTGGAGAAGGCACGGATATTGACACTGTCGTTGAAGGGCTTGTTAGCCGCTGTTTCGGTCGCAACCACGGAGGTCGTGGCGGATGTGCTGGCACCACCGGAATCCGTGACGGTCAGTGTCAATCCTGTAGTTTCCTGCGTATTAGCTGCCGCATGATGGGGAGTGGGGTTAAACACCAGCCCTTTCAGAGCCTGTGAAACCTGATCCGCTGTTCCGGTCACCTGATAGATGCCCTTCGCGGCATCATAGATACCGCCCGACAGATTGGAGAGAGAGCCGTTGCTGGCGTTGGACAGCGTGACGATGGCTGTTTCGGTTTGCCCGAAATCCGGCTCGGAGATGACAGTGCCGGCAAAGGGGGAAACATGCCCAACATCCAGAATTTTCAGGCTGGAGCTGGAAAGTCCTGTAATGATCGGCGCATTGTTGACAGCGGTGGTAATGACCGAGGTGCTGCTGTCGCTGGCGCTTACACCATCCTGATCGGTGACGTCGATCTTGAATCCGGTGGTGACAGTGCTGCCGGGTGTCACCTGATGTGCATTGGGTATGAACACCAGATTACGCAGCGCCGCATTTACACTGTCGACCGAGCCAGTCACCTTATAAACGCCGGTTGAGGCATCATAGCTGCCGCTGCCCAGAGATGTCAGGCGTCCGTTCAACGCGGATTGGGTGATGGTGACTGTTTCCGTCTCATTGATACCCGTATCTGCGATCTGCACATTTGCAAACGGGTTCAGCGAGGCATTGTCATTGACCGCCTGATTGCCAGCCGTACCGGAGATGGAGAGAATATTCGTGATGGCTGCGGGAACGTAATGGCCGACATCAATCTCGACAATGCCGGCATTGGCGAGCTGTGACACCGGGATCGGCGCCGGATTGTTATAGCCCCACGGATTGGCCAGATTAACGTAAGCCTCACCATTTATATAGGAGAGGCCGGTCAGCATATAGGCATGGCTCCCCACAAGCCCATAGCTGAGCGATGAAGTGCCCGTATCCATCACGACCAGGCTTTTCGTCGCCAGAAGGCCCTGCAGCATTTCGGCGCTCATATAGGGATAATAGGCCTGTGCCGTCTGCCCGGTCAGCATCATCAGTGTTGTGGTCGGATTGCCGCCATAAGCGATCGAGGAATATCCACCCCCCAGAGTGGCAATGGCTTTTTCCAGAACCTGCGGCCAGATTTCCTTGGTACCGTTGACGACATTCTGGCTGGAGCCGTTATTGACCCCGGAGTTGAGAAAGGTATTGGTGACTGTGACCGTGGTCGCCACAAAGCTGGTCTCCCCATAATGGGGAATAGTGCCACTGGCCGACATATAGAGCGTGACGGACTCGGTACCATCGGCATTCCTGGTGATCATCCGCTCAATGGCGCCGGGATACCACATCGCCAGTTCCCCGATGGAGGAAAGGACGTAGCAGTCACCGATCTGGCCCTGATGGATATCGGTATAGCTGATGGCTGTACTGTCGCCTGGTTCGGTCAGATACAGGGCCTGGTTGGGATAGGTATAGGTTACCTGACTCGAGAGCGGATCGCTGTCACCATACCGGTAGCTGTATGTGAAGGGTTTCCAGCCCTGCCCTGAAGGCCCCTGTAGGCCTGTATCTTTTTTGAGGCTCATGCGAGGCAGCTTCCTTTGGATAGAGGCTGATAAAAAGGCAGGGATGAAAAAAGATGATACGGCTCTCGAACGGATTCGATCCTTTCACGAAATAAACTTCAACGCAATAAAATCAGGAAATTAACAACTTTAAGTTTATAAGACAGCCATCAGCTCAAAGTATTCTCCGATGCAAGGGGGAGGCCGTGCCTTGAATCAGTGGATCATAAACGTTATGTTATAACATAACTGTATGCCCCATCTCCTCTTCAGGGACCACCGGAATGGATCAACCAGCTTCCCCCGATCAGGACCGCCGCCTGCCTGTCACCGTCCTTTCCGGCTTTCTGGGAGCCGGAAAGACGACGCTGATGAACCATGTCCTGCATAACCGGGACGGGCTACGTGTTGCGGTGATCGTTAATGACATGAGCGAAGTGAATATCGACGCCGATCTGATCCGGGCCGATACAGCGAGTGACGGAACCGGCGGCGCGGTGGCCCGCACACAGGAAACGCTGGTGGAGATGAGCAATGGCTGCATCTGCTGCACCTTGCGCGATGATCTGCTGATTGAGGTCCGTCGGCTGGCCGAGGCCGGGCGGTTCGACTATCTGCTGATTGAATCCACCGGTATTTCCGAGCCTTTGCCTGTTGCCGCGACCTTCGATTTCCGGGATGAGAACGGGGTCAGCCTCGGTGACATTGCCCGGCTGGATACGATGGTCACGGTGGTGGACGCCGCCAATTTGCTGAATGATTATGCCTCTGCCGATTTCCTGCGGGATCGTGGTGAATCGCTCGGCGATGAAGATGAGCGCACGCTGGTCGATCTTCTGGTCCAGCAGATCGAGTTCGCGGATGTAGTGATCCTCAATAAAATCGATGCCGCGACGCCGCAGCAACTGGCGGCGGCCCGCACCATCATCCGCTCCCTGAATCCGGAGGCCGATCTGGTCGAGGCCAGCATGAGCCGTGTTGATCTTCATCGCGTGCTGAAGACCGGACGCTTCGATTACGAGAAGGCCCAGACCCATCCGCTGTGGTACAAGGAGCTGTACGGCTATGCGGAGCACAAACCGGAGACCGAGGAATATGGTATCCGCAGCTTCACCTACCGCGTGCGCCGCCCGTTTCATCCGGCGAAGTTCCATGCGTTTCTGAACACGTCCTGGCCGGGCGTCGTGCGGGCGAAGGGGCATTTCTGGCTGGCGACCCGCCCGGAATGGGTGGGCGAAATGAGTCAGGCCGGGGCGTTGATGCGGCATCAGGCAATGGGGTTATGGTGGGCCGCCATCCCCCGGACACGCTGGCCGGATCATGAAGAATGGCGGCGCATGCTGGATTCGAAGTGGGACGATGTGTTCGGTGACCGGCGGCAGGAACTGGTGTTCATCGGCGCGGAGATGGACGAAGCTGCGATCCGTGCTGCGCTCGATGCTTGCCTGGTAGGCGAAAGCGAGGCCGGACCTTTCACGCCCTCCCTCTGGTTGCACCTGCCGGATCCGTTCCCGGCATGGCGGCGGGAAGCGGCGTGATTCATAGGCTGTTTGCCAATCATCAGGGATGGGGCATCAGGAATGGGCAGGAAAAGCCTGTAACGCCGTCTGAACAATCTGGCGTAGGCCGGCATGATCCACGCCTGATGCAGCCTGCACCGACATTCCTTGTGCCACGGTCATCACGAAACGGGCCAGTGTGGCAGGGCAGGCGGAAGACGGCAGATCGCCTTCCGCCCGCGCCCGTTCCAGCCGCTCACACAGGCGGTCTTCATCCATTTTGCGGCGGCGGATCAGCTCCCGCCGGATAGGCTCGGCGGCTTCCGAGCAGACCAGAGCGCAATTGGTGTCCATGCAGCCGGGCGGATGATCCTGCGGGGCCTGAAGATCGGCGAATCCTGTCAGCACCTGCGATACGACATCCCGAGCAGAGCCTGCTTCCAGCGCATGGGCGAAAAACGAGAGATACAGCGCCTCGTACTTATCCAGTGCCTTGTGAAACAGCGCTTCCTTGTTACCGTATGTGGCATACAGGCTGGGCCGGGTGATCCCCATGGCCTCGGTGAGGTCGGACAGGGACGCACCTTCGAACCCGTTGCGCCAGAAAACGTGCAGCGCGGCGAGCAGGGCAGAGTCGGCATCAAAGGCGCGATGACGTCCCATGCTGTGTTTACAATCCTCCCCGCGGTTGAAAACCGGTTTCCCGGATACCATACCAGCCGATATAGTATCGTTCGGTATGATATTCTATCATCATTTTCGGGATGATCTGCCGAGTTCGGGGGGATGGAAGACGTGATGCAGCGAACAGGTGAGGCACAGGGGATCAGCAGGCCGGGTTCAGGCGGCACAGGGCGGCGGGAAGCACGGACATGGCGCAATCTGGCGGTTCTGATTCTGCTGCTGGCCGGGGGAGGCTATGCCTGGAAACAGGGTGCTTTGACGCCTCTTCTGGCGCGGTTTTCATCGGACAAAGCGTCCCATCCTGCGGCAATGCCCGCGCCGGAGGTCATCGTCAGCACGCCGCTGCAACGGAATGTGGCGGGATATGCAGGGTTCCTCGGCCAGTTTTCCGCCCGGGACAAGGTGGAATTACGGGCTCAGGTGGGCGGCCAGCTTCAGGAGATTCATTTTACCGATGGCCAGATCGTCCATAAGGGTGATCTGCTGTTCGTGATTGATCCACGCCCTTACGAGATCAAACTGGCGCAGGCCAACGCACAGTATCAAAGCGCCGAGGCCCGTGTGACGCTGGCGAAAGTGCAGCTCTGGCGTGCCCAGCAATTGCGCCACACTGATTTCGGGACTGCGCAGACGGTGGATCAGCGCACGGCCGATGTGAATGCCGCGCTCGCGGATCTGGATCAGGCGAAAGCCGCTATCCGTGATGCGAAACTCGATCTGGAATTCACCCATGTCGTCGCCCCCTTCACCGGGCGGATCGGCGCGCATCTGGTCTCTGTGGGCAGTCTGGTCAACGGCAGCCGGGGGGGAGGGGCCTCCTCTACCTTGATGGCCACGCTGGTGTCGCTTGATCCGGTCTATCTGGATTTCGATATGAGCGAGTCCGATTACCTCGCCTATGCGCGTGCCAGACAGCACGGAGGTAACGCCGCTGCTTTGCCCGGCCCATCATCCTCGCTGGATCAGGTGGAAATCATGCTGGGTGATGAGGGTGCTGTCTCCCGGCATGGCAGGCTCGATTTCATCGACAATGCGATGGATCGTGGCAGCGGCACCATGCATGCCCGTGCTACCGTGCCGAATGCCGATCTGTTTCTGGTGCCGGGTGCATTTGCGCGGCTGCGCCTGACAGTCACGCCGCCTGCGCCGGTGCTGCTGGTGCCGGCGGCCGCGGTCATGCAGGATCAGACCCGCCATATCGTCATGACCGTTACGGCGGATGGCACGGTGCGCCCCAAGCCCGTGGAGATCGGCCCGCTGGAGCAGGGTTTGCGCGTGATCCGCTCCGGTCTTTCTCCGCAGGATCGCGTGGTGATCGATGGACTCATGCGGGCTCAGCCGGGCATGAAGGTCTCGGCGAAACCGGGTGAGATACGCCCGGTTTCCAGCGTTCCGGCCAGCACGCACTGATCGGGGAAGCAGAGACATCATGCGCTTCACCCATACCTTTATTGACCGGCCGATCCTTGCCTCGGTCGTCAGCATTTTTATCACCTTGATCGGCCTTGGCGCCCTGTTCGCGCTGCCGGTCGAGCAATATCCAGACATCGTGCCGCCGACAGTGCAGATCTCCACCTCCTATCCCGGCGCCTCGGCGGAGGTCGTGGACCAGTCCGTCGCGACGCCGTTGCAGCAGCAGATCAACGGTGTGGAGAACATGCTGTATATGAGCAGCCAGTCCACCGGGGATGGCAAGCTCAGTCTGACGGTTACGTTCCGCCTTGGCACTGATCTGAATATGGCGCAGGTGTTGACGCAGAACCGTGTGACGCAGGCTCTGCCGCGTCTGCCGGATCAGGTGCAGCGTCTGGGCGTGACCGTGCAGAAAGTGACACCGAGCATCCTGCTGGTGGTGCATCTGGTCTCGCCGGATGAGTCGCGGGATCAACTGTATCTGTCCAACTATGCCACCTTGCATGTGAAGGACGTGTTGGCGCGTCTGCCGGGGGTGGGCAATGTACAGCTTTTCGGGGGCCGGGATTATGCGATGCGCATCTGGCTCGATCCCGACAAGGCGGCGGCGCATGATGTGACGGCGGAGGAAATCGTTTCAGCCTTGCGGGCGCAGAATATTCAGGTCTCGGCCGGTGTGCTGAACCAGCAGCCAACCCCTTCTGCGGAAGCGTATGAACTGAACGTGCAGACGCTGGGGCGGCTGCATACCGCCGAGGAATTTGCCGACATCATCGTGAAAAATGACCGGCAGGGCCATATCGTTCGTATTCGCGATATCGGCCGGGCCGAAGTGGGCGCGCAGGATTACAGCTCGGCCGCTTATCTCGATCTCGGTGAGGCCATTCCGCTGGCGATCTACGCTCAGCCGGGTGCGAATTCACTGGCCGTGGATGAAGAGGTGAAGGAGGCGATGAAAATCCTGTCGAAGGATTTTCCGCCCGGCGTTGCCTACACCATTCAGTATGACCCCACCGAATTCATCTCCAAATCAGTGTATGAGGTGGAGGATACGATCCTGATCGCCATTCTTCTGGTGGTCGGGGTGGTGATCCTGTTCCTTCAGACATGGCGCGCCTCTCTGGTGCCGGTGATTGCCATTCCGGTCTCGCTGATCGGTACGTTCACCGTGCTGGCCCTGTTCGGCATTACGCTGAACAATCTGTCATTGTTCGGGCTGGTGCTGGCGGTAGGCATCGTGGTCGATGACGCCATCGTGGTGGTGGAGAATGTGGAGCGTAACCTCCGGGCCGGCATGTCTCCTTCCGAAGCCGCGCATCGCACGATGGATGAGGTCGGCGGCGCATTGATCGCCATTGCGCTGACCTTATGCGCGGTGTTCGTGCCGTCGGCATTCCTGTCAGGCATCACCGGAGCTTTCTTCCGGCAGTTCGCGGTGACCATCGCGGCGTCCACCGTCATTTCGGCGATTGTCTCGCTGACGCTCAGCCCGGCTTTATGCGCGGTGCTGTTCCGTCCGCATGATCATCACACGCCGCGGGGTACCATCTTATCCCGTCTGGTGGCGCGGGGCTTCGCGCTGTTCAACCGTGGCTTCGACTGGCTGTCCGATCGCTATGGCCGGCTGACGAGGGTGCTGTTGCGGGGGGTGGGGCTGGTCATGCTGGCTTATGCCGGGCTGATCGCGCTGACCGGCTTTCAATTCTCCCGTGCGCCCACCGGCTTTATCCCGGATCAGGATAAAAGCTATCTGGTCACTCTGATCCAGCTTCCTCCCGGAGCCTCGCTGGATCGCACCAAGCAGGCGGTCAGGGAGGTCACCAAAATCATCATGGAGACGCCCGGTGTCTCTCATGCGGTGCCGTTCGCCGGTCTGGATATTGCCAGCAGCACCAATGCCTCCAACGCCGCGACGGTGTTCTCCACCCTGAGGGATTTCGACGAGCGTGAGAAAAAAGGTCTTTCGGCGCCGGTGATCCTGAAAGACATGCAGCGGCGGCTTTCCGTGGTGAAGGATGCTTTCGTGTTGACCGTCGCCCCGCCACCGGTGGAGGGCATTGGCGAGGCTGGCGGTTTCAAGCTGATGGTACAGGACCGCACTGGCGTTAGTGCGAAGGAGCTGGAGCAGGCAACGCAGCAACTGGTTGCCGCAGCCCGGAAAGACCCGGCTCTGGCCGGGATCTTCATGCTGTTCAACACGGGCACGCCCTCGGTGTACGCCGATATGGACCGCCAGAAGGCGGAAAAGGTCGGGATGACGCCGGGTGACGTGTTCGGAGCGATGCAGCTTTATCTTGGCTCGACCTATATCAACGACTTCAACTATCTGGGTCGCACCTATCAGGTGGTGGCGCAGGCGGATGGGCAGTTCCGCCGTACCTCCGATGATATCGGACGGCTGAAGGCGCGTAATGCCAGTGGTCATATGGTCCCTATCGGCACAGTGGCGCGCTTCGCCGATACCACCTCGCCTTACCGGATGCCGCGCTATAACCTGTATCCCTCGGCCGAGATCATGGGCGGCGCGGCCCCCGGTGTTTCCTCCGGCACGGCGCTGGCGCATATGGAGCGGCTGGCCGAGCAGGTTCTGCCGCATGGGTTTGGCGTGGAATGGACCGAGCTTGCCTATCAGCAGCAGATGAAGGGAACGCCGACCCTGCTGGTATTCGGCGCGGCGGCGCTGTTCGTGTTTCTGGTGCTGGCGGCACAGTATGAAAGCTGGAAGCTGCCGCTGGCGGTGGTGCTGATCGTGCCGATGTGTCTGCTGGCGGCGGTGACCGGCCTGTTATGGCGTGGCATGGCCATCGATATTCTGGCGCAGATCGGTTTCGTGGTGCTGGTTGGTCTGGCTGCGAAAAACGCCATCCTGATCGTCGAATTCGCCCGTCAGGCCGAGGATGAAGGGGCTACCCCTGCCGCTGCTGCCGAGCATGCCGCCCGTACCCGTCTGCGTCCCATTCTGATGACCTCGCTGGCCTTTATTCTGGGCGTGCTGCCGCTGGTCGTCGCGACCGGGGCAGGGGCGGAGATGCGGCAGTCTCTCGGCACCACCGTGTTCGCGGGCATGCTGGGTGTTACCGGTTTCGGTCTGTTGCTGACCCCGTCTTTCTATACGCTGATCGCCCGGATCGGTCGCCAGCGTGGCCGGCTGTCATGATCTGTGTAAAGTCACGGAACAGGATGAAGCGGGGCTGAGTGATGAGCTATCTGATCGTCTTTTTCGGTGCCGGGATTGGCGGTATGGCGCGGCATATGGTCAATCTGACCGCGATGCGCTGGGGGCTGACGGAATTTCCGTTCGGCACGTTGTTCATCAATATGCTCGGCTCGTTCCTGATCGGTGCGGTGGTGGAGACATTCGCTCTCAAAGCCGGGTTGCCGCAGCACTGGCGGCTGTTTCTGACCACCGGGATTCTCGGCGGGTTCACCACCTTCTCCGCTTTTTCTCTGGAAACGGTGCTGCTTTATGAGCGTGGCAAAGTGTTTCTTGCCGCTTCTTATGCGGTGGCGTCGGTGACGTTGTCAGTGGGGGCACTGCTTCTTGCATTGCATCTGGTGAGGACACTGATACGGGGATAAAAACGATCATAAAACGTCTGATTGAAAAACGAGAATACAATAAACGCGCCGGTATTGATCGGCGCGTTTTTTTATCCAATGCCCATCATAAAAATACTCATTTTACAAAAACAACCATTTTCTCTGTCTCCCTTGAGGGTGTAATTTCAGATCAATAAACTATGCTGAGAATATGAAGTGATAAAAACAGTCTGGATAAAGAGAGTGTTTTTTTAGAGACATTTTTGAGAAGATCAGCTTCTGCGTTTGTTGAAAATTTCTTATTCAACCATAGGTTTATTTGAAAGTTGATTTTTTAACTCTGTAAAGAACGGGGCTGTTCCCTGTGACTATGCAGGAGCACCCATGATTTTGGGCACGCAACACTGATGCTTCATGAGCTTTTCCATAGCGAGATTGATCAGGACTCTTCTGCCGCATTGCAGTGTGTGCCGAGGAAAACAACAATCCCTTCCTGGCTGTTTTTCGATGCTGACTGGTACACAGTAAAATATGGCAAGCCGGATGGCTGGCACCATTATCGCGATGAAGGTCATCAGTCAGGTTTCTGCCCCAATGCATTGTTTGACGAGCAATGGTATGTGAATGCCAACCCTGATGTGCGGAATGCCATAGATGAGGGTGTATTCACCTGTGGCTACGATCATTATTTCAGGGTCGGCCATAAAATCCGTTCTCCCAACTGGTTGTTTGATGAGGCATGGTATCAGCGGACCTATCCTGACCTGTTTCGCTTTGACGGGCCGGTTGGCAGAGGGGATTTCGTCAACGGGTTTGATCACTATCTGCGCGAAGGGGCGGCGGAAGGGCGGCAGCCTGGGCTGTTTCTGGATCCTGATCTGTGGAACATGTTCAGGCCCGCCCATGTCCCGCCGAAAAAGGAAGACCGCAGCCTGATCGAGGATGTGTTCGATCTGGCCGGGCAGGGGCATTATCCGCGCTCCTCCTGGTATTTCGATGCGGAATGGTATCTGCAAAACTATCCCGCAGTCGCAGAGGAAATAGCTGCCGGACGATGGGTCAGTCCGCTGGCACATTACCTGGGCAATGACACGCCCCATGCCTTCAATCCAAATCCGTTTTTCTCGGAGGAGGAGTATCGGTCCGGCAATGCGGATCTGGACGGCTTCCTGCAGGGAGGTCGCTTCCGCAACGGATATATGCATTTTCTGGAATTCGGCATTCAAGAGGGGCGCCCTCCGCGTCACGGCTTGCAGCTTCCGTCAACAGATGCACAGTCAACCCTGAACACGGCCAGCAACCTTATTCGTGATTCTTTTGCGCTCCACATTGCCCGTCAGATCGAGGGCTTTGTGCAGGAAGAGGAGCCAGTCCCGACCGAAAACCAGACGCGGTTCCTGTTCGCCCGGCAGGCGCGCAACACGCTGGCCTGTCTGATGCCGCACGGGCTTGATTTCTCCCGTGACGAGAGCGTGCCGCCGACCGTCTCCGTGATCATCGTGATGCATAATCAGTTTCATCTGACCATGCAGACACTGGCTTCGCTCGCGGCACAGAAAGTCGACCTGGAGGTGATCCTGGTTGATTCAGGATCGCGCGATGAAACCACAGCCATTGAACGCTATGTCCATGGCGCGAAGGTGATCCATTTTTCCACCAATCGCGGCTATATCGCCGGTTGTAATGTCGGGCTGGAGCATGTCCTGGGCCTCTATACGCTGTATCTGAACAACGATGTGGTGTTGGGGCCGCTCGCGCTGGAGCGGGCGGTCCAGCGTCTGGCGGCCAATCCGCAGGCCGGTGCTGTCGGAGGAAAGATTATCCGCACCA